>JAVHLI010000002.1 GCA_031082185.1 bacterium | reverse complement strand
CGCGGCTCGCGACGACGCGGCCGCGCCCCGCGCAAGGCCCAAGGTGACCTCCGGGAGGACCGAGCGCATCGAGACGCCTCGGGGTCGCATCTACGTGGTAATCAACGAGGATGAGCTGGGCGTCTGCGAGGTGTTCGTGCATTCGCTCGACGTCGAGGCGGAGGCAATCGGCCGCATGGCCTCGCTTGCGCTGCGCGGAGGGATCGACGCCCGAGAGGTGATCGAGCAGCTCTGGCGCGTCCAGAGCACCGAGGTGGCGTTTGACCGCTCCGCCGACGGCACGGTGGTGCGCGTCTCGACGATCGCGCAGGCGGTGGCCCTGGCGCTGGGGCGGGCGCTCTACGGCGATGGGTTCCGGCCGGACAAGGTCTTCCCGCGCGCCGATGTTCTGCCGATGCCGGGCCCGCGGGTCCGCCAGGAGATGCTCCGGTTCGCTCCTCCGCCGGTTGTCCCCGCGCCCCCCGGGGAGCCGGTGCTGGCCCCGGTGACAGGAGGCAACGGAGGGCACGAGGACGGCCGCCACGAGGGTGGCCGGTCGGCCGAACGGGGCGTTGCGCTGACATTCGTAGGCGTCTGCCCCGACTGCGGGGCGTCCCTGATCCGCGAGAACGGTTGCGCGAGCTGCCGGCAGTGCGGGTACGCTAAGTGCTGACGGGCACCCGGGCGCCCGCCCGTACGGTCGTTGTGCTATTCTGGGCGTGAACGAGATGGAGCGTCCCGCGGGAGGAGGATGGAAAGTGAACAGAACCGTGCGATTCCTGACCGTTGTTCTCATCCTGGCAGTGGCATTGGGCACGGGTGTCTGGTCCCCACAGCCCGCCGCCGGCCAGACAAGTCTCGTGCTGGCGTTCGTGCCCTCGGTGGACGCGGGCCGGGTGCTGGCCACGGGCAGCACGCTGGCCAGGATGCTGGAGGTGGCCACGGGCTACAGGGTCCGGGCCGAGGTTCCCACCAGCTACGCCGCGACGATCGAGGCGATGTGCGCGGGAAGGGTGGACATCGCGTTCTTCGCGACGTTTGCCTACGTTCTGGCCAACCGCCGGTGCGGGGCAGAGGCCCGTCTGGTCAGTCTCCGGCAGAACAAGCCGTTCTACGTCGCGCAGATCCTCTATCGCGCCGAACTCAACGCCAAGACGCTGGCCGACCTGCGCGGCAAGAAGTTCGCCTTTGTAGACCCGGCCTCGGCGTCCGGCTATCTGTTCCCGGCCGCCCTCCTCAAGAAGAACGGGATCGACCCAGATCGGTTCTTCAGCCAGGTCGTCTTTGCCGGAGGACACGACAGGGTGGTGCTGGCGATCTATACCGGCTCCGTGGACGCCGGCGCGACGTTTGGGGATCCTGACAACCCGGTCTTCGAGGCACGCGAGCGCGTGGTCGCGCAGTACCCGGACGTGCGGGACAAGGTGAGGGTCCTGATGTACACGGACCCGATTCCCAACGACACCGTCTCGTTCCGCCGCGACCTCCCCGATGAGGTCAAGGATAAGGCCGCGAAGGCGCTGTTCCGCATCGCGGCCACCGCGCCTGGCCGGGAGACGATCTTCGCCCTCTACCAGCACGAGGGGTACGCCGATCTGGCCGCGCTCCAGGGCACCCACAAGATGCCGAAACTGAAGACCATGGACGACTTTTTCCAGCCGGTCAGGGATGCGGCGAAGCTCCTTGGCCTGGACCTCGAGCAGATGATACGGCCCAGGTAGCGGGTCGCGCGAAGCACCGGATGGCAACGGACGGAGGAGAGGATACGCCGCTCTCCTCCGTTTTGTGAGGTGGAGTGATGCGTGGAGCGGCGGTGAGGATCGAGAATCTCACCAAGATCTACCCCGACGGAACGCGGGCGCTGAACGGCGTGAGCTTCTCGGTGGAGCCCGGCGAGTTTCTCATCATCATAGGGCTCTCCGGGTCCGGGAAGTCCACGCTGATGCGATGCATCAACCGGCTCGTGGAGCCGACCTCAGGCAAGATCTTCGTAGACGACGTCGAGGTTACGGCTCTACCGTTAGACGAGCTGCGCCGCATGCGCCGCCAGATCGGGATGATCTTCCAACAGTTCAACCTGGTCAAGCGCTCACCGGTGATAACCAACGTGCTGTCCGGGCGTCTGGGGTACGTGCCGCCGACATGGTCGCTCTACAACTACTTCCCGCGCGGCCTGCGCGAGCAGGCGATCGGACACCTGACCACGGTAGGCATTCCGGAGAAGGCCCACACGCGGGCCGATCAGCTCTCCGGCGGCCAGCAGCAGCGGGTGGGGATAGCCCGGGCGCTGATGCAGGACCCCAAGTTGATCCTGGCCGATGAACCGGTGGCCAGCCTGGACCCCGCGACCTCGCACTCGGTGCTGCGGTACGTGGAGGAGCTGAACCGCCGGGACGGCATCACGGTGATGTGCAGCCTGCACTTCCTGAGCTTAGCGCGGCGCTACGGCACGCGGCTGATCGCCCTCAAGGCCGGCGAGATAGCCTTCGAGGGCCTGCCGGCGGAGATTGACGAGCAGCGCTTCAAGGAGATCTTCGGAGAAGAGGCGGTAGAGGTCGAGATAGCGTAGGCCGGCATCGGCCGGCCCGCCGGTCGCCTGGCGGACGCCTGCGAGAGGGAGCAACATGGGACCCAACACCAAGACACCGACTCCGCGCGCGCCGGAGGTCCCGCGGCCGGGCGCCGGGGCGCTGCGTGTCATCCTGTGGTTGATCTTCGTGGGCGTGATCTACGCCTACGGCTGGCAGGTCACCCAAATCAACCTGGGCGAGCTGGGACGCAAGGCCTACCTGATGAAGCCGCTGCTCGCCGATCTGATCCGTCCCGACCTGATTGAACGCCGGCAACGCGTGCAGGTCGCGGACACCGGGATCGGCCTAGACGGCGCCGCGGCCCCGGCTCCTATGGAGGCCCGCGGCCCCGGACGAATCACGCTGAGTCCCACGCAGGCGGCGATCGGCGCGCGTGTGAACGTTTCAGGCGAGGGCTTTGCGCCGTCGCGCCCGGTTGACGTCATCTGGTTCGATCAGTCCGGCGTAAAGGTACATCTCACCAAGGCGAGCACCGATGCCTCGGGCCGGTTCCAGGCGGCCGTAATGGTTCCCAACGTCATCGGCACGGAACACCACATCATGGCCCAGGTCGGCCTGGAGGGCACGACGCTGGGGCCCAGCAACGCGCTGCGCCTGACCCTGTTCCGGATGGTTGAGACCGTGTTTCTGGCCCTGATGGGCACCACCATGGGCGTGGTCCTGGCTGTGCCGCTGTCGTTCCTGGGCGCCAAGAACCTGATGGCGCGCAACCCCATCGGGATCTTCGTCTACTATGTGATCCGCACCGTGTTCAACATTGCCCGCTCGATTGAACCCCTTATTCTGGCCACGGTGTTTGCGGTGTGGGTCGGCATCGGTCCCTTTGCCGGCGTACTGGCGTTGGGGATCCACTCGATCGCCTCGCTGGGCAAGCTGTACTCGGAGCAGATCGAGTCCATAGACCCAGGGCCGATCGAGGCGATCACCGCAACCGGCGCTTCGATGCTGCAGGTCGTGCGCTACGCTGTCGTGCCCCAGATCGTGCCGCCATTCATCGCGTTCACGATCTACCGGTGGGACATCAATGTGCGCATGTCCACGGTGATCGGGTTCGTGGGCGGCGGCGGGCTCGGCTTCCTGCTGATGCAGTACATCAACCTGCTGCAGTGGAAGCAGGCGGCCACCGCGGTTTGGGCTATCACGCTAGTGGTGGCCGCGATGGACTACCTCAGCGCCGTGGTGCGCGAAAAGGTCGTCTAGCACGCCACCTTGCGGCCGCAACCCACCGCAGGGATTCCCTGCCTCCTGCCGAATAACGCCGTGGCGTGACTGGCATGGAGGAACGGTACAGGGCGGTCGTGGACCGGATCGCCCGCGCAGCCGAACGGGTCGGGCGTGACCCGGCCTCGGTGACGCTGATCGGCGTAACGAAAGTGGTCGACGCGGCGCGGGTGCGCGAGGCCGTGGCCGCGGGGCTCCGCGACCTAGGTGAGAACCGGGTCCAGGAGGCAGTTGTCAAGATCGAGGCGGTCGGCCCAGGGCCGCGCTGGCACCTGATCGGCCACCTGCAGCGGAACAAGGCAAGGCCGGCCGTGGAGCAGTTCCAGGTGATCCACTCCCTCGACAGCCTCCGGATCGCGGAGGCAGTGGATCGGGCGGCAGGTGAGGCCGGCCGGCGGGTCTCGGTCCTGATCGAGGTGAACGTCGCCGGCGAGGCCACCAAGTACGGGGTCGCTCCCGGCGCGGCGGTGGATCTGGTCGGGCGGGTGCTCGCGTGCAGATCCCTCGACCCGATCGGGCTGATGACGGTGGCGCCGCTTGTCGATGACCCGGAGACGGTAAGGCCGGTCTTCCGGGAGTTGCGGGCGCTGCGGGATCGCCTGCGGGATGGGGTGGCGGGGAAAGCGTTCTGCGAGCTATCAATGGGCATGTCGGGCGATTTCGAGGTGGCGATCGAGGAAGGCGCGACCATGGTACGTATCGGGCGCGCCCTGTTCGGCGATCGGTAGTCCAAGGCCACGGGAGAGGCCGGATCCAGGGAGGGAGGAGAGAGCGGGAGGTGTGAGGTGAGCGCGATGCAGAGGTTCTGGTCGTTCCTGGGTTTTGCCGAGGAGGACGCAGTCGCCGCACCGGGCGAGGACGGGGAGGCAAAGCACCGCCACGCGCCGGTGTTGAGCCTGCACGCGAATCGGCAGATGGAGATCGTTGTGCTGGAACCGCGCAGTCTCGACGATGCCCTGGCCGCGGCGGAGTGCCTGAAGGCCCGCCGACCGGTCATCGTCAATCTTCGGGATGCCGAGCGCGACCTCGCCAGGCGGATCGTGGACTTCATCTGCGGCGTCACCTATGCCGTGGACGGGCAGATGCAGCGCGTGGGCGAGGAGATCTTCCTGTTTGCTCCCAACACCGTTACGGTTACGGCCGAGAGTGCGCGCGACGAGCCGCATGCCCTCTTTCCCATGACCTGACGGCGCGCCGTCACCCGCTTTCCCGCAGCAGGCCGTTATGCCTGAGACCGTATGGCTGGATGACCGGCTGGTGCGTCTGGTGGACCAGACGCTGCTTCCCCACGATGTGCGGGTGGCTTCCTGCGCCACGCCCGATGAGGTGGCCGCTGCGATCCGGGATCTCCGCGTGCGTGGAGCTCCGGCGATCGGGGTGGCGGCGGCATACGGCGTCGCCCTGGCCGCGGCCTGCGCCGCCGCGCTCCCGCGTGCCGATCGCTCTCACGCGATGGAGGCGGCCGGGGCGGTCTTGACGGCGGCCCGCCCCACGGCCGTCAACCTGCGCTGGGCAGTGGAGCGGATGCTGGCGAAGGCGCGGGCGGCTCAGCAGGAGGACGGCGCCGCCTTCGCCGCGCTGCTGCGCCGCGAGGCCGAGGCCATTGCCGAGGAAGACCGCGCCGCCAACAAGGCGATAGGCCGCTGGGGCGAGGCGCTGATCCGCCCGGGCGAGCGCATCCTGACCTACTGCCACACCGGAGGGCTGGCGACCGCGGGGTATGGGACGGCCTTCGGCATCCTGCGGGCGGCCCACGAGGCCGGCAAGGGGATCCATGTATTCGCGTGTGAGACGCGCCCGGTGTTGCAGGGCGCCCGCCTGACCGCTTGGGAACTGCTGCAGTACGGCATCCCCTCTACGCTGATTACGGACAACGCGGCCGGCGCGCTGATGGCCGGCGGCGCGTTGGACCGCGTGATCGTGGGCGCCGATCGGATCGCGGCCAACGGCGACGTTGCCAACAAGATCGGGACATACACGCTGGCGGTGCTGGCGCGGGCCCATGCGCTGCCGTTTATCGTGGCCGCGCCCATCTCGACCGTGGACCTGGCCTGCCCGGACGGCGCCGCGATCCCGATCGAGGAGCGCTCTGCCGCTGAGGTCACCCATTTCATGGGCTGCAGTATCGCACCGGAGGGCATCGCTGTCCGGAACCCGGCCTTCGACGTCACCCCGCATGACTTGGTCACCGCGATCGTCACGGAGGCCGGTGTCGCGGCTCCCCCGTTCGACCGCAGCCTGGCCGCGCTTGCCGGTGCGGCTGATGGGAGCGGATGATGCGCATGCGGCCGGCCACCGCCCGCCACCTGGTGCTCGCCACCCTCGCTGCGGGCTGGATCGCCCTGGTGGCAGTGAGCATCACCTACAGGGATGCCCTTTGGTTCCGCTACTACGTCGTGGATCTCGTCTGGCTGCAGTACCTGTTCCTGGTGCTGGCCATCTTCGGGGGCGCCGTGCTGCTGCTCGGGGTGGCGACCCGCCGCCCCTCCCCCGGGAGGTGGCCCGTCCCTCCGTCGGTGAGCATCATCATCCCTGCCCAGAACGAGGTCTGCGTCATCGAGGGCTCGGTGCGCTCCGCCTGCGCACAGTCCTACGACGGCGAGATCGAGGTGGTCGTCGTGGACGATCACTCGACCGACGGCACGCTCGAGTTGCTCGAGCGCCTTCAGACCGAGCTGCCGGTCAAGGTGGTGCAGACGGTGCCGGGGAGCATCGGCAAGGCCGCGGCGTTGCTGGTCGGGATTGCGCAGAGCCGGGGCACGCTCCTGGCGGTCTTTGACTCCGACGCGCGGCTGGGCCCCGACGTGATCGCGCAGATGGTCCCGCACCTTGCCGATCCGCGCACCGGCGCCGTGCAGGGCCGCCGGCTGGTGCACAACCCCGGCCGCAACTGGCTGACGCGCGTGCAGGCAGACGAGTACCGCGTGTTCCAAACGCTGCTGCAGCGGGCGCGACAGGCCGTGGGCGCCTTCGTCTGCCTGGCCGGCAACGGCCTGATCGTGAAGCGCGAGGCCCTGGAGGATGTGGGCGGCTGGAACGAGGAGGCCCTGACCGAGGACATTGACCTCAGCGTGCGGCTGGCGCTGCGCGGGTGGGAGATCCGGTACTGCTACGAGGCGCAGGTGTGGGAGGAAGGGGTCGTCGGGCTGCGTGATCTCATACGGCAGCGCGAGCGGTGGTTCGAAGGCGCCCTGCTCTGTCTGGGCGACTACCTGCCACAGATTCTCCTCGGCCGGGTCCCACTGCTGCGGCGGGTGGACATGCTGTTCTTCCTCTCGGGAGCCCTGCTGAGCGCGCTGGCGGTTCTCACCGGCTACCTCTACGCGATGATCGGCCTCGTGTACGAGGCGGTTGTCTACCTCCAGCTCCCCCGCGCGGTAATGGCGGCCGCCTCAGGTCTGCTGACGGCCGGCATGCTCACCGCGATTACCGCTGAGGTAGGGTTTTCGCCGTGGCGTCTGGCCGGCGTTCTGGTGCGGTGGACCCTGTTCTCGTTCCACACGATGGTGATCGTGCCGTTGGCCATCCGCCGGTACGTCTACGGCGCGCTGACGGGCGCTCGGGACTGGCGCAAGACCAGCCACGAGGGCGCGCGCCCGCAGCCCTACGACAGCCGCGCGTAGATCTCAGCGAGCCGTCGCCCAACCTGCTCAAGCGAGTGCGCCGCGGCGAACTGCCGCGCCGCCTCGCCCAGATGCCTCGCCAGGTCGGTGTCACCGGTAAGGCGCCGCAGGTGGGATGCGAACCCGTCTGGGTCCTTGGCCATCAGACAGTTGACGCCGTTCCGGAAGCGGCCGGTGAAGCACTCGGAGTCACGCAGCACCAGCGGGCGGCCGCACGCCGCGGCCTCCAGGATCGCGATCCCTTCGTTTTCCACGGCGCTTGGGAAGAAGAGGATGTCGCCGGATGCGTGGGTTTCCTCCACCTTATCCACATAGCCGGTGAACCGCACGTTCTGCGGAGCCGTTTCTACCACGCGCAGCGTTTCGGGTTTCACCGCTTTGTGGATACGGCCGAACCACGCGAACGTGAGGTCAGGGAGAAGGCGCGCGGTCTCGCAGAACAAATCCACCCCCTTGCGCAGCAGCACCAGTCCCACCGAGTAGGGCACGGTGCCCCGCAGGCGGTACCGGCCCCGCCCCAGCGACCGGGCCCGGCGCAACGACTCGAAGCGGCGCAGGTCCACCCCGTTGCTGACCACCTCGATAGGACGGTCCACCTCGTGCCGCCGCAGTACCTGCTCGGTGTAAGGCGATGGTGCGATGAGGAGGTCGGCCTTGTTGTAGTAATGGGTGAGCAGGCGTCCCAACATCGGGGCCAGCGCGTCGCTCATGACAAAGGAGTTGGCGAAGTCCTCGGCCGTTGTGTGGCCGTGGATCACAACCGGCCGGTGACCGCTGTACTTATCGGCCAGGTAGAACGACCTCGGCCCGATCGTGTGCAGGTCCAGGATGTCAAACGGCTCGGAAGGGTCGCTCGTGACCGAAACGCCGACGGCCCGCAGCGCCCGCACCTGGTTCTCGTAGGCCTGGCGGATGCCGCCGCTCCAGGAAGAGTCCTGGCTGTGCTCGAGGTAGAGGCAGACCTTCACGAGGCTCCCCGACCGCACGTGACAGTCCTAGTGGGTGGGTTCGCCGCGGCCCCCGGTCTCCCTGCACGGCCGCCCCACCGCTGGACGCGCGCTTGCGGACCGTGCTACACTACCGCCACATTTGGCGATGACGGGGACGGGATGGCGATCCCGCGCGCGAGCGAGCTGGGAGATGGTGTGAGCCCAGCGGCGCGGACGCCGCTCCAGATCACCCCCAAGCCGCGGCCCGAACGGATCGTCCGCGTAGGCGCCGCCGGGGACTCCGCCGAGATCGGGAGCTGGAGCGCCGGCCGAGCGGCGAGATTGATGCCGGCCGGAATCAGGGTGGTACCACGGGTGCATCCCGTCCTTGAAGACGGGATGCTTCATTGTTGTTAGGGGGACGGTTGCGATGCCGCGTTTTGCCGCTGTGTCTTCGAAGACGGACTTCCCCGCGCTCGAGCGGGAGATCCAGGATTGGTGGCGCGAGCAGGGGATCCTGACGCGCTACCTCGGCCGCAACGAGAACTCGCCGCGCCGCTTCTCGTTCCTGGACGGCCCAATCACCGCCAACAACCCGATGGGCATACACCACGCCTGGGGCAGGACCTACAAGGACCTGTTCCAGCGCTACAAGACGATGCGGGGGTTTAGGCAACGCTACCAGAACGGCTTCGACGGCCAGGGCCTGTGGGTGGAGGTGGAGGTCGAGCGCGAGCTGGGCTTCCGCACCAAGCGCGACATCGAGGTCTACGGAATCGCGCCGTTCGTCGAGCAGTGCAAGGCCCGCGTGCAGCGCTTCGCCGACCTGATCACCCAGCAGTCCCTACGGCTGGGCTACTGGATGGACTGGGATCACTCCTACCACACGCTTTCGGACGACAACAACTACACGATCTGGCACTTTCTCAAGAGGTGCTGGGAGCGCGGGATGATTCACAAGGGCCACGACGTGATGCCATGGTGCCCGCGCTGCAGCACCGGGATCTCGGAGCACGAGATCGTGACGGAGGGCTACCGTGAGCTGACGCATCCGGGGATGACGGTAAGACTTCCGCTGGTGGACGAGCCCGGACGGTCGCTGCTCGTGTGGACCACGACGCCCTGGACGCTCACCAGCAACGTCGCCGCCGCGGTCCATCCCGATCTGACGTACGCGCGCGTCAGGCAGGGGGACGAGGAGTACTACCTCTGCGAGGGCGCGCTCGGCATCCTCTCAGGCCCGTACGAAACCGTCGAGGCGGTGCCCGGGGCCGCCCTGGTGGGCCGGCGTTACCGCGGTCCGTTCGACGATCTGCCGGCGCAGGCAGGGGTGGAGCACCGGGTGGTCGCCTGGCGCGAGGTCAGCGCCGAGGAAGGCACCGGCATCGTTCACATCGCGCCGGGATGTGGCGCCGAGGACTTCGCCCTGGGCAAGGAGCACGGTCTGCCGGTCCTGGCTCCGCTGGACGAGTTCGGGGTATTCGCAGGGCCCTACGGCTGGTTGGAGGGGAAGCCGGTCTACGAGGTCGCCGGGCCGATCGAGGCCCATCTGCGCGCGGGCGGCCTGCTCTACCGCGTCGAGCCCTACACCCACCGGTATCCGGTGTGCTGGCGCTGCGGGAGCGAGCTGGTATTCCGCCTGGTGGACGAGTGGTTCATCGCCATGGATCCTGTGCGCGAGGCCATGATGGATGTGACCCGGCAGATCCGCTGGATCCCTTCCTTCGGGTTGGAACGCGAGATTGACTGGCTGCGCAACATGCACGACTGGATGATCAGCAAGAAACGCTACTATGGACTGGCCCTTCCGATTTACGAATGTGGGGCCTGCGGCAAGTTCGAGGTCATCGGTTCGCACGAGGAGCTGCGCGCTCGGGCGGTGGAGGGGTGGGAGGCGTTCGAGGGCCACTCCCCGCACCGGCCTTGGGTGGATGCGGTGCGGATCGCATGTGCCTCCTGCGGGGCGATTGTCTCCCGCATCACGGACGTGGGCAATCCATGGCTGGACGCCGGCATCGTGTCATTCTCAACGCTCACCGATCGCAACACCGGCGGGGTCTCCTACGTGGGCGATCAGCGGTACTGGCGCGACTGGTTCCCGGCCCACTTCATCACCGAGGCGTTTCCCGGGCAGTACCGCAACTGGTTCTACTCACTGCTCGTGATGAGCACCGTGCTCGAGAACCGACCGCCCTTCGAGGTGTGCCTGGGCCATGCCATGGTCCGCGGCGAGGACGGCCGCGAGATGCACAAGTCGTGGGGCAACGCCATCGCGTTCGAGGAGGCCGCCGACAAGATTGGTGCTGATGTCGCGCGCTGGGTGTTTGCGGCGCAGAACCCTGCCGCGAACGTTAACTTTGGGTACGGGCCCGCCGGTGAGGTCCGCCGCCGGTTCATCCTACCCTGGTGGAACGTCTATGCTTTCTTCGTGACCTACGCTTCGCTGGAGACCCTCGATTTCGCCGCGATGCTGGAATCGCCTCCGCCGCCGGGCCTGCTCGACCGATGGATCCTCTCCCGGCTGGCGCGTTTGGTGGCAACGGTGCGCGAGCGGCTGGACGAGTTCGATCCCGCGAGCGCGTGCCGCGCGGCGGAGGCGTTCGTGGAAGAGCTGTCCACCTGGTACGTTCGCCGCAGCCGCCGGCGGTTCTGGAAGAGCGAGGACGACGCGGACAAGCGCGCGGCCTACCACACGCTGTACGTGGTGTTGCGCGCGCTGGCGCGGACCCTGGCGCCGTTCGTCCCATTTCTTACCGAGGCCATGCACCAGAACCTCGTCCGCACCGTGGAGGCGGGCGCGCCCGAGAGCGTGCACCTGTGCGACTACCCCGAGAGCGATCCGTCTCTCCTGGACGCCGATCTGGAGGCCGCGATGGCCGTTGTGCGCGGCCTCGTCAGTCTGGGGAGGGCGGCGCGCGGCGCCGCGAAGATCCGCGTGCGCCAGCCGCTCTCCGCGGTCCTGATCGCATCGCGCGACCGGAACCTGATTGAGCGGCCCGAGCTGATCGAGCTGCTGGCGGATGAGCTCAACGTCAAAGCGGTCCGCTTCGTTGAAGATGCTTCGACCTATGTGCGGCACGAGGTCAAGCCGCGGTTCGACCGGCTGGGCCCCAAGCACGGCGGCAGGGTGCAGGCGGTGGCCGCGGCCCTGCGGGCATTGCCGCCAGAGGCCGCGGCCGCGACGCTGGCCTCAGGAGCTGGGCTCACGCTCCAGGTCGAAGGCGAGCCCCTGGTTGTGGAGCCGGACGAGGTGGAGGTCAGACTGCACACGGCGCCGGGGTACGCGGCGGAGGCGGCCGGCGGCCAGGTCGTCATCCTTGAGACCGCCGTGGGTCCGGAGCTGGCGCGGGAAGGCCAGGCGCGCGAGCTGGTGCATCACGTCCAGCAGCTCCGCAAGGAAGAGGGCCTGGACGTCAGTGACAGGATCGTTCTGTATCTCGAAGGAGGTCCGGAACTCGAAGAACTGCTGGCAGCGCACGGGCAGTACGTCCGGGCCGAGACCCTCACGCAGGAGGTCGTACACGTAGTGCCGGCGACCGTGCCTGCCCGGGAGGTCCGGCTGGACGGCCTGAGCATCCGGATGGCGGTGGCTCGTTTCACATAGGGCGGCCCGTGCCCTTGCCAGCATCAGGGCGGTCGGGTAAGATATGCCCGGTTTTCATCCCTGCGCATTGAGGGGAGATGGCGAATGGCCACCAAGCCTGCCGGCCGGCCGAAGAAGAACCCGGGGCGGACTGCAAAGGCCGGGGCGCGCAAGAGCCCGGTGCGGCCCAGCGTGTCACGCGGCACCAGGCAGAAGCCGGCCCGACCCCTCACCCGGCGAGAGGTGGAGGATCTCCGCCGCTTTCTCGAGGCCGAGCGGGTGCGCCTGAGCGAGGAGCTGAAAGCGATCGAGGAGCGCCTGCCCGAGGTTGAGCAGGTGGGATTGGACTCCGGCGGCAGCTACGACGAGGATCTGGTAGATGTCGCGAGCGACACCTTTGAGCGCGAGAAGGGACTCGCGATAGAGAACAGCGTGCATCAACTACTGCGCCAGGTCGAGGAGGCCCTAGTTCGCGTCGAGGGAGGATCCTACGGGATCTGCCAGATGTGCGAACAGCCCATCCACCCCGACCGCCTGCACGCCCTGCCCTACGCCCTGCTCTGCATCCGGTGCAAGGAGCGCGAGGAACGATCGGCCCCCCGGTAGCGCCTGCGAGTCCATCCCGGGCGGGCGCCAGGCACCAATCCTGGGTTGTGCTCTTCGGCGCCGCGCTGCTGGTGGCCGCGGCCGACCAGGGGGTCAAAGCGCTGGTCGTGCGCGCCCTTCCTGCTTCGGCCAGCATTCCCGTTCTCCCAGGAGTGCTCAGCATAACCCACGTGCAGAATCCCGGCGTGGCGTTCGGCCTCCTCAGTGGGATATCGCCGGTCGCATCAGCGCTCGTCGCCTTGACCCTGTTCTTCCTGGTTCTCTACAATAGAGGCCGCTGGCTCGTGACCCGTGCCGCGGGCGGCGGCTTCGCGCTGATGGCAGGCGGTGCCTGCGGCAACCTGCTCGACCGCGCGCGGCTGGGGCATGTGGTAGACTACCTTGACCTGCACGTCTGGCCGGTGTTCAACCTGGCCGATGTGGCAATCGTTGTTGGCGCCGGGCTCCTGTTGCTGGTGACGGCACGCGAGGGCCGGCAGGCGCAATCCCGGAGGTGAACGAGTGCGGCCGATCCTGTACGATCTGTGGGGCATCCCGATCTCGGCGTTTGGTGTCTTCCTGTTGCTGGCGTTTCTGGTGGCGATCAGCGTGGGCCGCGGCAGCGCCCAGCGGCGGCTTGGGGTCGACCCGAACTGGACGTTGGACCTTGCGCTATACGCGATCATCGCCGGGATCGTGGGCGGCCGCATAGGGTACATAGCCGCCAACCTCGGCCAGTTCATCGTAGAGCCCCTGAAGATGGTCACGATTTGGCGCGACGGCGGGCTGGTCTATTACGGTGCGCTGGCCGCGGCCCTGCTGCTGGTTCGGGTAGCCGTCCGGAGCAAGCAGATCTCGTGTGCAGGCCTGCTGGACGCCTTCGCGCCCGCGCTTGTGCTGGGCTACGGCGTCGCCATGATCGGCGCGCTCCTGCACGGCCTGTTTGCAGGCAGGCCGACAGGGGTTCCCTGGGCCATCGAGATGTTCCTGGAGCAGCGGCACCCGACGCAGATCTACCTGATGCTGGCATCGGTGGCGATCCTGGTTATCCTGCGGGCTCAACGCGGACGGCAACTCGCCTCCGGGGCCCTGTTTGTGCTGGCGCTCTTCCTGCAGGCGGTGGCCCGGTTCGCGGTGGACTTCTTCGTCGAGGGGCCCGCGGTGATCGGCCCGCTGACCGCCGGTCAACTGGCCAGCGGCGCCGTCGTGCTGGTGACCGCGGTCCTACTGGTTCGGTTGCAGCGTCAGGCGCCGGTCATCCCGCCTGAACCTGCGGCCGAGGCGCCGGCGTAGGCGCTGTGCCACCGGCCGCCCCGGGTTCCATCGGGCGGCACGTGTTTCTCGTCGAGGCGTCGGCCGCGGGCCGGCGTCTCGACATCTATCTGGCGGAGCGGATGCCCGAGGTGTCCCGCGCGCGCCTTCAGGCGCTCATTGCCGCCGGGCATGTCGTCGTAGTCGGGGCAGGGACCTCTGGTGGGGCGGAGACCTCGCCGGGTCGCACACGACCGGCGGACCGGGTGCGCACGGGCGACCGGGTCGAGGTCGTGATCCCGCCGGTCGTCCCCACGGCCCTGAAGCCCGAGCCCATCCCTCTCGCGGTTGCCTACGAGGACGAGCACCTGCTGGTCGTGGACAAGCCGGCCGGCATGACGGTCCATCCCGGCGCAGGTCGGCAGACCGGCACGCTGGTCCACGCCGTGCTGGCCCACTGTCCTGACATGGCCGGGATCGGCGGCGAGCACCGGCCCGGGATCGTGCACCGGCTGGACAAGGACACCTCAGGGCTGCTGGTCGTGGCCAAGAACGATTCCGCGCTACGACGCCTCCAGGCCGAGCTCCAGGCCCGGCGCATCCGGCGTGAGTACCTGGCCCTGGTGCACGGCAGTGTGGCGCGATCGGAGGGAACGGTGGACGCGCCGATCGGCCGTGACCCGCGACACCGCACGCGCATGGCCGTTGTGGCCTCGGGCCGGCAGGCCGTGACGCACTACCGGGTCACCGAGCGCTTTCCCAGGGCCACGCTGCTCGAGGTCCGGCTTGAGACCGGCCGGACCCACCAGATCCGGGTGCACTGCGCGCACATCGGCCACCCGGTCGTGGGCGATCCGGTCTATGCCAGGCGGCCCAACCCGTGGGGGATGCGGCGGCAGGCGCTGCACGCGCGCCGGCTTGTGTTTGCACATCCGGTTAGCGGGCACGAGATGACATTCGAAGCGCCGCTGCCCACGGACCTCGAGGCCGCCCTGGGGCTGCTGCGCATCGCGGTAGGAGATCCAGGAGGTGTGCGATGAGCCCGCCGATGCGCGAGAAGGCCCGCGTGCTGGACGCCGAGAGCATACGGCGGGCCGTGGTGCGAATGGCCCACGAGATACTGGAGCGCAACAAGTCCCCCGAGCGCCTCGTGCTGCTGGGCATCCGCACCCGCGGCGTGCATCTTGCCGCGCGCCTGGCCGACGCCATCGGGACGATCGAGGGCGTGCGGCCGCCGTCCGGGGATCTCGATGTTGCGCGGTACCGGGACGACCGGCCCGCGGATGACAGTCAGGTCACGCAGACGGCTACGATTCCGTTCCCGGTGGCCGGCTGCAATGTCGTGCTGGCGGACGACGTGCTGTTCACCGGGCGGACCGCACGGGCGGCGATGGACGCGCTGATTGACCTGGGCAGGCCGGCCAGCATCCAACTGGCGGTGCTGGTGGACCGCGGCCACCGCGAGCTGCCGATCCGGCCGGACTATGTCGGTAAGAACGTGCCGACGAGCGCGCGGGAGCGCGTCGCGGTGCGGCTGGTGGAGACGGACGGCAGGGACGAGGTGGTGATTGAAGAGCCGGAAGGGGTCGGGGAGGGCTAGGAGAGGGCACCATAGGCGGTTTGACCGCTCTGCAGATGTTGGCTATACTTATGGCTAGAATCAATGGGAGGACGGTCATGCGATTCGCCAGCGTAGCGGAGGTCAAGAACCAGTTCTCTATGTATCTGGCCCGGGCCAGGAGGACGAAGGAGCCGATTGTTGTGACCCACTACGGCAAGCCGTGCGCCCTGATCCAGGCGATCACGGAGCCGGATCTGGAGGGCCTGGGGTGGAGCCAACTCGCCGAAGCTCGTCTCCGGGAGGCCTGGGAAGGGGAGGACGATGGCCTCTACGACTACCTATAGACAAGGTCAAGTTGTGGTTGTGGAGGTTCCCTTTTCAAATCACTCCGGCGCGAAACCCCGTCCCGCACTGATCGTCAGCACCGAGGAGTTCCACAAGGGCCTTCCGGACGTGATGGCCTGTCCCATCAGCAGCCAGCCGCGGTACTATCGGCGCCCCGGGCAGGGCGACTGCCCTGTTCGAGAGTGGCAGGCCGTTGGACTCCGGCACCCCAGTACCGTTCGGGTCTCCAAGCTGCTCTCCGTTGACAAGCGGATCATTCGGAGGGTCCTGGGGCGTCTATCCCGGCAGGACTTCGCGCGGGTGGAGGCAGTGCTGCGGCAGGCCCTCGACCTCGGATAGTCCCTTACTTCCCTGATTTCCGGGTTAGGGTGAGCCCATATCTCCAATGACACTGGAACCCTTCGGGATGGACATATCTTGAACTGCCTTCTCCGCTGACGTGTTCATTGGTGTAAACGGTCAGCCTCAAGGCGTTCGTCGCGGACCCGCCCTCACTATCGACTGTAGCCGTATTGGAGAGGACAAGCTCGTTTCCCGACAACGCGCCCTTGAAGGTGCACATGGAAGCCGGTTTGCAGACCCTGCCCGATACGAAGACAAGAGTGTACCCTTTGGCACCTTTGGTGATGGTACATGAGCCCGAGGCCGGACCTCCAGCAGGACACACGCCCCTCACACTCGGCGTCGAAGAGACATACTTCCAGGTCCCTGTGATGTTGATTAGTTTAGGATTGATTGGCTTGACAAGGGGGGCCGTAGGGATCTCCTGGGCAACAGCGTAAGAAACGATCACCGACAACAAGACTGCAAGAACGAAAGCGGAGACTTTCCTTCTCATGTCAAGCCTCCCTTTTCAGTGTCAGCAAACCGCTGCCGGATGCATGGAGACCTACCCCTATTCCCCTCTTCGTTTCAATCTGCAATGCTCCCTTCACAATGCCACCTGACTTCCTTGCATGGAGGCGAGTCTCTGTCTGGTCCGGCGAAAGAAGTCGTCAGTGAGTTTGTCTTCCAAGCCGTATTTCCGGTATACCCAGTCAGCATAGTGATAGTTCATTCGATCAATCAGAAGACAGTCAACCTTGCCTTTGAGCAGTTCTCCGAGGCCTTCTGCCCCGGGAAGCATCGGGGCAATCATGGCATAAGTCCTAATGCCGGCTCGGTGCAATACCTCCAGTGTCTCTATCCTCTCGTTCACTGGTGGTGCCTGGGGTTCGAACAGTCTTCTGATATCATCGTCTGCCGTAGTCACCGAAAGACCAACCTCGAAATCCCTGCCTGCCTTCAAGATGTCTATATCTCGCAAGACCAACGGAGATCGGGTTTGGACTACAACCGGCCAATCATTCTGGGCCAGTATCTCCAGGCATTGCCTGGTCAACTTGTATTTCGCCTCCAGGGGTTGATACGGATCACATACTCCACTTACCCAGACCCTTCCCGGCTTCTTCTTGTGTATCTCTGTTCGCAGTAGGACGGCAGCGTTGATCTTGGCATCAACGAATTCACCCCAGGGTTCGCCGTGTCCGGTGACCCTCTTCATGAAACGGGCGTAGCAATAGGAACAGGCATGCTGACAACCAGTGTAGGGATTGACGGCATAGTCGTAGACCTTGGATAGGGAGAGGATGGATTTTGCTTGTACTTCCTTGACGATAATAGCCGGTTAGCCTCCTTGGCTACGTGCCATCCTCTTAGTCCATAGTACTCCTTTGACCTGCTCCCCCGAGTCTGGTCCAGGCGATCATGGAGCGGGATCTGGAGGGCCTGGGGTGGAGCCGACTCGCCGAGAACTTCCACGCCGCTCTCCGTTGACAAGCGGATCACTCGAAGGGTTCTGGGGCGTCTATCCCGGCAGGGCTTTGCGCGGGCGGAGGCAGTGTCTCAGTGGGTGGAAGGCCGGGGGGGCAGACCCGGCGCCACCGCAAGCGTCCGTTCGCCGCTGTAGTGTACCTGGCCGGGCCGGCCGCCCCGGATGCGGCGCACGAACCGGCGCTTCGTCACGTCCACCGGTACGCGCGTGGCGGACCGGCCGTCGCTGTAGTAGGCCGCGATCCGCGCCGCGGCCAGGACCGATTCCTCTCCCGGCTGCCCGCGCGCACCTGTTAGGATCACGTGTGCGCCCGGCATACCCCGGGCGTGCAGCCAGAGGTCGTCCGGGCCGGCGACCTCGAAGGTCAGGTGGTCGTTCTCCCGCGCGCTGCGGCCCACCTGGACCCGCAGGCCGCCGGGCAGGTCGAAGGAGCGGCCGGAGGCGACCGCCCGCGGCCGTCCGGCAGGCCGCGCCCGCTTCCTGACGCCGGATGAGATCAGGTCCTGCTCGACCTCCCAGAGATCGTCCGCGTCCTCCGCCTGAGCGATCGTCGTGGCGGACTCCTCGAGGAAGGCGCGGTCGGTCTCCAGTGCGGCCTGCCGTTCCGGCAGGCGCCGGCGGGCCGCGGCCGCCTTCGCGTAGCGCTTGAAGCAGGCCTGGGCGTTCTCCACCCCGGAACGCGTCGGGTCCAGGGGGATGCTCACCGGCCGGCCGTCGAATCCCGGTACCTCCAGCACCGCGGCTCTGGGCGCGATCTGCGAGAGGTACGCCAGAATCAGCTCACCTTGCTCCCGCAACCGGTCGGCGCCTTCGGCTTCCTGCGCGTCCTCGGCCACGGCGGCCAGGGTGCGGTGAAGACGATCCAGTGCCTGCCGGACCGTTGCGGCAAGTCCCTGGCGTGTCTCCTCGAAACGTGCCCGCCCGACTGCGCTTTGTGCCACCGCTTCCACGGCTGCGCTCATCGAGGACCGCTCCGGTTGCAGGTGTTCCAGACTGACCATCGGGAACGGCGCGTACGCTGCCGGCGCGCCGTCCGGACCGCGGTACAGCACCGGGTCGAACCTTGCCGCCGCGACCGCGGATCCGATCGCGTGCAGCGATGACGCCACCTTGACCGCGGCATCCTCATCCAGCGGACCATCAGGAGCCGCGCCGGCCCTCACGCAGGCTTCCCACGCCAGGGCAGGACCGATGCCTGAGACCGCCTCGAACACCGCGCGCCAGGCAGGCCGATCCCCTCGTTCGGCCAGCTCGACCGCGGCGACCGTTACTGGGGTAGGCCGCATCTGCGGGGGGGGGGTGTAGGGCCGGTGGGGAAGGACCTCGCGCACGCGCGACCGGTCCGGGCCGATCTGCTTGAGCGCGCCCACGATGACACCGCCGGCGCAGAGGATCAGGTTGGAGTGCCGGCCCATGATCTCCGCGATCAGGTCGTAGGGACCTTCGAGCGTTTCAAACGTGCAGGTGAAGATTCGCTCGAACTCCACAGTTGCGACCGCCGTCAGCCGCGCTCCCTCCAGCCGGCCGCGGACGAGCTGCGCGAATGGAACAGGGGCCGCCGGTTCGAGCGCCTCCACTAGGTGGACCCGGCCGAAGCGGGGGTGCGTTGAGAGCAGCAACCTGTGGGTTCGGCCGCCGGTGCGCAGCGCGAGCGCCAGGCCGTTCAGCCCGGAGGGGAGGACCTGTTGAAGCCGCGCGCCCACCAGATCCTGGCACTCGGAGACGACCGCGGCCAGGACCACGCTGTCGAAGGACGAATGAGGAATGACTGTTCGGGGCGCGGTTGTACCCATGCCGGTGCCACGATACAACCCCCACCGTCCTCTCGCAAGCCCGTGTGGGTTCCCAGGGGCAGGAACGGTCTGCGGACGGGCCGAAGTGAAACGCGTGATCCGCAGCATGACCGGGTTCGGGACTGCCACCGCCGATGTTGCAGGCGGGCGGTTCACCGTGGAGATCAGGTCGGTGAATCACCGGTTCAGCGAGGCCCAGGTGCGTCTCCCGCGCGACCTCGGTGCGCTGGAGGAACGCGTGCGCGCGCTGGTAACAGAGCAGATCCGCCGGGGCCGCGTTGAGGTGATGATCTCACGCGACGAGGGCACGCGCCGTCCGCGCGCGTTTCGCGCCGATGTGGATCTTGCCGCTTCCTACACGAAGGCCCTGCGGGATCTGGCAGCAAGTGTGGGGGTGAGCGGAGAGATCAGCTTGGCCCAGCTCGCCGCCCTACCTGATGTGCTGCGCCTGGAAGAGGACCGCGTAGAGGTGGAAGCGTTCTGGCCCGCGCTCGAATCGGCGGTCCGGGGCGCAGTTGGGGCGCTGGTGGGAATGCGCATGGCTGAGGGCGCGCGGCTCGCCGAGGACATTCTGGCCCGCGCACTCGCGTTGGAACGGACGGCGGAGGCGATCGCCGGGCGGAGCCGTGGGGTGGTGCAGGCCTACCGAGAGCGGCTGAGTGGGCGGCTGGCCGAGCTCTTGGGCGATACGCAGGTGGACGAGGCCCGGATCGCCGCTGAAATCGCGGTCTTCGCGGATAGGAGCGACATCACCGAGGAGCTGACGCGGCTGCGCAGCCACCTGGAACAGTTTCGCCAGGTGGTGACCGCGGATGATGGCGCGGTGGGACGGAAGCTGGAGTTCATCCTTCAGGAGATGGGCCGCGAGACCAACACCGTAGGATCCAAGGCCAACGACCTGGAGATCACCCGCGCCGTGATCGAGATGAAGGGCGAGATCGAGAGTCTGCGCGAGCAGATTCAGAACATCGAGTAGGAAACGGAGCCGGCAACGCGAGATGGAAACCCGCCTGATCAACATAGGTCACGGCAACATCCTGGCCGCCAACCGGATCGTGGCCATCATCAGCCCCGACTCGGCGCCGGTAAAGCGCATCGTCCAGGAATCCCGGGAGCGCGGGAGCTTGATAGATGCGACCTACGGCCGCCGCACGCGTTCCGTGGTGATCACGGACAGCGGTCACGTGGTGCTATCGGCGGTACAGCCGGAGACGCTGGCCAACCGCTACGCCGCGCGCGAGGCGGGCGAGGACCCGGCCGAGTGAGGCAGCCCCAGTCGTGATCGTTGCCATCGGCGGACCCATCGGTGTGGGGAAGAGCACGGTGGCGCGCGGGCTGGCCGAACGGTTGGGGATTCCGTGCGTCTCGGCCGGCGGCGTCTTTCGGGAGCTGGCGACCCGGCGCGGGGTTTCGGTCGTAGAGCTCAACCGCATGGCAGAGGGCGACCCGTCCATTGACCGCGACCTCGACCGGCTGCAGGCCGAGTTGGCCCGATCCGGGCCGTGTGTCGTGGAGTCGCGCCTGGCCGGGTGGATGATAGAGGCCGACTTCAAGGTGTGGCTCGACGCGCCTCTGGAGGTCCGCGCGGCCCGCGTGGCCGGACGGGAAGGAAAGGACGCCGGGGAAGCCCGCGAGGAGTTGCTGGTGCGCGAACGCAGCGAGTGGTCGCGCTACAAGACCCTCTACGGCATTGACCTCGCCGACCGTGCGCCTTTTCACCTGGTCGTGGACACGAGTCACTGGAGTCCCGAGGTCATTGTCGAGGCCCTGGTTCTGCTGTCGCGCGGGCTGCGCGCGGTCTCCGAAGCGAGATGATGCGCGGCTGAAGCCGCGCTCCTGGTGCCGGCCACATGCAGGGTGACGGTCCTGTTCTTATTGCGCTCGACCTTCCGCTGCGAGCCGGGGACGCCGCGTTCACTTTCTCAGCCGGCGCGGCCGCGGGCGCGCCGCGCGGGTCAGGGGTCATCGTGGCGTTCGGCCGTCGGCTCCTCCCCGGCATCGTGCTCGGAGAAGGCGCGCCGCGGAAGGGTCTTCGCCCTGTACTGGCGCTGGCCGGTGCAGCCCCGCTTGTTCCCCCCGAAGTCGTAGATCTGGCCGAGTGGGTCGCGGCGGAATACCTTTCCTCGATTGGGGAAGCCCTGGCAGCCGCAGTGCCGTGGGATGCGCTGTGGTCCGGCGTGCGGCTTCGCTGCGAGGGCGGGGAGGCCGTGAACCAGCCCGCACCGGCGAGGGCCGCGCTGGAGGCCATGGAGCGCAAGCCTGTATCGCTGGTGCGGGCGGCCCGCCTGCTTGCGCCGGCTTGGGAGACCCTAGGACCCATCGCGGAGAGCCGTGTCCTGAAGGCGATCTGGGCGGCGGCGAGGGGAGGTGCTTCCGGGGTTGGGGCGGTGCAGCCGGGGGGTGCGGCACAGACGCAGGCAGGCAGCGGTCTGTGCGTCGCGGTGCGCGAGGCGATGAGTGGCGGGCCGCGCCAGATCCTGGTCGCCGGATGGAGCAGGACCCCCGCGTACCTTGCGGCCATCCGGTGTGCGCGCGCGGCAGGGTGGTCCACAGTGGCGGCGTTTGCGTCCGTGGATGCCGCATCCGAGTTCGCCCAGGCCGCGGACCACGCGGGTCTGGAGCCCGTGCTGTCGCACGGAGATCTCCCGGCGGCGGCCCGGCTGGGCGCCTGGCGCCGCGCGATGGGCGCGCGGCAGGTACTGGCGGTCGGGACGCGCGGCGCCGTCTTCGCGCCGGTCGCAGGCCCCGTGCTCGCGATAGTGGACGATGAGGACGGCAGCGGCCACAAGGAGGAGCGCGCGCCGCGGTACGTGACGCGCGCGGTGGCCGCCGAGCGCACTCGGGCCGCGGGCGTCCTGGTGGTCGGGGCAACCACGCCTCCGGTAGCCACCTACGCCGGTGT
This sequence comes from bacterium, assembly GCA_031082185.1. NCBI lineage: Bacteria > bacterium. Next base: position 287,115 of record JAVHLI010000002.1, on the reverse strand, counting down.
GCGCGATGGCAGCCTGCGCCTAGTCGCGCTCCCGTCGCCGCGCGTCCGCCTCGGCATTATTGACCTCCGGCGCCGCCCGGATCCGCGGCAGGAGATCAGCCGCCCGCTCCAGGACGCCGTTTTGAGCACCGCGCGGCGCCGCGGCCGCGTCGTGCTGATCTGCGACCGCAAGGGCTATGCCGGAGGCCTGCAGTGCGGGGAGTGCGGTGTGGTGGCGCAGTGCCGCCGGTGCGGTGTGGCGATGCCCTACGACCGCAGCCGGCGCCGGCTGCGCTGCAGGTTCTGCGCGCTGACCGAGGCCGCGCCCCACGTCTGCTCGCGATGCGGCGCCGCCCGCCTAATGCCGGTGGGCGCCGGCTCCGAGCGTCTCGTTGCGCTCCTGCGCCGGATCACCCCTGCGGTCTGGAGGTTTGACAGCGATGTCCTCGGTTCGGGCGCCGAAGCCGCCGCGCTGCTCGCGCCGTTTCGTGAGCGCGGCGGCGTGCTGGTCGCCACCTCCCTGGTGCTGCCCCATCTGGGGGCACTCCGGCCCGATCTCGTCGGCTTCGTGGCGGCCGACAGGATGCTGCACCGGCCCGAGTACCGGGCCGCGGAGCGGGCGCTGGCGTTGATCCGGACCGTGGGCATGGCAACCCGGGCGCTGGTGCTCGTAGAGACCGCCGATCCCTCCCATCCGGCCGTTCGCGCCGTCACCGCTCCCAGTCTCAGGCCGTTCTACGCCGGGGAACTCGAAATGCGCGAGGCGCTGGGCTATCCACCGTTCCGGTCCCTGACGGCGCTCCGCATAACCGCCCGGGCACAGGCGGCCGCCGAGGCCGTCGCGGCCCGGCTCGCCGCCGGCGCGACGCCGGAGGTCGAGATCCTGGGCCCGATCCCGGAGGCAGGCGCGCCGTGGGAGGGGAGGGCGCGCTGGGAGATCGTCATCAAGGCCGCCGGCCGCTCGGCCGCGAACCGCCTGGTGCGGCCCCTGCTGCTGGGGATCGGCGTGCCCCGTGACGTGCGGATCAGCGCCGATGCCGACCCGCACGACCTATGAGGCGGCAAGGAGGCCTGCGCGATCCGGTGCGCGTTGAAGCCACGGCCCTGCCCGTGCTATCGTGAAGAGCGTGGCAGACACCGCAACGGCAAGAGAAATCATCACGGTCTGGGACCCCAAGGCGGCGATCCTGCGCAGGCGCGCGACTCCGGTTGGGAAGGTGACGCGGGAGATTGTGCGGCTCATCGAGACGATGCTGGACACCGTGCGCGTCGCCCACGGGCTGGGTCTGGCCGCGCCGCAGCTAGGCGAGGGCGTGCGCGTGATTGTCGCGCAGGTCGAGGACCGCACCGTGACGCTGGTAAACCCTGAGGTTATCCGGTCCGCCGGCGAGGAGACGGCCGCCGAGGCCTGTCTCTCCGTCCCCGGCATGTACGGGGACGTTCCCCGCTCAGTGGCGATCTCGGTGCGGGGCAAGAACCGCCGCGGCCGCCGGGTCACGATCGAGGCCACCGGGCTGCTGGCGCGCGTTCTGCAGCACGAGATTGACCACCTCGACGGCATCCTGTTTCTCGACCGAGTCCGCGATCCCAGCACCATCGGATGCGTGACCGCCCCTGGCGAGGCGGCTCCGGCGGCCGAGTGACCGTGGGATAGATGGACTCCCTCCGGGTGGTGTTCCTGGGCACCCCAACCTTCGCGCTCCCCTCGCTGCACGCGATCGCCCAAGCCACAACCGTGGTCGGTGTCGTGACCCAGCCGGACCGCCCCTCGGGCCGGGGCCGGGTCCCGGTGGCGCCTCCGGTGGCGGTGGCGGCGCGAGAGATGGGGCTGCGGCTGCTGCAACCAGAGAGTCTGAGGTCGGCGGAGGCGCTGGCAGAGCTGTCGGCGCTGCGGCCGGACCTCCTGGTGACCGTGGCGTACGGCCGGCTCGTGCCCGGCGCGGTGCTTGCGCTCCCGCCGATGGGCTGCATAAACCTCCACCCGTCGCTGCTCCCGGAGTACCGGGGCGCCTCGCCGATCCAGCGGGCGATCGTCGACGGCGCTGCCTCAACCGGCGTCACGGTAATGCACCTGGCCGAGGAGCTCGACGCCGGCGACATCATCCTCCAGCGCCGGGTCGCCGTCGGGCCCGAGGAAACTGCCGGCGAACTCGAGGCGCGACTGGCCCTGGAAGGCGCCGTTCTGCTCCTCGGGGCCGTCGGCCAGATCGCCCGGGGTGAGGCCCGCCGCCGGGCGCAGGACCACGCGCGCGCGACCTATGCGGGGAAGCTCTCGAAGGCCGACGGCGCGATCCAGTGGGCGCGTCCTGCCCAGACCCTGGTCAACCTGGTCCGCGCGATGAACCCCTGGCCGTGCGCCCACACGACGTGGCGCGGCGGCATCCTCAAGGTCTGGCAGGCCCGGGTAACGGATGGGCAGGGCCCCCCGGGGCTGGTGCTGGAAGCAGGGGAAGCCGGGATCACGGTTGCCGCGGGTGAGGGTGCCGTGGCGCTCGTCGAGGTGCAGCCCGAGGGAGGCCGGCGCATGCCTGCGGCCGCCTTTGCGCGCGGCCACCGCATAGCCGCGGGCGACCGATTGGGCGACCGACTGGGCGAGAGTGAGGCGCCAGGGGGGCTGTGATAGAATGAAGGGCAAGATCCCTTGGGGGTAAGCACATGTTCTTCGGTGACGGTACGTTCCTGATTCTGATACCCGCCCTGGTGCTCGCGGCGTACGCTCAGTTCAAGGTCCGGAGCACCTTCCGGCGGTTCAGCCAGGTGCGCACCATGGGCGGTCGCACCGGTGCCGAGGTGGCGGCGGAGCTGCTGCGGCGACGCGGCCTGAGCCACGTGAAGATCGAGCCGGTGCAGGGCCTGTTGGCCGACCACTACGACCCCAGGACCCAGACGCTGCGGCTTTCCCCAGAAGTGTACGGGAGCGACTCGATCGCAGCCGTTGGCGTGGCGGCGCACGAGTGCGGCCATGCCCTCCAGCACCACGAGAAGTACGCTCCGCTGGCCCTGCGATCCGCGATCGTGCCCTTGGCGAGCATCGGCTCGAACGCGGCGTGGATCCTGTTCATGATCGGCATGTTTGCCGGCATGCGCCCGTTGATGGATCTCGGCATCCTGCTGTTCCTGGGCTACATCGCGTTCGCGCTGGTTACGCTGCCGGTGGAGTTCGACGCCAGCCGCCGGGCCGTCGCCGTGCTGCAGGGAGAGGGCCTGGTGATGCCCCGCGAGGCCGACGGGGCCCGCGCCGTGCTGAACGCGGCCGCGCTGACCTACGTGGCCGCCGCCGCTATGGCGGTGATGCAGCTCGTGCGCTTGGTTCTGCTGCGCAACATGCGTGACGAGTAAGCCGGCAATCCCGGCGGCGACGCCCGCGCGCGAGGCCGCCTTCGCCGTGCTGTACCGCGTGGAGGCGGCCGGTGCATTTGTCAGTGCCCTGCTCTTTCGGACCCTGGCCCGCTCGTCATTGTCCGATGCCGACCGGGCGCTGACCACCACGGTTGTGCTGGGGGTACTGCGCCACCGCGCGCGTCTCGACCACGCGCTGGCCGCGTTGCTGTCGCGGCCCTTGGATACGCTGCCGGCTGCGATACGGACGGTCCTGCGTATGGGCGCCTTCGAGGTTCTGGAGCTCGATCGCGTGCCCGCCCCTGCCGCTGTGTCCGAGGCCGTGGCACTGGCCCGCAGGCACGGGCACGCTGGGACCGCCGCTCTGGTGAACGCGGTGCTGCGTCGTCTCGCCGCCGAAGGCCCGGTACCTCCGCCGGAGGCCGGATCGGACCCGATTGGGCACCTCTCCGTGGTGCACTCGCACCCCGGCTGGCTGGTGACCCGCTGGGTGGCCCGGTGGGGGATGGAAGAGGCGCAGGCGCTGCTGGCGGCCAACGCGCGCCCGGCGCCGACGACCCTCCGCGTGAACACCCTGCGGACGACGCGGGACGAGCTGATGGGTCTGCTCCGTGCACGCGGGCTGGACGCCGATCCCGGGATCGTACCCGAGGCGGTCCGCGTCCATGGTTCGCTCATCGGCCGCCTGCCGCTGTACGAGCAGGGGTTGTGTGCCCCGCAGGACGAGGGCGCCATGCTCGTAGTCCACGCCCTCGCCGATGCGGCGGTGTCCGGCTCAACGGTTGTTGACGCCTGCGCCGCGCCCGGCGGCAAGTCGCTGCACCTGGCGGCCCTGATGGCCAACCGCGGCCGCGTGCTGGCCGTGGACGTCCATCCCGGCAAGGTCCAGGCGCTGGCGCGACGGGCGGCCAGCTTCGGCGCGACCTGCGTCGAGGTGCACAACCTGGACGCGGCGGAGATCGGACGGCGGTGGCCCGGCGCGGCCGACGCGGTGCTGGTGGACGCTCCCTGCTCAGGGTTGGGCACCGTCCGGCGCCGCCCGGAGATCAAGTGGCGCATAGATGAGCAGTGGCTGGTCCGCAGCGCCCAGAAGCAGCAGGCGATCCTGCGCGGAGCAGCAGGCGCGGTCCGGCCCGGCGGCACGCTGGTGTACAGCGTCTGCAGCAACGAGCCGGAGGAAGGCCCGGAGGCGATCGGGGGATTCCTCTCGGCGCACCCGTCGTTTGCGTTCGCCCCGTTCGCCGGCACCTTTCCCCAGGTGGTGGGCGGTCACCCGGTTGACGGGGTGGAGGCAGGGGAGGCACACCTCCTGCCCCACAGGCACGGTACCGATGGCTTCTACATCGCCCGTCTCCGGCGGCTATGAACGCAACGAGCGAGAGGACGCTATAATCAGGAGGTCGCCGGTTGCAGCGGCGACCTGTGGAACGATGATGCCGATCGAACTGGTGGGCTGCACGCTCAAGGAGATCGAGAGCGCCCTCGCGCCGATGGGTGAGCCGCGCTACCGCGCCCTCCAGATCGCGCGCTGGATCTACCAGCGACGCGTGTCTCGCTTCAGCGAGATGACCGATCTGCCGCAGCCGCTGCGCCGGCGGTTGGAAGATGTGGCGACCCTGATGCGGCTGCGTGCGGTTGCCCGTTCGGACGCCCCGGGAGATCTCACCACCAAGTTCCTGCTCGGTCTACCCGACGGCCGGACGATCGAGACCGTACTGATGGGCTACGACGACGGCCGTCGTTCGGTCTGTGTTTCGACGCAGGTGGGGTGCGGCATGGGATGCACCTTCTGCGCCACGGGCATGGCCGGGTTGGTACGGAACCTTACCGCCGGGGAGATCGTGGACCAGGTCCTGCTGGTCGGCGGCGAGACCGACGAGCGCGTAACCCACGTCGTATTCATGGGCATGGGCGAACCCCTGGCCAACTACGACGCAACGCTGCGCGCGGTGCGCCTCCTCAATGCCGACTACGGGCCGCACATCGGCATGCGTCACATGACTATCTCGACGGTCGGATTGGTGCCGCAGATTCGCCGCCTGGAGGAGGAGCGGCTGCAGCTCACCCTGGCGGTGTCGCTCCACGCGCCATCCGACGAGCTGCGGTCGCAGCTCGTGCCGGTCAACCGGCGGTGGCCGCTGACTGAGCTACTGGCGGCCACGCGCGACTACGCATCCGCCACCGGCCGCCGGGTTACCTTCGAGTACGTGCTCATGCACGGTGTCAACGATCACGACGACCATGCACGCCGGCTGGCGTCGCTGCTGTCGGGGAGCGGCGCGCACGTGAACGTGATACCCTGGAACCCGGTCCACGGGCTGCAATACGCGCGGCCACCGGTCCACGCGGTGCACCGTTTCGCGGCGCTGGTGCGCCGGGGCGGCGCGTCCGCCACTGTTCGCCTGGACCGAGGGGTGGACATCCAGGCCGCCTGCGGGAAACTCCACCAGACCCGGGCCGTGGGGGTTCCGGCATGAGCGTGAGCCGAGGCGCCGTTATCGCCGGGCGGTACGAGGTGGCGGAGCGCATCGCCGAGGGCGGGATGTCCACTGTTTACCGGGCGCGCCGGCTGGACGACGGTGCGGTTGTGGCGCTCAAGGTCCTGCGCGGGGAGTACGCCGCCGACCACGAGTTCATAGAGCGATTCGCCCGCGAGGCCCGCGCCGCGGAGGCCCTGGCTCACCCGAACATCGTCCGCGTTCTGGAAAGCGGGCAGGACGGCGACACGTACTTCATCGCGATGGAGTACGTGGACGGCCCGGACCTGAAGGCTTACCTCCGGCGGGTCGGTCGCCTCGAGCCCGCCGATGCGGAACGCATAGCCCTGCAGGTTTGCGAGGCGCTGGAGTACGCCCACCGCCAGGGAATCATCCACCGCGACGTGAAGCCTCAGAACATACTCCTGGCTCCCGACGGCAGCGTGAAGGTGGCAGATTTCGGGATCGCCCGGGCCCTGGCCACCAGCACGATCACGCAGCCCGGCACGGTCATAGGGACGGTTCACTACCTCTCGCCCGAGCAGGCGCGCGGCGCCTCCGTCGGCCGCGGATCGGACATCTACGCGCTGGGCGTGGTGCTCTTCGAGATGCTGACGGGCAGGCTGCCGTTTGCCGGTGACAGCCCGATCGCGATTGCGCTCAAGCACCTGCACGAATCACCTCCCGCTCCCCGCTCGATCGAGCCCAGCATCCCCCTGCGGCTTGAGGGGATCATCCAGAAGGCCATGGCCAAGCCGAGCCAGGACCGCTACGGCTCGGCCCGCGAGATGGCAGGTGACCTGGAGGGAAAGACCGAGTTGTGGAAGGAGACCGCCGCGATCGACGAAGGCACCACCCGCCGTTTTGCAATCACCGGTGAGGTGGCGCCGCGGCATCGCCCGCGAGGAGCCGCGCTCCGAATTGCCGCCGCGGTGCTGGTCCTCGCCGCGCTGGGCGCATGGGCCGGCTGGCAGGCGGTGAGCGGCTACCTTAACGTCCCCGAGGTAGAGATGCCGGACCTGGTAGGGCGGACGCTGCCCCAGGCCGAGCTGATCTCGCAGCAGGCGGGTCTGACGATCGCGGTCACGGAGCGGGCCTACAGTTCCACCGTGTCCCAGGACATCGTCCTCTCGCAGGACCAGCCACCGGGGAAGCGTGTCAAGCGGGGACGGAGCGTTGGCGTGGTGCTCAGCCTGGGAGCGCAGCTTGTTACGGTGCCCGACCTGGTGCGCCGGACTCTCCAGGAGGCGCAGCTCGCGCTGGAGGGAGCGGGTCTTCAGGCCGGGACGCTTCAGGAAGGATACGACGAGATCGCGAAAGCGGGAACGGTGATCAGGCAGGACCCGCCCGCGGGCTCGCGCGTGCCGCTGGACACACCGGTGTTGCTCGTGATCAGCCGCGGCCCTGCCCAGGTGGAGATGCCGTCGCTCGTGGGTCGCACGTTGGCAGATGCCAGGCAGCTCCTGGAGGAGCGGGGCCTGGTGATCACCCATCTCCGCACGCTGGCGACCATGGCCGCCGAACCGGGAACGGTCTTGGAGCAGTCTCCGCCGGCCGCAACTCCCCTGCGCCCTGGGACGGTCCAGATAATCCTTACCGTCAGCGCCAGGCCCGGAGAAGAGAGCGCTCCGCCTCGGGCTCCGGTCATAACCGCCGAGCCTCAGATCGTGGAACCCCAGCGGCCTCCGACGCCGACGCCCGGGCCACGCGTTCAACCAGCACCCACACCGACGTCTGGCCCCCGCGTTCTGCCGTCGCCGCAGCCTTCGCCCGCGGCTTCGCCGGGCCTGGCACGCCGCACCCGAGTACAGGTAATCGTCCCCGAAGGCGGAATGCAGGAGGTCAGGATCGTGGTCATTGATGAGACCGGTGTGCGCACCGCCTATCAGGCCCCGCACTCGCCCGGAGACCGGGTTGACCAGACCGTGAGCAGCCAGGGGTACACGATTATCCAGATCTATGTGGACGGCCGCCTGGTCCAGGAGATCCGGCCGTGACCGTCCCTCGGCCGCCGGCCCACACGGGGCGCGTGCGCATCGCGGCGAGCATACTTAGCGCCGACTTGACCCACCTCGCGGAGGCCGTGGGTGCGGCCGAGCGGGGCGGCGCCGACATGATCCACGTGGACGTCATGGACGGTTGCTTCGTCCCGCCTATCACAATGGGTCCCATGATTGTGGAGGCGCTGCGCCGTGTTACCACCCTGCCGCTGGACGTTCACCTGATGATCTGCCGGCCCGAGCGCCACCTGGAGGCGTTCGCCCGCGCCGGCGCTTCCAGCCTGGCCGTGCATCCCGAGGCGACGGCGCACCCGCACCGCGCGCTGTCCCAGATCCGGGCCCTCGGCGTCCAGGCCGGGATCGCCCTGAATCCCGGTACGCCCCCGGAGGTCTGCGCCGAGTTGAGGGACATCCTGGATTTCGTGGTTGTCATGAGCGTCAACCCGGGCTATGCGGGGCAGCCCTTTCTGGCGGGCGTCCTTCCCAAGATCGGACGCCTGAGAGCGCTCCTGGTCGGTTGGTCCGGCTGGGTGGGCATAGACGGGGGCATATCGCCGCAGACCGCAGGTCCTGCCGTCGCTGCCGGCGCAGACGTACTGGTTGCCGCCTCGGCGATCTTCAACGCCCCCGAGGGTATCGAATCAGCCGTCGCCGCCCTGCGGGCAGCCGCCCACCCGTGAGCGTGCTCTACCTCACCCATCCCACCAGTGAGCGGCACTTGACCGGCGCAGGACACCCGGAGAGGCCGGAACGCCTCCAAGCGATCCAACGGGCGATCGGAGAGAGCGGGCTGGCCGATCTGGTGGAGGTGTCCGCGTTCCCGCCGGTTGAGCGGGATCTCCTGCTCTCGGTTCACTCTGCCGCGTACGTTGACGAGTTGGAGGCGATGGCGCAGCGCGGGGGCGGGTGGCTGGATCAGGACACCCGTGTCGGCGCGGACTCGGCGCTCGCCGCCGCCTACGCGGCCGGCGCCGCAGCGCATGCGGCAGAGGCGCTGTGCGCCGGAGAGGCCTCCCGCGCCTTCGTCACCGTCCGTCCTCCCGGTCACCATGCCCTGCCGGAGCGGGGAATGGGGTTCTGCCTGCTCAACAACGCCGCGGTGGCCGCGGCCGCGGCGCGCCGCTCGGGCAGGAAGCGTGTTATGATTATTGATTGGGACGTCCATCACGGCAACGGAACGCAGGCCATCTTCTGGCGCGATCCAGGGGTGCTGTTCATCTCCCTGCACCAGGAGTACTGGTACCCAGGCACCGGCGCTCTTCAAGACGTCGGTGAGGGCCCTGGGGAGGGGTTCACCGTGAACCTGCCGCTTCCGGCCGAGACAGGGGACGGTGGGTACGAGGAAGCCTTCACCGAGGTGGTGCTCCCGCTTGGCTCGGCCTACAACCCGGACTTCCTGATTGTTTCGGCAGGGTACGATGCCCATTTTGCCGATCCGCTGGGAGGCATGGTCATGACCGCCCGGGGATTCGGCCGGCTGGCACGGCTGCTCGAGGAAGCGGCCCGCGCGTCCGGGGCGCCACTGCTTGTCACGCTGGAGGGCGGCTACGATCTGGCGGCGCTGGGAGCTTCCGCCGTGGCGACGCTGGAAGCGCTGGTCGGTCGCACGGCCTGGGGCATCCCAGACGAGGAGCCGCCGCCGGAAGCCCCATCCGCGGCGATCCGCCCGCGGCTGCGCGCGGCGCGGGGCCGGATGCTGAACTACTGGCGGATCTAGGGCGGGAGGAAACCCCGTTGTCGCGGCGAAGACGCCTAGATGTGCCCGGAGGAATCAATGGCCCGGGACGGAGTACGCGTGAGAGGGCGTGGCAGGCATGAGCGAAGAGATCATGGTGTACGGCGATCAGGTTCCTGGGAGCGATGCGTTGGATCTAGAAAACGCGGTACCGAGGCTCCAGGAGCGACAGATCGTCAAAGGAACGGTTGTGCGCATTGATACCGAGGGCATCCTGGTGGACGTGGGCGCCAAGTCCGAGGGGCTGATTCCACCGAAGGAGATGACCCGTCACGGTGACGAGGTGGACGCGGTATCGGTGGGCGACCAGATCAACGTCATGGTGATGCGCGTGGAGGGCGAGGAGGGCAACATCATCCTCAGCAAGAAGCGGGCCGACTTCATTCATGCCTGGGATCGGATCGCCCAGATGAAGGAATCGGGCGCGATCCTGCACGCGATGGTCGTTGACAAGGTCAAGGGCGGCCTCGTGGTGGATCTGGGCGTGCGCGGGTTCGTACCCGGATCACACGTGGATCTCTCCCAGGCAAAGGGCCGGCGCTTCGAGTGGTTCGTGGGCCAGTCCATTCCGCTTCGGGTGATCGAGGTGGACCGCGGCAAGGGCCGGGTGATCCTATCTCACCGGCTGGCCGTGGAGGAAGACCGCAAGTCCAAGCGCGAGGAGGTACTGGGCGGCCTGGTGGAAGGCGCAATCGTCGAGGGCACGGTGAAGCGCATCACCGACTTCGGTGCGTTTGTGGACCTCGGCGGCGTGGATGGCCTGCTGCCCATCAGCGAGATGGCCTGGACCTACATCCGGCATCCTTCCGAGGTGGTCCGCCGCAACCAGCACCTGCGCGTGCAGGTTCTGCGGGTGGACAGGGAGAGCGGCAAGATCTCCCTGGGCCTCAAGCAGATTCTGGACGACCCGTGGGCCGAGGTATCCGAGCGGCATCGCGCGGGCGAGGTCGCAAAGGGCAAGGTCGTGCGCATCGTGCCGTCCGGGGCGTTCGTGCGTCTCCGCGACCTCGACGCGTTCCTCCCGATCGCCGAGCTGGCGGAGCGACGCGTCGGTAAGGTGGAGGATGTGGTTGAGGTCGGCCAGGTGATCGAGGCAATGATCACCGAGATACGGCCCGAGGAGCGCCGGATGCTGCTCAGCCTTCGGCGTCTGGCCAGGGAGACCGAGCGCAAGCGCGTGAAGGACTATATGCGGGCGCAGGAAGATGAAGGGCGGATCACCATCGGTGACGCGGTAGGTGACGCCATGGGCGCCCTGCTCCGGCAGGCGGCGGAAGCCAGGGCGGAGCACCCGGAGCCCGAAGCATCCCCGGCCGAAGAAGACGGTCCGGCCGAGTCCGCGGTGGAGTCCGAGCAGACGGTGGAGTCCGAGCAGAAGGAGTGATGACTTGCCCGCCGGCGCTCCCTTGACTACAATGGAGCGCAGCGGGGAGTGGCGCAGCTTGGTTAGCGCGCAGCGTTCGGGACGCTGAGGCCGGGGGTTCAAATCCCCCCTCCCCGACCATACAACCGAGGACCGTGGATGCGCGGGGCGGCGCACGAGCGCTGCCCCTTCGCGTTGGCGGTGCTGCGGACGGCTATCTTGAACCGAAGGAGAACGGTGTGACGTCGCGAACGATAAATGGATCAGCCGGCCCGGGCGTCCGGCGGTCCCGTGCGGGACGGAGGTGGGTCATCGAGGGCGTGCCCCGTGACGACGGCCCCGTGCGCGTGGGGGTGTTCTCCGATTCCTACCTCCCGCGGATCAGCGGCGTCGTACGCTCGATCGAGGCCTTGGTGGCAGAGCTCCGGCGCCAGGGACACCAGGCCGCGATCTTCGCGCCCGCGTATCCGGGCTACAGGGACGACGACCCCGATGTAGTTCGATTCCCTTCGGTTCGGGCGCCCGGGATCCCTGACTTCCCGCTGGCCATCCCGGTGGCCCGGAGCTTCACAGCCGGCCTGCGCGCCCGGCATCTCTCCGTGATCCACACCCACTCGCCGTTCCTCATGGGGACCGCGGGTCTTTACGCGGCCCGCCGCCTGGGGTTGCCGCTGGTTTTCACGCATCACACGATGTACTCGGAGTACGTGCACTATGTCCCGATCGTGTCCCAACGGTTCTCCCGCGAGGTGGTTACGCGGTACACGATAAAATACTGCAACCGCTGCTCGCTGGTCGTCGCGCCTTCCCATGCCGTGCGGAACTGGTTGTTGGCACGCGGCGTTACCGCTCGGGTCGAGGTTCTCGCGACCGCGGGGTTCGAACTGGACCGGTTCGATCGTCTGAACCCGCACTGGGTCCGGCCCAGGCTTGGGATCCCCGCGGGCGTGCCCCTGGTCATTACGGTCGGTCGCCTGGCGCGAGAGAAGCGTTTTGACGTGCTGCTGGCGGCCTTTGCCGTGGCCGCCCAGGGGACGCCGGCGCGCCTGCTGGTCGTCGGCGGCGGCCCTGAGGCCGCGGCCCTCCGGCGCGCGGCCGCGGAGCGGGGCATAGCCGGGCAGGTGATCTTCACCGGCCCGCTCGATCACGACCGGGTCCTCGACTGCTACGCGGCCGCCGACCTGTTTGCTTTCTCGTCGCCCACGGAGACGCAGGGGCTCGTCGTGGTGGAGGCGATGGCGGCCGGCCTGCCGGTGGCCGCAGTGGGCGCAGGAGGGGTGTCCGAGGTTGTCAGCGACGGGCTGACCGGACTTCTGACCGGTCTGGACGCCGAGGCGCTGGGCACGGCGATTCGCCGGCTCCTTGGCGACGAGGCGCTGCGGAGCCGCCTTGCCGCTGCCGGTCGGACCGCGGCCCAATCCTACGCCATCGAGACCCTTACCGAGCGGTTGGTTGGACTGTATCGTCATGCTGCAATGGTTACACCTATCGTCGCAGCGCCCGATTAGACTCTCGCCGCCCCTGGCGGCGGTCGGACAACGGGCGGGCCGCGCAGGCGGTCCGAGTCGAGGAGGAGACGGAGAGTGCAGCTTCGGAGGCTGGAGCTCGTAGGATTCAAGACGTTCGTGGACCGCACCGAACTCGAGTTCCATCCAGGAATCACCGCGATAGTGGGCCCCAACGGGAGCGGCAAGAGCAACATCATGGACAGCATCCGCTGGGCCCTGGGCGAGACCAACGCCCGTCTGCTGCGGGGCGCACGGATGGAGGACATCATCTTCGCCGGCACCGCATCCCGCCGGCCCCTCGGCCTGGCCAAAGTCTCGCTCACCCTGGAAAACGGCGCCGGCGATCTCCCCCTGGAGTTCAGCGAGGTTACCGTGTCGCGCGCCGTGACGCGGGGAGGCGAGGGTGAGTACGCCATCAACGGCGTGGACTGCCGCCTGCGCGACATCCAGATGCTGTTTTTGGGCACCGGGCTGGGTGGCCGTTCGTATGCGCTGATCGGACAGGGCGAGGTAGACGCGGTCCTGCGCGCTACGCCGCTCGAACGCCGGCAGTGGTTGGAGGAGGCCGCGGGTCTGGCAAGGCAGAAGCGGCAGCGCACCGAGGCCGAGCGCCGGCTGGGCCACGCCCAAGCCCATCTTGACCGTGCCGGCGATCTGCTCTCCGAGCTGGAGGCGCAGCAGTTGGCGCTGGCGGCGCAGGCCGAGGCCGCGGTTCTATACCGTGCGCACAGCGAGGAGCTGCGCGACCTGGAACTGGCGCTGTACGCGGACGAGGCGCGGCGCCTGTTGGGGACCGCGCGGCGATTGGCCTCCCAGCTCTTGGTTGAAAGGGAACAGGCCGCGCTATCCGCTGCGCGCGCAGACGCCGCCTCAGCTGCCGTGGCAGAGGTCGAGGCGCAGGTTGCCTCCTTGACCACCCAGTGGGAGGAAGGCCAGCAGGCGCTCCTCGGCGGTGCCGAGGAGCTCGCGGTCCGCGCAGCCGAGGTTCAGCAGGCGGAGCGGCGGCTCGATGGTCTGCGCGCCCACCACCGGCACCTGATGGACGAGGCCGGCCGCCTGTTGGAAGAGCGGGTGCGCGTGGAGGCAGACGCAGAGGTGCTGCGTCTGGAGGCCGTCGTGGTCGAGGACCAGCGTGAGTTGCTGCGGCGCGAGCTGGCGGATGCGACTGCCGGCTTCTCCGATGCCGCGGCCGCGGCAGAAGAAGCGGAGGCCCGGTTGTCCCTGGCCCGCCCCGAGGCAGGAGGCGTTGCGCGGACACTGGCACAGGCGCGCAGCGATCTGGCGGCGCTCTGCGCACGGGCCGAGGTGCTGGGCCAGTCGGTCGCTGCCACTGAGAAGAGGGCTGAAGCCCTTCGCGAGGCCGCGGCGCGGATATCGAGTGCCCTCGAATCCGCGCGAGGGGCCTGCAGCGAGGCCAGCAAGACCCTCGAACAGGTGGAGGATGCTCTGGCATCCGCCACGCGGACGTCCGACGAGTGCCGTCGCGGCCTCGATGCCTCTGCGGAGCGGCTGCGGGCCGCTGAACTGGAAGAACACGGACTTCAGTCCCGCCTGGCATCCATGGAAGAGGCGCACGCTCAGTTCGCAGGCTTCGAGGAGGGCGCACGTGGTGTGCTGCTGGCTGCCCGCGCCGATCCCGCCCGGTTCCCGGAACTCAGGGGCGCGGTGGCCGACCTGATAGAGGTGCCGGGCGCGTACCAGCCCGCCGTTGCCGCGGCCCTGGGGCGAAGGCTCCACTGCCTGGTCGTGGACAGCAGGGCGGCGATCCAGGCGATTCATGGCTTCCTTGAGGCAGAGGGGAATGGGGGAGCCGCGGTCCTGGCCCTGGACTCGGCTCGCGCCAGGCACCCTGCGGCGTCTATCCCCGCGGACGGGGCACATGTGCGCGCGGCCGATGTGGTGACCTCCGGCGCGGCGATCAGGCCTGCGGTAGAAGCCCTGCTGGGCGACGTGGCGATAGTAGCCGATCTGGACCGCGCCTGGGAGCTGTTCGCATCGGGCTTCTCCGGCCGAGTTGTCACCCAGGACGGCACGCTCCTCTCCCCTGACGGCGTGCTGTCGCTGCGCGGGCGGCGCGGTCGCGACCTCATGCCGTTGGGGCGCAACCAGGCGCTGGCCGCGCTGCGGGTCGACGCAGCAAGGGCTTCATCGCGCCGGGAGATGGCCCAGATGCAGCATCTGGCCGCCGCCGATCAGGCGGCGGCCACCGAGGCCGCGCTTTCCTCACGTAGGGCCGACCGCGGCGCAGCGGCCGGGGCCCTGACCGAGCGCACGCAGCGCTTGGCTCAACTGGAAGCCGAGGCCACGCGCCTGGCCGGGGACGAGGCCGCGCTGGCGGCAGAGGCGGCGTCACGCGGTCTGGAGCTTCACGGCAGGCAGGCCGAGGTGGACCGTCTGGCCGCTGACGTGCGCCGCCTCGAGGACGAGACCGGGTATCTGGAGACCCGCCTGGTGGAACTCGAACAGGCGACACGACGGCTGGGTGGTGCGCGGGAAGCATCGGCACAGGCGTTGGCCGCGTGTCAGGTCGCCATGGCACAGGTGGACGGAAACCTGGAGGCCCTGCGGGGGCGGCTGCGCGACCGCACCACCGTGATGGAGGAGATTGAGGCACGCCGTGCCGGACTGGCCCGCGACGCGGAGCGTATCTCCGCCGACCTGGATGCCGCAGCCGCGCACCGCCGTGAGGCGGCTGCCACTCACGATGCGGTTCTTGTCGGACAGGCCGCAGGGAAGGCCAGGCTGGAGCGCCTGGCCGCCGAGCGGGCAGGGCTGCGCGACTGCCTGGCGGTCCGAGGAGCGGAGCTCCACGCCGCGCTCGATGCCACCCGGGCCGGAGAGGCGGCGCTGCATCGCGCCGAGCTGCGCTGTGCGCAGGCGGACGCCGAACTGGCCGCGGCCGCGCAGCGCCTCGACGAGCAGTACGGCATCGCTCTTGAAGATGCCGCTTCCCGCCGCCTTGAGGTGTCTCGCGATGAAGCCCGGCGACGGCTGGACGAACTGCGGACCGCGCTGCGGGAACTGGGGCCGGTCAACCTACGCGCGATCGAGGAGCACGCCGCCCTGACGGCGCGCCTGGAGGCCCTGCGCACCCGCACCCAGGATGTCCGCGCCGCCGCGGACGCGCTGAGGCACTCGATTGCGGTGATCAACGCGGCGCTGCGCGTGCGGTTCGATCAGGCTTTCGTGGAGGTTGACCGGGAGTTCGGTCGGCTTTTCCAGCAGCTGTTCGATGGGGGGCAGGGTTCCCTGGAGCTGGTCGAGGACGAGCTGGGCGCGGAGCCAGGGCTGGAGGTGATCGCCCAGCTGCCCGGCAAGAAGCGCCGATCCCTGGTCGCGCTCTCGGGAGGGGAGAGGGTGCTCGTGGCCCTGGCCCTGATCTTCGCGCTGCTGCGGGTGCACCCCAGCCCGTTCTGCATCTTCGACGAGGTGGAGGCCGCGCTCGACGACGAGAACACCCGGCGGTTCACCGGCCTGCTGCGGGATCTGGCCCAGCAGACCCAGGTGCTCATCATTACCCACAACAAGGGCACCATGGCCGCGGCCGATGTACTCTACGGCGTGACGATGCAGGAGCTGGGCACCTCCGCGCTGGTCTCGTTGCGGCTGGTACCGTCCCGGAACGGGGGGGAGCCCGAGCCGCGCGAGGAACTCGGGGTGAAGGAGCCCTCGCGGCTGCGCGAGGCGGTCGCCCTTCCGGGCGAGTAGACGACCGTGTCGTCCGGATCCCCCGGCTGGTTTGCCCGGCTGCGCACCTCGCTCGGGCGCACGCGAGAGGCGATCTCCTCACGTCTCGATGCCCTGCTGTTGGCACCCCCTGACGACGCGTTCTTCGCCGGCTTGGAGGAGGTTCTCATTGCCTCCGACGTGGGCGCCGGGCTTAGTGCCGAGATCGTGGAGCGGCTGCGCCGCGACCCTGGGGCCCGCACGGCCGAGGCGGTTCGCGCCGCGCTTGGGACGATCCTGCGCGAGCTGTTGGGCGCGCCGGGTCTGCTGCGTCTCGATCCGGCTCCTGCGGTGGTGTTGGTTCTGGGCGTAAACGGTTCGGGCAAGACCACGACGATCGGCAAGCTCGCCTTCAGGATGCGCCAGGAGGACCGCCGGGTCATGCTGGCCGCGGCCGACACGTTCCGTGCCGCGGCGATTGAGCAGCTCGAGCTGTGGGGAGAGCGGGTGGGTGTCCCGGTTGTTCGGCATCAGACAGGATCAGACCCGGCCGCCGTTGTCTTTGATGCCGCGCAGGCGGCGCAGGCGAGGGGAGCGGACGTGCTGATCGTGGACACCGCCGGCCGGCTGCACACCAAGGTCAACCTCATGGAAGAGCTCAAGAAGATGGACCGGGTGCTGGCACGCGCGCTGCCCGGTTCGCCGGTGGAGCGCCTGCTGGTCCTGGACGCGGGCACGGGCCAGAACGGCCTAGCCCAGGCGCGCCGCTTCCACGAGGCGGTTGGCCTGACCGGCGTCGTTCTCGCCAAGCTCGACGGGACGGCGAAGGGCGGGATTGCCGCGGCAGTGACGCGGGATCTGGGGATTCCGATCGCCTTCGTCGGCATCGGGGAGGGTCTGGAGGATCTTGTGCCGTTCGATCCCGCCGCGTTTGTTGCCGCGCTGCTCGCGGAGTAGGTCCCTCTACATCTAGGCACCTCCGTTCTTGACGGCGCCCAGTCCGTGCGCTATTGTGATGGTGCTGTCAAGGGGTTTGCCTTGACAGGTCGAGCCACATGGAGCGCACGCTCGCCGACCGCGACCGGGCCAACCGGATGTTCGACGCATACGGGGCGCTGCTGACCGCGCAGCAGCAGCACCTCCTGCGCCGCTACTACCAGGACGACCTTTCGCTGGGCGAGATCGCCGCACAGACGCGCGTGACGCGGCAGGCCGTGCACGACGGCCTGCGCAGGGCGCTGGCGGCGATGGAACGGTTGGAGGGCGCGTTGGGACTCGCGGCGCGGGAGGATCACTACTCCACGCCCTCGCCGCGTTCAGCGCCGAGGACGCGGGAGCAACGGGTGGAGCTGCGGGGCCGGGCCTGGGCCTTTCAGTCGGTCTCAGGTGTCTTCGCGCACCGCCGCTTCGACGCCGGGACGCGCCTGCTGATAGAGACGATGGAGGTCCGCCGCGGCGATCGCATCCTGGACCTGGGATGCGGCTACGGGGCGATCGGCCTGGTGGCGGCCGGGCTTGCGACGCGCGGCCGCGCGTGGCTGGTGGATCTCAACCGGCGCGCCGCGCATATGGCGCACGCCAACGCCGCCGCGCACGGGCTGACCAACGTCTGCGTGCTGGTGGGCGACGGGGCCGCCCCGTTCAGGGACGGTTCCGTTGACCTGGTGCTCACCAATCCGCCCATACGGGCCGGGCGCCGGGTGGTGGTGGAGTTCATTGAAGGAGCATGGCGGGTGCTGAGGCCTGGAGGCCGGTTCTACATGGTCGCGCGCACGGGACAGGGCGCTCGAACGCTGGCAGGAATAGTGGCCGGGCGTTTCGGCGATGCCCGCGAGGTGAGCGCTGCCGAGGGATATCGCGTCTACGAGGCCCGGCGCGGGCACGATACGAACGCAAAGGTGATCGTCGGTGTTTGAGGCGCTGCAGTCCAGATTGGGGGAGATCGTCCGCAGGCTCGCCGGCCGCGGGGTGTTGAGCCCCGAGGACGTTGACGCGGTGTTGCGCGAGGTGCGCATGGCCCTGCTGGAGGCCGACGTGAACTTCCGCGTAGCCCGTGACTTCGTCGAGGGCGTCCGCGCGGCGGCGGTTGGGCAGGAGGTGTGGAAACACCTAAGCCCCGGCCAGCAGGTGGTCAAGATCGTGCACCAGGAGCTGATCCGGCTCCTGGGAGGAACGGCGCGCGAGCTGCTCGTGGCGGCACCGCCTCCCACGATCATCCTGCTGATCGGTCTACACGGCGTAGGCAAGACCACGACCGCCGGGAAGTTGGCCGGCTATCTGCGGCGCCGGGGCCGCGCACCCCTGTTGGTGGCCACGGACCTGAAGCGGCCCGCCGCGATCCGGCAGCTCGAGATCGTGGGAGATCAGGTGGGAGTACCCGTGTTTGCCCGCCACGGGGAGACGGATCCGATCGGCGTGGCGCGTGCCGCGGTGGCGGCGGCCGTTGCGGACGGGCACGACGTGGTGATTGTGGACTCGGCAGGCCGGCTGCACGTGGACGACGACCTGATGGCCGAGCTTGCCGCGATGCACTCGGCTCTGGCGCCGCACGAGACCCTGCTGGTTCTGGACGCGATGGCAGGGCAGGACGCGGTTCGGATGGCAGAGCAGTTCGGCGCGCGGATACCGCTGGACGGCGTGGTGCTCACCAAGATGGACGGCGACGCCCGCGGGGGCGCGGCGCTTTCGGTCGTGGCCACGGTCGGCAGGCCGATCCTGTTCGTGGGGGTGGGAGAGCGGCCCGATGCGCTGGAGCGGTTTCACCCGGACCGCATGGCCTCCCGCATCCTTGGGATGGGCGACATGCTGACGCTGATCGAGCGCGCGGAAGCGACCGTCTCGGCGGAGGCAGCGGCCGAGCTTGAGCGAAAGCTGCGGCGGCATCAGTTCACCTTTGCCGACTTCCTGGAACAACTGCGCCAGGTTCGCCAGATGGGGCCGCTGGACCAACTGCTCGAGATGGTCCCCGGCTTCGCCCGCATCCGTGAGGCGGGTGCGTCCGTGGACGAAGGGCAACTGAGCCGGGTCGAGGCCGTGATCCAGTCCATGACACCGCAGGAGCGCGACACGCCGGCGGTCATTGACGGTAGCCGCCGCCGCCGCATCGCGCGGGGGAGCGGGGTATCCGTGCAGGACGTCAATCGGTTGTTGAAGCAGTTCGAGCAGGTGCGCCGGCTCGTGCGGCACACGGACGAGCACGGCCGGGGCAGCAGGCGGCATCCGTTCTAGGACGGTACGCATACCCAAGGAGGCAGACCGATGGCCGTGAAGATCCGACTCATGCGAATAGGAGCCAAGCACCAGCCGTCATACCGCGTGGTGGTGGCCGACTCAAAGGTCCCGAGGGGCGGCAGGTACCTGGAGGCGCTCGGCCACTATAACCCCAGGACCGAGCCCTCAACGATCCAGATTGACGAGACGAAGGCGCGCTCCTGGCTCGACCGGGGCGCCCGGCCCTCGGACGCGGCCCGCGTGCTGCTGGTGAAGACCGGCATCCTCCCTCGCTGGGAAGCCGGTCGCTCCGGCGGCGCGTAAGGCCCGGTCTGAAACGCCATGCCGGGAGCTGATCTGCGGGCGTTAGTCGAGTATCTGGTCCGGGGGCTGGTGGACGATCCCGGGGCGGTCGGCGTGAAGGCAACCGAGCGTGACCGCTTGGTGATCATCGGAATCCGAGTGGCCGCAGGGGATCTGGGTCAAGTGATAGGCCGCCGCGGGCGCATCGTGGGCGCGATTCGCACCATGGTTAGGGCCGCGGCCCTGCCCGATGGCCGGCGCGTGATAGTGGAGATCGAGCAGCAGTCCAGTCTGGGATGACGGAGGCCGGCATGGGGATAACCGTGGTTCGACCGGTAGTTGTGAAGGCCATAGTCACGGAGACGTTCAAAAAGCAGTACCTGAGCGAGCTCGAGGATACCGTCCGGCGCCTCGACGCCATGGTCACGCAGATTGATACCCAGATCCGCCGCTCCGAGCTGGAGCGGCAGGCTTCCCCGCAATCGCGGGCGATCCGCCAGCAGCTCGAGGTGGAGCGGTCCAGGCAGGAAGCCGCGCGCATGGAGCTGGCAGCGCGCATAAGGGAGGCCGAGGCGCTCGAGCTCCAGTCCGAGTTCTCCCAGGGCACCCTGGAAAGCATGGTTGAGCTCAACGTCGGCGACAACTTCTTCACGCGACTGGCGCGAGCCGAGGTCATCATCAAGGATGGGATTGTCATCGAGATCCGCGAAATCTAGCCGCGGGCGCCCGGTCCCTGCCGACCTTGTCACGGTGGGACGAGTGGTCCGGCCGCACGGGCTGCGCGGCGAGGTAAGGGTGCGCCTGGAGACGGACTTCCCACAGCGGTTTGAACGTCTCAGAGAGGTCTACCTGATCCGGGCCGGCCGCGTGGAGGTAGCCGAGATAACCGGTAGACGGCCGTTCAAGGAAGGCCTGCTGCTTACCATCCACGGGATCGGCGACCTGGAGGCGGCCGAAGGACTGCGCGGTGCGGAGATCGCGGTCCCCCGCGACGCCGTGGTGCCTCTGGAGGAAGGCGCCTTCTACGTGTTCGAGATCGTCGGTCTGCGCGTGCGGACCGAGGAGGGGCGGATGCTGGGCACCGTTGCCGAGGTAATACGGGCGCCGGCCAACGACGTCTACGTGGTCCGGGGTGAGGCAGGAGAGATCCTGCTGCCGGCCACGCGGGAGGTAGTGCGTCGAATTGATCCCGCCTCGGGCGAAATGGTCGTTGCCCTCCTGCCGGGTCTGGAGGAGCCGGACCGTGCGCATTGACATCGTGACGATCTTCCCGGAGGCACTGGCTCCGCTGGAGGTCTCGATCCTCGGCCGGGCTCGCGCGCGGGGGCTGGTGGAGATCTCGGTCGTGGACCTGCGTGATTTCACGTCCGACCGCCACCGGCAGGTGGACGACCTGGCGTACGGAGGCGGTCCGGGCATGGTTATGAAGCCCGAGCCGTTCTTCGCGGCGGTGGAGGCACTGACGCCTCCCGAGGGCCCGCGCCCGCGCGTCCTGCTGACTTCCCCACAGGGCCGCCGCTTCGATCAGCGTGCCGCGGAGGATCTCTCCCGCGAGAGGCGCCTGATCGTGCTGTGCGGCAGGTACGAGGGAGTGGACGAACGGGTGGTGGAGGGCCTCGGCGCCGAGGAGTTCTCGATCGGCGACTACGTGCTGACCGGCGGCGAGCTTGCCGCGATGGTCATCGTGGATGCCGCGGTACGGTTGATTCCCGGGGTTGTGGGCGACGCCGCGTCGGTCGTGGCGGAGTCGTTCGCCGGCGGGATGCTCGACCACCCGCACTACACGCGTCCGGCCGATTTCCGCGGGCTTCGAGTGCCCGAAGTGCTGCTGAGCGGGCACCACGAGGCGATCCGGCGGTGGCGCCGCCGCGAGCAACTGCGGCGCACACTGGCCCGGCGGCCGGACCTGATTTGCTGGGACGCTCTAGGCGATGAAGACCGCGCGCTGCTGCGCGACGATGACGCCTAGGGCGGGCTGTGCTACAATCATCAGTCGTGACTGCGGCGCCGCAGGATGCGTCGGCCGACAGGGAGGCGAAAGTAATGAATAAGCTTAAGATGGTGGAGGCCGGTCAGGTGAAGAAGAAGGTCACAGCCTTCACTCCCGGCGATACCGTGCGTGTCCACATCCGCGTCACAGAGGGCGGGCGCGAGCGAGTGCAGGCATTTGAGGGCACCGTGATCTCGCGACGGGGCGCGGGCGTGAACGAGATGTTCACCGTGCGGCGCATCAGCCACGGGATCGGCGTGGAGCGCGTCTTCCCCGTGCACTCACCGCGGGTAGAGAAGATTGACGTGGTCCGCCGCGGCAAGGTGCGGCGCGCCAAGCTGTACTTCCTCAGGGGAAAGGTCGGCAAGGAGACGCGCATCAAGGAACGGCGCTAGTCCCGGTCCCAGCAACATGAGCCGCGACCTCCTGGTCCTTGCCGAGCGCATCCCATTTGGCATACCCACGCTGATCATTTCCCTGGCGCTGGGGCTGTTCGTGCTGCGCCAGATCGTCCGCCGCATATACCGAATCCCGCCGGCGGTGCGCCTCTCGATCGTGGAGACGCTGGACGCCACGATCTTCGCGGCGTTGATCAGCCTCGTCATCATCATTTTCGTCGTCCAGGCCTTCTTCATCCCCTCGGGCTCCATGGAGCCCACCCTGCGCGTCGGCGACCGCATCCTTGTTGGCAAGTTCGCCTACCGGCTGTGGGAGATCCGCCGCGGGGATACCATTGTCTTCCGGTATCCGCTCAACCCCAACAAGGATTTCGTCAAGCGTGTCGTGGGCCTGCCCGGGGAGCGCATCGAGCTGAAGGAGGGGCTGGTGCTGATCAATGGCCGGCCGCTGGGAGAGCTATACCCGACTGTGCTGCCCGGGGGCGACAGGGCCTGCTCCAGCAGCTACGGCCCTGAGGTAGTGCCGCCCGACAAGCTGTTCGTGCTGGGAGACAACCGGTGCAACAGCGAGGACAGCCGGTTCTTCGGGTTTGTTCCGATCAAGAACGTGGTGGGGCGGGCGATGGTGGTCTACTGGCCGCCCGAAAGGATAGGCCTCGTGCGGTGACCCGGCCCTTAGCGCTCTTCACCAGAGAGCGCGAGGCCTGGGCGCAGGGTATCTCGCCGGTGGCCGGTTTGGACGAGGCGGGCCGCGGGCCGCTCGCAGGCCCCGTGGTTGCATCCGCCGTCATCTTCCCCTGCGAACGACCGATTCCCAACTTGCGTGACTCCAAGCAACTGACGCCTCGGATGCGTGAAGCGGTGTTCGACGCAATCCAGGCCTCGGGTGCGCTGGTAGGCATCGGCATCGCGGATGTGATGGAGATCGACCGGCTGAACATACTGGGTGCGACCAAGCTGGCATGGGGCCGGGCGGTTGCGGCGCTCGGGCAGGTGCCGGCGCTGGTCCTGGTGGATGGGAACGTGCGGGCCCCCCTGTCCGTACCCCAGGTGACGCTGGTGAAGGGTGATCAGCACTGCGCTTCGATCGCCGCCGCTTCGGTGGTCGCCAAGGTCACCCGGGACCGCCTGATGGTTGAGCTCGATCTCCACGAGCCGCGCTACGGGTTTGCCAGGCACAAGGGCTACGCGACCCCACAGCACCTGGCTGCGCTGCGGCGGTGGGGCCCCACCCCGGCGCACCGCCGGGCCTTCTTGCCCCCCGGCATTCCTTCCCTGCCCGGCCGATAACAACGGCAGGATGGTGCCTTCACACTCCTGCGCCCTTGGCGCGGCCGGCGAGGACGCTGCCGCGGCTTGGCTTGCACAGCAGGGATACCAACTTCTGGCCCGCAACGTGCGCACCCGATACGGCGAGATAGACCTGGTGGTGCGGTCCGGGACCGTTGTGGTCTTCGTCGAGGTGAAGAGCCGCACGGGCGCGCGGTTCGGGCACCCCGGCGAGGCCGTCGCCGCTACCAAGCAGCGCCGCCTCGCGAGGCTCGCGTCGGCGTACCTGCTGGCCCACGGGCTGGGCGGGTGCGCGACGCGGTTTGATGTGATCGCCGTACGGCTCGGACGCGATGGCCACGTCTTCGGGATCGAGCACATCCCCGATGCATTTCAGGCAGGGGAATGAACAGGGCCGGTCAGGTGGTCAGCGAGGCCAGGATCCCGTCCACGGCCTCCGTGCCCTGGCGGATGCAGTCAGGGATGCCGGTGCCCCCATAGCCGGCGCCCGCGAGGGCCAGGTTGGGATAGGCCCGCAGCTCCGTGCCGATCGCCTCGAGCCGATCGAGGTGCCCGCTGAGGTACTGTGGCATCGAGTTCGGCCAGCGCGCCACCGTGGCGAAGACCGGATCGGCGTTTATGCCCAGCGTCCTGCGGAGATCCCGGCGCACCAGCGACACCAGACGGCCGTCGTCCTCCCGGAGGACGGCCTCACGGCCGGCGGCACCGAGGTAGCACCGCAGCAGCACCAGGTCGGGCGGCGCCCGGTGCGGCCACTTGGACGACACCCAGGTGCAGGCGGTTATCTCCATCGGCTCGTCACGGGCGACCACGAAGCCGTGTCCCACAAGCGGATGGTGCACCTCCTGGCGTCGGAAGGCCAGTGTTATCGCTGCGGTGGACACGTATGGGATTGCTCCCAGCAGGGAGGCCACCCGGGGCGCCACAGGCCCCAGCAGGGCGGCGCTGGCGAAGGCAGGCGCCGTCAGCACCACCCCGTCGGCGATGATGGTTTCGCCGTCGTCGAGGTGGAGCGCGTAGGATGTGCGCCCGCGCTCGACCACCGGCACCAGGCGTACTATGGACCTTCCGGTTATCAACCTCGTGTTGTCGTTACCCCGGGGGCCGCCCAGCGCCCCAACCAGGGCCTCGACGAGCTCGCCTACACCGCCTGTCAGACTCAGGAACATGGGGCTGGGACTGCCGGAAGCGGCCGCCGCCATCTGCTTCCTCCGCGCCATCGCCGCCAGCACCAGGCTGCGGTGGCTGGCCTCCCACTCGAGGAGTTGCGGGAACGTTGCCCGCAGGCTCAACGCATACGCGTCGCCGGCATAGATGCCTGCCAGCATCGGGCCGGCCAGGCGGGCCACCACCGCGTCGCCCAGCCGCCGCCGGATGAAGGCTCCCATGGTCTCGTCCTCGGCCTCCCGCCTGCGGGGGAGCACCAGGTCGAGGCCTGCGCGGAGCTTATCAAGGGGGGAGAGCAGGCGCGTGCGCACCATTGGCCCAATGCGCGACGGCACGCCCAGAGCCAGGCCCTCTGGGAACGGGTGCAGCTTCCCACGGAAGGCGACGTAGACCGGCTGGCCCGGCAGGGTACCGATCAGGCGGTCGCCCAGTCCCAGCGCCCGGCAGAGGTTGGCCGCCCAGGGCTTGGTGGCGAGGAACGAGTCCGGTCCGGCCTCAACCAGGCAGTCGCCGATCCGCTCGGTCAGCAGCTTGCCGCCCAGACGAGGCTCCTGCTCAACGAGCGTGCACCTGATTCCCAGGTCGCGCGCCCTGCGGTCGGACGCCAGCGCGTGGGCCGCTGCCAGGCCGGTGATTCCGCCTCCGACGATCGCGACGTGCGCGCTCACTGGACCGGTTGCTCCATCGAGAAGGATGCAGCGGCTTCTCTTGCCAGGTCGGCCAGCGCCTCAATCAGGAGCGGGCAGTCGTTGAGCGATGCCGCGCGTACCATGCGCAGGCCTGCGGACGCGGCCAGAGCCCGGCACTCGATGTCAATGTCGTAGAGGACCTCCAGGTGGTCGGAGATGAAGCCCACCGGGCAGACTACCACGGCCTGCGCCCCGCTTCCCGCAAACCCAAGAATCACCTCGTGGACGTTTGGTTCTAACCAGGGACCAGCGGTGCGGCCGGCGCTCTGGTAGGCTAGGATCCACTCCCGGACGCCGGACCGGTCGGCGACCCCCTGGCAGGTGCGGTGCAGCTCTTCGGTGTAAGGATCCCCATCGGCGAGTGCCTGTTTGGGCAGGCTGTGGGCGGTGAAGACCACACGAGCAGTCCCCCGCTCCTCCTGCGAAAGGGTTGTCAGCGCGTCCCCCAGACGGCTCGCCACCGCGTCCAGGAAGCGCGGATGATTGCCCCACCTCTCCACGTAGCGCAGCGACAGCGCCGGCGTGCTCTCACGCGCCGCCTCGGCCGCCGCGATGTAGGCACCGACGCCCAGGCGCGAGTAGTGCGGCACCAAGGCCAGTCCCACGCCCGCTGTGATCCCGTCATCAGCCATGGCGGCTACGGCCTCCGCGATGAACGGTGGGGAGTGCCGCATTCCGGCATAGACGCGGAACCGCCCGGGCGCGTCAACGTCGAGGCAGGCCTGCAGCGCGGCGGCCTGCCGCCGCGTGATCTCCGGCAGCGGAGAGCGCCCGCCGATCGCGCGGTAGCGCTCCCCCAACCCGCGCAGCATCTCGGGCAACGGCGGCCTGCCTCCCCGGACGCTGGTGTAGAAGACCTCCAGGTCCTCGGGTCCGGAAGGGCTGCCGTAGGCCATCAGCAGGACCCCTGTCATGGGCGCACGGGTGCGACCTGGGAGTGCTCGTGTACCAGCTCGACGAGTCGCCTCAAATGGTCCGGCGGCGTTTGCGGCAGGACACCGTGTCCCAGGTTGAAGATGTGGCCGGGCCGCGCGGCCGACTCGCTCAGGATGTCGTGCGCGGCCCCAGCCGCCACCTCAAACGGCGCCAGGAGCGTTGCCGGGTCCAGATTCCCCTGAATTCCGGCGCCACCGATCCGCGCCCACGCGTCGGACAGGCGGATGCGCCAGTCCACGCCTATGACGTCGCCCCCGGCCCGCGCCATCTGGGGCAGTAGGCCTGCGGTGCCGGTGCCGAAGTGGATTACCGGCACCTCCAGCGCGGCCAGCGCACCGAACAGCCGCTGCATGTGAGGCAACACCGCGGCCTCGTAGTCGCGCGGCGCCAGCGCGCCCACCCATGAGTCAAAGAGCTGCAAGGCCTGTACGCCTGCGGCCACCTGGGCCCGCAGGTACTCGATCGTCGCGTCTGTCAGACGGTGCATAAGCCGGTGCCAGAGCGCCGGCGAACCGTACAGCATCGCCTTGGTGTGCGGCAGGTCGCGTGAGCCGCGGCCCTCGATCAGGTAGCTGGCCACGGTGAACGGCGCGCCGGCGAATCCGATCAGCGGGACGCGGACCTCCCCCCGTATGAGGCGAATTGCCTCCAGTACGAATGGCAGGTCGCGTTCCGGTTCCAGGGGGCGCAGCGCGCCCACCTGCGCGTCCGTGCGGATCGGCGTGCCGATTACCGGTCCCGTGCCCTCGACGATGTCGAACGGTACGCCCAGGCCGATCAGGGGAAGCATGATGTCCGCGAACAGGATCGCCGCGTCCACGCCCAGCTGTTCCACCGGCAGCAGCGTTACCTGGGCGCACAGCTCCGGCGTGCGGCACAACTCGAGCATGGAGTGGCGTGCCCGCAACGCCCGGTATTCCCTCTGGTAGCGACCGGCCTGGCGCATGAACCACACCGGGGTGCAATCGGTGGGCTCGCGGCGGCAGGCGCGCAGAAACCGATCGTTCATGCGGGCTCGTAGGGGCACAATGGGTCTTCCGCCAGGATGTCACCGGTGTGCGCGAAGGCCCGCGCCCTCGATCCCCCGCAGATCGCCCTGAACTCGCAGCGGCCACACCGGCCCCGCAGCCGCGAGGTGTCGCGCAGCGCGGTGAAGAGGGGGCTCGCGCGGTAGAGCTCGACCAGGGAGGCGGTCCTTACGTTCCCGGCAGCCAGCGGGAGGAATCCTGAGGGCGCCACATCGCCGGTCCTTGAGATGAACAGGATGCCGTTGCCGTCACGAATGCCGAACCCCCGCCCGACGCTGCTGTTGTGCACCCCGGCGCCGTCCAGCCCGGCGGCGTGCATCCGCGCCAGCGCCACGCGCCGGAACTGAGGCGCCTCCGTGGTCTTGATCGCGAAAGGGGCCTGCTCGCTTAGTCCGTAGAGCCACTCCATCAGCCGCTCTGCGTCCCCGGCCGCTATCTCGCGCAGCGCGGTCCCGCGCCCCACCGAGATCAGGAAGAAGAGACTCCACCGTTCGACGCGCATAGAGGTCAGCAGATCGTAGATCGCCGGCAGATCGCCCGCGGTCTCCTCGGTTACAAGGGTGTTAACTTGGAGCGGGATCTCTGCCTCGGCCACCCACCCCGCGGCCTGCATGGTCATATCGAAGCAACCCGGCACGCCACGGAACGCGTCGTGGCGATCCGAGGTGGAGCCGTCGAGGCTCAGCGACATGCTCTGGACGCCGCAGCCGAGCAACCGGCGGACGGCCCCCCGGGTCAGGAGGGTTGTGCCGCTGGGCGCCAGCGAGACACCGATTCCCAGGCGTCCGGCCTCCTCGAGCAGTTCGTACAGATCGGCCCGCTTGAGGGGATCGCCGCCGGTGAACACCATGTGCGGCAGCGGATTGCCGAAAGCCGGCACCTGATGCAGCAGCGCCCTGGCCTCATCCGTGCTCAGCTCGTCCGGGTCGCGGTTCACCACTGCTTCCGCCCGGCAGTGGCGACAGGCAAGGTCGCAGGCCCGGGTGAGTTCCCAGTAGACCAGCATGGGCGCCCTGGCGTACTCGTATCCGGATTGCGCCGCCCGCACCGCCTCGTAAGACGGCGCGATTCCCCCGGACCGGACGCGTGGGGGCGGCATCATGTGGTTGCTTCCGCGAAGGCGGCCCGCGCCGCCGCGACCGTGTGCGCGATGTCTTCCTCGTTGTGCGAAGCCGACACGAACCAGGCCTCAAACTGCGAGGGCGGGAGCAGCACGCCCCGGGAGAGCATCCCTCGGAAGAACCGCGCGAACCGGGTTACATCCGCAGACAGGGCGGTCGCGTAGTCGCGGGGCGGGTCTTTGGTGAAGAACACCGTCAGCATCGAGGCCGCGCGCGTGACCGATGCCAAGACTCCGGCCTCGGCCGCTGCTTCGGTGAGCCCCTGGGCGAGGCGGGCGGTGAGGGCGTCAAGCCGTGCGTAGAAGGAGGGGTCGGCAAGGCGCTGCAGCGTCGCTGTCCCGGCCGCCATCGCCAGTGGATTCCCGGAGAGGGTTCCTGCTTGATACACCGGGCCCAGCGGCGCCACGGTTTCGATCACCTCGCGCCGCCCGCCGTAGGCGCCAACAGGCATTCCCCCGCCGATGATCTTGCCCAGGCAGGTCAGATCGGGCGCGATGCCGTACCGTGCCTGCGCGCCTCCCCATCCGAGACGGAAGCCGGTAATGACCTCATCGAAGATCAGCAGCGCGCCCTCGCCTGAGGTGATGGCGCGCAGCCCGTCCAGGAATCCTGCCACCGGTGGCACGACGCCCATGTTGGCCGCCACAGGCTCGACTATGACCGCGGCGATCGCCCCTGGGTTGGCCGCAAAGAGCGCCCGTACGGAGTCCAGGTCGTTGTACTGGGCCACCAGCGTGTCGGCGACCGCGGCTACCGGCACTCCGGCGCTGCTGGGCAGCCCGAAGGTGGCTATCCCAGAACCCGCCTGCGCGAGCAGGGGGTCGGCGTGGCCGTGGTAGCAGCCGGCGAACTTGACGATCTTGTCCCTTACGGTGAACCCACGGGCCGCGCGGATCGCGCTCATCGAGGCCTCGGTGCCGGAGCTGACGAAGCGCATCCGCTCCATGGTCGGCACCGCGGCGCGGACCAGCCGGGCCAGCCCGACCTCGCCGGGAGTGGGCATGCCGTAACTGGTCCCCTCCGCGGCCCGCTGCTGGATGGCCGCAACAACGTCCGGGTCGGCGTGTCCCAGGATCAGCGCTCCCCACGATCCGATGTAGTCCAGGAACTCGCGGCCGTCGAGATCGGTCAGGCGCGCGCCGCGAGCGGAGCTCACCACGAGCGGGTCGCCGCCGACCGCGCGGAAGGCCCGCACAGGGCTGTTCACGCCTCCAGGGAAGAGGCCTTCTGCTTCCTTGAAGAGGGCTGCGGCCCGCGGACCCGCGGCTGCAAAATTGTCCATCCTGTGCCTCACGCCTCTCCGGACCCTTCTGGGTCCTCTGGCAGGTCAAACAGCTCGCCGGCCAGCTCCAGGGCGCGCGTGTCTTGGCAGGCGGCCGACCTGCGCAGCCGCACGATCGGCGTCTGGAGCAGCTTGCGCGCCACGGCCTCTGCGACCACGCGGACCGCCGCGTACTGCGCTTCGTCCAGTCCCTGCAGGCGCGCGCGCGCGCGTGCAAGCTCGCCCTCCACGACGCGGTCCGCCCGGTTGCGCAGCGCGGTGATCAGCGGCACCGCCATGCGGGAGGCCATCCATTCCTTGAATCCCGCCAGGGCTGCTTCAACGATCTCCTCGGCCCGGGCCAGTTCCTCGGGAGGAACCCCTCCGGAGGTGGGTTCGACGGGGAGTTGGTCAAGCACGTGAAGCGCGACGCCCGGTAGCGCGGCCACCGCGGCATCCACGCCGCGGGGAATGCCCAGGTCAATCACCAGTAGGGGCCTATCCCGGTCGCCGCCGATCATATCCGGCGACACGAGCGGCGCATTGGCTCCCACGCAGACCACCATGAGATCAACACCCCGTCCTGCCGCCGCGATCGCCTCAAGGGGGACCGCCTCGGCTCCGGCAAGAGCGGCCAGCCCGCGGGCCGCTTCCAGGGTGCGGTTGGCCACGGCCACTACTCGGGCTCCGGCCGCTACGAGGAGTTTCACCACCAGTCCGGCAGCCTCTCCTGCTCCTACCACGAGCGCGGCCCGCCCGTTCAGCGATCCCAACGCGCGCTTGGCAAGGGACAGCGCGGCCCGGGGAACCGAGGGCGCGCTTCGGGAGACGCCGGTCTCGCGGCGCACGCGGCGCCCTGTGGTGATGGAGAGCGCCATCAGCCGGTTGAGCACCGGTCCGGTGCTCCGGCTCAGACACGCCAGGTCAAAGGCGCGCTTCACCTGCCCGAGTATCTGCTGCTCGCCCAGCATCATCGAGTCCAGGCCGGAGGCCACCCGCATCACGTGCTGGGCGGCCGGCATCCCGCAGTACTGGTAAAGCGAAGGAGCGAACGCTTCGGTGGGCACTCTGCGGGAGGCGGCGAGCAGCTCGGCCACCTCGGCCATCGGGGGTGCGCCGGGCGTGATCAGGTACACCTCGGTGCGGTTGCAGGTGGAAAGCAGCATGCACTCGCGGATCCCCCCCCGTCCGCGCAGCGTGTCGAGGACCGCAGGAAGATCCGACTCGGCGAAGGCCATGCGCTCGCGGATCTCGACGGGCGCGGTTTTGTGGCTGAGCCCGATCGCCGATAGGATCATCGGATCGTTCAACCCCCGGTACCCTCCGCCAACCAGCGCGCGGCGTCGGCGGCGGCATAGGTGATGATGATGTCGGCCCCTGCGCGTCGAATGGCGGTCAGCACCTCGAGCGTCGCGCGGCGCTCCTCGATCCACCCAAGCTGCGCCGCCGCCTTGAGCATCGCGTACTCGCCACTGACGTGGTAGGCCGCGATCGGGAGTGCCACCGATTCCCGGGCGGCGCGTATCACGTCCAGGTAGGCGTGGGCGGGCTTGATCATGATGATGTCGGCGCCCTGCTCGGCGTCCAGCGCGACCTCGCGCAGGGCCTCGCGCACGTTGGCCGGATCCATCTGGTAGGTCCGGCGGTCGCCGAACTGCGGGGACGACCCTGCCGCCTCGCGGAACGGGCCGTAGAAAGCCGAGGCATACTTGGCGGCGTAGGCCATCACGCCAACCTGGCTGAAGCCGGAAGCATCGAGCGCCTCCCGGATGGCGACGACTTGGCCGTCCATCATGGCGCTGGGCGCGACCACGTCTGCGCCGGATGCGGCGTGCGAGGCCGCGGTGCGGGCCAGCAGGCCGAGGGTGACATCGTTGTCCACGTGCTCTCCGGCGACGATCCCGCAGTGACCGTGATCTGTGTAGGCGCACAGACAGACGTCGGTCATGATTACGAGCGCGCGGTTCCCCCCGCGGAGCAGGCGCACCGCCTCCTGGACGATGCCGTCGTCGGCGTAGGCGCCGCTGCCTTCCGTATCCTTCGCGTCGGGAACGCCGAACAGCAGCACGGCTTGGATGCCGAGGTCCGCCAGGCCGTCCACCTCGCGGACGAGCTCGTCGGGAGAGAGCCGCATCTGGCCCGGCAGGGAGGAGATCGGCTCCCTGACGCGGCGGCCCGGACGGACGAACAGCGGCGCAACGAGCATCTCCGGATGCAGGCGAACCTCCCGGACGAGCCGGCGGAGTGCGTCCCCGGCCCGCAGCCGGCGTGGACGCGCCCGCAGATCAGTGCGGGGCGTGATCTCTGACATCGCTGTCTCCTTTGGTCCCGGCGGGCCGCCCGCCGCCGTGGGCGACCAGGGCGGCGATCAACCCATCCGTGGTGTGCTCCGAGGCGACGACGGTCGCCTCGAACCCCTCAGCTACGACCGCTGCCGCCGTGACCGGTCCGATGCATCCTATCACCATTGCCCGGAGGCCGTCGCGCTCCTCTCCCAGCAACCTAACCAAGCCGTGGACGGTCGAAGCACTCGTGAAGAGCACGGTGTCCACGGCCCGCGATCCGATGAGCCGGCGCACTTCGATGCGGGACCCCTCCGGTGCCAGCACCGTTCTGTAGGCCGTCACCTCTTCAACGGTCGCGCCCCGCGCGATCAGCGCCTCGCCCAGCGCAGGGCCGGCCGCGTCCGTGCGGGGCAGCAGGATTCTCAGGCCGGAGATGTCATCCAGCGCCTCGGCGACTGCACCGGTAAGGAACCGCGGCGGCATCAGGGCGACCCGAACCCCGGCCTCCTGAAGGACCGCGGCGGTGGCCGGCCCTATCGCCGCCCAGCGCGGGCGGGTTCCGCCGGCGAGGTTGACTTCCAGAGCCCGGGCCCGAGCGAGGACCGCGCGCGCACCGTTCGCGCTGGTGATCACAACCCAGTCGTACCGGTCAATCACCCGCAGAGAAGCGTCCAGCGATCCGCCCGGACGCGGTCCGGCTATGGTGATCGTTGGAACCGCCACCGGCTGCGCTCCCAGCCGGCTCAGCCGCTCGCACATCTGCCGGCTCTGGCGGCGCGGTCGAGTGACCAGGATGCGCCGCCCCTCCAGCGGCAGCCATTCCGCGCTCACCGGACCGCCTCCGCTAGGAGCTCGCCCGCTCCCCGGTCCAGGAGCCTGGCCGCCAGTTGCCTGCCCAGTTCCGCGGGCGCCGAGGTGTCGCCCTCGGCTTGATCCCGGACGATGCGCTCTCCAGAAGGACCCAGTACGGCACCCTGGAGCCAGAGGCGTGTCCCATCGGTGGTGGCCAGTGCTGCGATCGGGCGCTGGCATCCTCCACCCAGGGCAGCCAGGAAGGCCCGCTCCGCCTCCACTGCGGCCCGGGTCGGGGGGTGATCCATTGCAGAGAGCCGCTCGCAGAGCCAATCCTGGCCGGAACAGCACTGGATCACCACCGCACCCTGGCCGACCGCCGGGAGCATCACCGCGGGATCCAGCCGCTCCGCGGCGCGATGGCCAAGGCCGAGCCGCTCCAGACCCGCCGCAGCTATCACCAGGGCGTCCACCTCGCCCGCCTCGAGCTTCCGGATACGTGTGTCCACGTTGCCCCTGAGTTCGCGCACCAACAGAGACGGGTATGCGGCGAGCAGGAACGCCCGGCGCCGCGGACTGCCGGTGCCCACAACGCTGCCAGGGGCAAGGGCGCGCAGCCCGATTCCGTCCCTCGTCACCAGCGCATCCCTGGGATCCTCGCGCGGCATGAACGCCGTCAGCATCAGGCCGGGCGTGGATTCGCCGGGGAGGTCCTTGGCGCTGTGAACGGCGATGTCAACTCTCCCTGAGAGCAGCGCGGCCTCGATCTCGCGCACGAACGCCCCCACGCCCAGCGACACCGCGGGCCGGTCGGGGTGCTGGTCCCCCTGCGTTCGGATAGTGACCATCTCACAACTCAGGCCCCTGCCTTCCAGAGCCGCGGCCACAAGGGCGGTCTGCGCCGTCGCGAGCGCGCTGCCGCGCGTGCCGAGCCGTAGCTTCACTGGAGGACACCCTCCCGGATCTCATCCCATGCCCGCAGCACGGACAGGAATACCGCGTCCAGGAGATCGCTCACCTCGAGCAGCGTTCGGACCTGCTCCTCGTCCAGCATCCCACCGCGTCCCCTCGGCTTGGTGACCATCTCGAGCACAAGATGGCGGAAGAAGCCGAAGGCTTCAGCGGCCTCGACCGCGCCCAGGCCTGCCCTGCGGAGCTCACGGCCGTAGTCGCGGCCCGCTTCCTCAAGCTGTCGGCGGATCGCCTTCCGGGATCGGGAATCGTTGACGAACCGGATCATCCCGCCGAACAGTTGCCGGCCGTGTTCGCGCGCCCGCGCCCGCAGCGGCTCGTCGAGCCCGGAGAACCAAGGTCGCGCCGCGAGCACCTGCGCCGGATTCCGGGCCAGCAGCTTCGCACAGCGGCGCTCCAGAAGGTGCCCCAGATCCTCCACGCGGGGGACCTCACGGTGGATCAGGGCGTGCAGGTCACCCTCCTGGAACCGCCTGTGCCCGCCGGGAGTCCGGAAGGTCTTTATCCTGCCGGTGTCGGCCCAGTGCCGCAGGGTCGCTTCATCCACTCCCAGGCGCGATGCGGCCTCACCGAGCGGCAACCAGCGTTCCGCACGTTGCTTCGCCATCCGGAGCCTCCACGCACCCTTTCTGTGCAAGCCTACGCAATCTTCCACTAATCTACTAATCTACAGGCTTCGAGGTCGTTTGGCCAGAGGGCAAATGATCGCTGGTAGGAGTTTCGTGCGGTTACTGCGAACTACCAGGGCGCGCGCCGTGGGACAGGCGACGCACGGGTGTCTGCTGGGGGGGTACTGGATGATGGTCTATCGTGCGCTAGCGCTTTTTACCGTACTGGTACTGGCCCTCGTAGGGACGTCGGTACAGGCTCAGCCGCGGCCGGGCTGGCCCAGGAGCGTCACGATCGGTTCGGCTACGATCGGCGGTGTGTATTTCGTGGTGGCGGGCGGCTACGCGCGGGTGATCGGCGAGAAGATGGGCATGCCGGCCACCAACCGGGTCACCGGGGGTCCGGTGCAGAACGTGCAGCTCGTCCAGACCAAGGAGATCGAGCTGGGCATGACCACGACTGGGCCGGCCTACGAGGGCCTCAACGGCCTCGGGGACTTCAAGGGCAAGAAGACCGACGCGATCCGCGTGGCGTTCCCTATGTACACCTCGTACGCGCACTGGATCGTCAACGCCGACTCGCCCATCCGATCGGTCGCCGACCTTTCCGGCAAGGTGGTGAGCCTGGGTCCGCGCGGCGGCTCGGCGGAGTTCGTGGGTGACCGGGTGCTCGAGCTGTTCGGCGTGAAGCCCCGCCGGGTGGTCTACCTGGGCTTCGCAGACGGGGCCACCGCGATGCGCGACGGCACCGTGGACGCCAACTTCGGGGTGATCGGCCTGCCGGTCCCGGCCTGGCAGGAGGCCTCGCTCACCCGACCGACACGGTTATTCGGGTTCACCAAGGACCAGGTTGACACGCTTACCGAGAAGTTCCCCTACCTGGCGCGAACGGCAATTCGCGCCGGCGTCTACCGCGGCCAGGACTACGTCATCCCCACCCTGCAGATGTACAACGCGGCGGTCGTGCACAAGGACATGCCGGAGGATTTCGTCTACGCGCTCGTCAAGACGATCTTCGACAACCGTGAGTTCCTGGCCATCGTGCACCCCACGTCGCACGAGACCCTGCCGGTGAACCTCTTCTACGTCAAGTTGCCGCTGCACCCCGGCGCGGTGAAATACTTCCGTGAGCAGGGGGTGAAGCTCAGCGACGAGCAGATCCCGCCCGAGATGAAGCGGTAGCGCCGATGGCCGATCCATCGTTCGGCCTCCCGGTTGACATCGATCAGATCGGGGACACCTCGGAGATCCGCACGCGTCCCCTCCGGGGTGTTCTCCGCCTGCTGGTTCAGGCGCTCGGGGTCGGGATGGCCGCCTACCACATCCTGCAGCTCGGCGGCTTCTTCGGGGTCGTGACAGACCCGCAGAAACTCTACGCCGTCCACCTGGCGTTCGTGCTGGTGCTCGCCTTCCTGCTGGTCCCGGGCAGGCGCGCCTCGGCCGCGGCGCCGACCATTTTCGACTGGGTTCTGATCCTGGCCAGCCTGGTCGTGCTCGTCTACATGTTCGCGACCTTTAAGGCGCTGACCGGGCGGGCCGGGGTCTTCCCCACGCGCGAGGACGTCATCGTCGGCACCCTGCTCGTCATCGTCACCATCGAGGCAGTGCGGCGGTCCACGGGGCTGGCGCTCCCGATCCTCTGCGGGCTGTTCATCTTCTATGTCTTCGCCGGGCCGTGGCTGCCCGGGCTGCTGGCGCACAAGGGGTTCCGGTTCGACACGCTGGTATCGTTCCTGTTCAGTGACAACGGGATCTACGGGGTCCCTATTGGCGTCTCGGCCCGGTACGTCTACCTGTTTATCCTCTTCGGGGCGTTCATCGAAGCGTCGGGCATCGGGAAGTTCATCGTGCACATGGCGCTGTCCGTCGCCGGCAGCAAGCGCGGCGGGCCGGCCAAGGTCTCGATCATCACGAGCGCCCTGTTCGGGACCGCCAGCGGCTCCTCGGTGGCCAACGTGATGGTGGATGGGGTCATCAACATCCCCCTGATGAAGGCCACCGGTTTCCGTGCGGCCGTGGCCGGCGGCGTGGAGGCGATGAACAGCACCGGCGGGCAGATCATGCCACCGGTGATGGGCGCCGCGGCCTTCCTCATGGCCGACATCATCGGCGTGCCCTACTCGGAGATCGCGGTGGCCGCCATCGGCCCGGCGCTGCTGTACTACGTGGCCGCGTACTGGATGATCGACCTGTACTCGGCCTCGGCACACCTGCACGGGCTGCCGCGCGAGCAGCTACCCCGGTTCAGGACGGTCATGCTCCGGCACGGCTACCTGCTGTTCCCGCTGGTGCTACTGCTCTACATGATCATGGGGGCCGGCGCATCCCCGTTCCGTGCCGCGCTCTACGCCCTGGCGACCACCGTTGTGCTCTCATGGCTGCGGGCGGACACTCGACTGAACCTGCCCAAGATCGTCGGCGCCATGGAGGACGGGGCCAAGCGCACGATCGAGATCGGGGCTACCTGCGCCGCAGCAGGCATCATCGTTGGGGTGCTCTCGCTGACCGGCCTGGGCGGCAAGTTCTCCGAACTGCTCATTGGCCTGGCCGGCGGGAGCCTACTGCTGGCGCTCATTGCCACGATGGTGGTGGCCATCATCCTGGGCATGGGAATGCCCACGACCGCCGCCTATGCCATCGGCGCGAGCGTCCTGGCGCCGGCGCTGATCAAGCTCGGCGTGATCCCGCTGGCCGCCCACATGTTCCTGTTCTACTTCGCGGTCCTCTCGGCGATCACGCCGCCGGTGGCCCTGGCCTCGTTCGCCGCGGCCAGCCTGGCCAAGGCCGGGATGTGGGACACCGGCGTCCAGGCGGTGCGGCTGGCGATCGCCGGGTTCATCGTGCCGTACATGTTCGTCTACGGACCGGCGCTGCTTGTTGGGCAGGGACCGTGGCAGCCCACGGTGCTGGCGCTTGCCACCGGGACGATCGGCACGCTCTGCCTGGCCGGCGCCGTCATCGGCTACCTCCTGCGGCCTGCGACCGTGGTGGAACGGCTGCTTCTTCTTCCGGCGGCCCTGCTGCTGATCGTGCCCGGGCTGCTGACCGATGGTCTGGGTCTAGGGCTGCTCGCCGTCGTGGTCGTCCTGCAGCGGATGACGCCTGGAGGTTCCCGGCAACTGCCCGCCACCTGAAATACTGATCCTCTCCGTCCGATGTAGACAGCGGGCCTCTGCCCGCTGTCTACATGCTTGCCGCCGTCTTGAGCGCGACGATTGTAGGTCTTGAAGCCCTGCCCGTGTCCGTCGAGGTGGACGTGGGCCCAGGCCTGCCGACCTTTGCCATCGTAGGCCTGCCTGATCCCGCGGTGCAGGAGGCGCGGGAGCGGGTACGGTCGGCCATCCGCAACTCCCACTACGAGATCCCTCCGCGGCGGACCATCGTGAACCTGGCGCCCGGGGACAGGCGCAAGGAGGGGCCGGCACTCGACCTGCCGATCGCCCTGGCAGTGCTGGTCGCCACCGGCCAGCTGGCTCAGCACGCGGTCGCGGGCCATCTGGCGGTCGGTGAACTGGGTCTGGACGGTTCGGTGCGATCCGTTCCCGGCGTGCTGGCCGTGGCACAGGCGGCCCGGGCGCTTCACGCCCGTGCCTTGCTGGTCCCTGAGGCGAACGCGCGGGAAGCGGCCGCCGGCGAGGAGGTACCGGTTTATGCGATCCCCACCCTGCGGGCAGCCGTGCAGCACCTCCAGGGAACCCACCCCATTCGGGCGACAGAAGGCTCGGTGCTCGAACCCCCTTCGGAAGATGCGGCACCGGACGATCTGGCCGAGGTACGCGGCCAGGGAGCCGCTCGCCGCGCCCTGGAGATCGCGGGCGCGGGCGGCCACAACCTGCTGCTCATCGGGCCGCCCGGGGTCGGGAAGACCATGCTCGCGCGCCGGCTGCCGACGATCCTTCCCCGGCTGTCGGGCGCGGAAGCCGTTGAGGTGACCAAGATCTACAGCGTTGCAGGACTGCTGCCGGCCTGGCAGGGCCTGATCACCCGGCGCCCGTTCAGGGCGCCGCACCACGCCGCCAGCGCGCCGGCGATCGTGGGTGGCGGCTCCGGCGTGCGGCCGGGCGAGATCACGCTCGCCCACCACGGCGTACTGTTCCTGGACGAGCTGCCGGAGTTCCGGCACGACGTGCTGGAAGGGCTGCGCCAGCCGATGGAGGATGGGATAGTGGTTGTGGCCCGCATCCACGGTACAGTGCGGTTCCCCGCGCGGTTCTCTCTTGTTGCGGCGATGAACCCGTGCCCGTGCGGGTATCGTGGCGACCATCGCCGCGACTGCACCTGCACCCCAGGGCGGCTGCGGCAGTATCTGGCCCGGCTCTCTGGTCCCCTGCTGGACCGGATAGACCTCCATGTCGAGGTGCCGCGGCCCCCGACCGACGAGATGCTCTCAGGCGAACAGGGCGAACCGTCCGGCGCAGTGCGCGCGCGGGTGACCGCGGCGCGCATGCGGGCGACGACCCGCGCCGCGGCCTGCCAGGCAGAGGGCCTGCTTCTGCGCGGACCGCAGCGGTGGGGTCCGGTGAGCGCCGAGGCGCTGGCCTTTATGCGTGTCGCCGCCGACCGGCTGGTGCTGGCCGCCCGGGCCACGGAGCGGGTTCTCCGGGTTGCACGGACGATCGCCGACCTGGAGGGTACCGAGGCGGTCGCGGTGCAGCACCTTGCCGAAGCCCTCCGGTACCGCGTGCTCGACCGGTGGGCACCGCCGGCTCCTTGACATCCCATGCTACGGTATAGGATGGGTTTTGGGGTCACGCCGCCTGACGCGCCTGCTCCGGCGTCAGGGGACGAGGTCGCAGCCTGGGTAGGCCTCAGCCGCCTGCCGGGTGTGGGACCCAGGACGATCGCAGGATGGGTGGACCGGGCAGGATCGGCACGGGCCGTCTGGCAGCACCTGCCCGCCTTCATCCAGAAGCGGGCGGAGCGGGCAGAGATCCTGGCGGCATGGAGGAAGGTTGATCCTGCCGCGATCTTGGAAGGCGCCCGCTCGCTGGGCCTGACGGTGCTGGCGGTCTGCGATCCTGGGTTTCCCGCGCTCCTGCGGGCGATCCCGGATCCGCCGCCCGTACTGTACGTTCGGGGCAGCCTCGATGAGGCGGCCTCGGTCGCGGTTGTGGGGTCGCGCCGGGCCACCCCTTATGGGCTGGCGGCCGCTGAGAGATTGGCGTTCGATCTTGCGCAGGAGGGCATAACGATCGTGAGCGGGCTGGCCCGAGGTATCGACAGTGCCGCGCACAAGGCGGCGCTGGACGGGGGCGGGCGGACGGTCGCGGTGCTGGGTTGCGGCGCAGACGTGACCTACCCTCCTGAGCACCGGCGGCTGGCTCTGGCGGTTGCGGCGCGGGGAGCGCTGGTGAGCGAGTTCCCGCCTGGGACGCCACCGCTACCCGGCCACTTCCCGCGGCGCAACCGCCTCATCAGTGGGCTTGCGCTGGGCGTGGTGGTGGTCGAGGGTGCCGGGGACAGCGGCGCACTTGTGACGGTGGACTACGCGCTGGACCAGGGCCGCGAGGTCTTCGCCGTGCCCGGCAGCATCTTCAGCCCGCGCAGCGCAGCGCCGCACAGGCTGCTGCGGCAGGGCGCGTGCATGGTGGAGAGCGCCGGTGACATACTGACCGAGCTGGGACTGGGGTCCTCGGTGCGGTCCGGGCCCGGGGAACCGTGCGACGTTGCGGTACCCTCGGCGGGCGCGGAGGGAGCTGCGCGCCTGCTGGCCCTGCTGGAGGGAGGCCCCCTGCGGCTCGACGAGCTGGCAGAGCAGGCTTCGCTGTCGGCGGCCGCGGTAGGCGCGCTGGTCACCATGCTGGAGATGCGGGGTCTGATCCGGACCCTGCCGGGGCAGATGGTGATGCGTAACCCGGCAGGGCGGGGCAGAGGCGGCTAGAAGCCAGGAGACCGGTGTTCCGGAGGTTGGGATGAGCCCTGCAAGAGCCCTAGTCGTCGTGGAGTCGCCTACCAAGGCGCGGACGCTCAGCAAGATGCTGGCGCGATCCCACCAGATCAAGGCATCCATGGGCCACGTGAAGGACCTGCCCAAGAGCCGGCTCGGCGTGGATGTGGACGACAACTTCACACCCCGCTACATCCTGATCAAGGGCAAGGGTCCCATCGTCAAGGAGTTGAAAGAGGCCGCCAAGAAGGCTTCAACGATCTACATGGCGACCGACCCCGACCGTGAGGGCGAGGCCATATCCTGGCACCTCTCGGAGGTCCTCCGGCCTGTCAACCCGTCGATACAGCGCATCGAGTTCCACGAGGTGACCCGCGAGGCGGTCCGGCGCGCGCTCGAGAACCCACGTGAGATAGACAAGCAGCTCGTGGATGCCCAGCAGGCCCGTCGGATACTGGACCGGCTCGTCGGCTACAAGCTGAGCCCGCTCCTCTGGCGCAAGGTTCGCGGCGGCCTCAGCGCGGGCCGGGTGCAGTCGGTCGCCGTGCGGCTGATCGTGGACCGCGAGCGCGAGGTCGAAGCTTTCGTCCCCAGGGAGCACTGGTCGCTGGCGGGGATGTTTCGGACCGCTTCCGACCAGACGTTCCTGGCACGCCTGCTCACGCGAGACGGGGAGCGGATTGGCGCACCTCACGAAGAGGGCGCCGTGGTCATCGCGACCGAGGCCGAGGCGCACGCGCTGGCCGCCGAGCTCGAAGGGGTGTCGTATGCGGTCGGTGAGGTTCGGCGCAGGGACCAGGCGCGGAATCCAGCGCCGCCGTTCACGACCAGCACGATGCAGCAGGAAGCCAACCGCAAGTTGGGGTTCTCGGCCTCACGTACGATGGCCGTGGCCCAGCAACTCTACGAGGGGCTCGACGTGGGCGCCGAGGGCACGGTCGGCCT
This sequence comes from bacterium, assembly GCA_031082185.1. NCBI lineage: Bacteria > bacterium. Next base: position 246,166 of record JAVHLI010000002.1, on the reverse strand, counting down.
CATCACCTATATGCGCACCGACTCGGTGCGCGTGGCCGACTCTGCGCTGCACGATGCCCGTGACTACATCGCCCGGGCGTTCGGGGACGCGTATGTTCCAGAGCGGCCCAGGCAGTACCGCTCGCGCCGCAACGCCCAGGACGCCCACGAGGCGATCAGGCCCACGAGTCTGGCGCGAACTCCCGACCGCATCAAGCCTCACCTCCGATCGGACCAGTTCCGCCTGTACCGGTTGATCTGGGAGCGGTTCCTGGCCGGTCAGATGGCGTCGGCGGTCCTCGACACGCTCTCCGTGGACGTCACCGGCGGCCGGTTCGCGCTCCGCGCCACCGGCAGCCGCATCAAGTTCCCCGGTTTCCTCATCCTGTACCGCGAGGCCACCGATAACGGTGACGACGAGCGCGAGAACTGGCTGCCGCCGCTCGCGCCCGGCGACCCCTTGACCCTCGATGGGGTAACCCCTGAGCAGCACTTCACGCAGCCCCCTCCCCGCTACACCGAGGCCTCCCTGGTGCGCGCCCTGGAGGAGAAGGGGATCGGCCGGCCCAGCACGTATGCGCCCACGATCGAGACCATCAAGAAGCGCGGATACATCACATCGCGGGAGCGCCGGCTGGTCCCGACCGAAGTCGGGCAGATGGTGACCGATATCCTGGTGGAGCACTTTCCGGATATCGTGGACGTGGATTTCACCGCCGGCCTCGAGAGCGATCTGGACCTCATCGAGGAGGGCAAGGCCGACTGGGTGCAGGTCGTGCGCGACTTCTACGAGCCATTTGCGCAAACACTCGAGCGCGCCGAGGCCAATATCCCGGTGGTTGAGGTACCCGAGGTGGAGATCGGCGAACCTTGCCCGCAGTGCGGCCGGCCGCTGGTGCGCAAGCACGGCCGATTCGGGGAGTTCATCGCGTGCTCGGGCTATCCCGAGTGCAAGTACACGCGGCCGGTGGGCATCGGCGTGGCCTGCCCGAAGTGCGGGGCCGAGATCGTGGCGCGCCGCACCAAGCGCGGGCGAACCTTCTACGGCTGCAGCGCATATCCGGCGTGTTCGTTCACCTCATGGGACCGCCCGGGCGACCGCCCGTGCGCGCGGTGCGGTGAGATGACGGTGATCAAGCGCACCCGGCGCGGGGACGAGGTGCGCTGCACGAGCAAGGACTGCGGCCATCGGGTGTCGCTGCGTGAGACGGCCCGTCCGGATGCGCCGCGCGCGGCCCCAGCGCCTCCGGCGGGATAGGGGCCGTCAGGGCATGGGCGCCCCGGCTCTCGACCCCGAAGTCAGGGCGTTCCTTGAAATGCTGGAGGCCGAGCAGGCCGCTTCGCCGCACACACGGGCAGCCTATCGTCGCGACCTCGACGCCTTCCGGGTGTTCCTGCTGGGCGAGGGCATCGCGGGTTGGGAACAGGTGACCCCCACCGTGGTCCGTCGCTATGTGGCCACGCTCCACCGACGCTACGCGCGGGCCTCGGTTGCCCGGCACGTCTCGACCCTGCGCTCGTTCTATCGGTTCCTGCGCCGAGGGGGCCTAGTTGAAACCAGCCCTCTGCGGCTGGCCTCGACCCCCCGAGGCCGCCGTCGGCTCCCATCCGCGCTCACCCATGAAGCGATCGCGGCGCTGCTGGCGGCTCCTCCTATGGACCGTCCCGCCGGCCTGCGGGATCGCGCCATCCTTGAGCTCCTATACGCGGGTGGATTTCGCGTCGGCGAACTCGTCAGCATCGGGTGCGCTCAACTCTGTGGCGACGAGATACGCGTGCGCGGCAAGGGGAGCAAGGAACGGCTGGTGCTGATCGGCGCACAGGCAACTGCGGCTCTGCGGCGCTACCTGTCCGACGGCAGGCCGCGCCTGCTGCGGGGCGAGACCGAGGCGCTGTTCCTCAGCGCCCGCGGCAGGCCGCTCTCTGCGCGGGCAGTGCAGCTCATCGTCGGGCGCTGGGTCAAGGTCGCCGCCCTGGCGCACCGCGTCAGCCCGCACGTCATCCGTCACACTTTTGCAACGCATCTGCTGGACGGCGGCGCCGATCTGCGCGTCGTTCAGGAGCTTCTGGGGCACGCGAGCCTCTCCACGACCCAGATCTACACGCACGTCTCGCGCGACCATATCAAGCGCATCTACGCGTCGGCGCACCCGAGGGCGTAGCGCTCTGAAGCCTGCTTGGGGTTTTCCCGAGGTGCCGCGGCGTGCTATACTACCGCGGCGTCAAACTTCACACGCTTCCCGACCCGCCGAGGGTGCCTCTTGAGGTCTCGGCCCGGCCTGCGGGGATGAGGGGAGCGGAGGCGAGAAACGAAAAACCATGAGGGAATCCGGCGGGCTCCGGATCCCAGGGGAGGTTGTCAGTTGCCGGTAGTCACCATGAAGCAGTTGTTGGAATCAGGGGTTCACTTCGGGCACCAGACCCGTCGGTGGAATCCCAAGATGCGCCGTTTCATCTTCACCGAACGCAACGGCATCCACATCATCGATCTCCAGAAGAGCGTGCCTTTGATCGAGGAGGCCTATCGGTTCGTGCGCGAAGCGGCCGCCTCCGGAGGCGACGTGCTCTTCGTCGGCACGAAGAAGCAGGCCCAGGATTCGATCCGCGAGGAAGCCGTGCGCGCCGGCCAGCCCTACGTGAACCAGCGGTGGTTGGGTGGCATGCTGACGAACTTCCAGACGATTCGCAAGCGCGTCGAGCGGTTGCGCGAGATCGAGGACATGCGCCAACGCGGCGTGATGGACGTGCTGCCCAAGCGCGAGCAGAACCGCCTCACCGAGGAGGCGGCACGGCTGGAGAAGTTCCTCGGCGGCATCAAGACCATGAACCGCCAGCCTTCGGCCGTCTACGTCGTGGACACGCGCCAGGAGCACATCGCGGTGGCCGAGGCGCGCAAGCTCGGAATCCCCGTGGTGGCGATCCTTGACACCAACTGCGACCCCGACGAGGTGGACTACCCGATTCCGGGCAACGACGACGCGATCCGGGCCGTGCGGCTGATTACCAGCCGTGTTGCGAATGCCTGTCTGGAGGGCATTGAGGAGCGCCGCAAGCGCGAGGTACAAGAGGAAGAGATCGAGGCAGGCCCCGCCGCAGAGGAAGACGAGATGGCAGAGGGCGTGCCCGAGGTGCGGGAGCACGAGTTCTCGGGTGCGGTTCCTGACGTCGAGGAGGCGAGAGGGTAGCCGATGGCAGTGACGACAGAGATGGTGAAGGAGCTTCGCGCGCGCACCGGGGCCGGCATCATGGACTGCAGGCGGGCGCTGGAGGAGACCGGGGGGGACCTGGATGCCGCCACGGGCGTGTTGCGCGCCAAAGGGCTGGCGGCCGTCGCCAAGCGGGCCGGCCGCACCACCTCCGAGGGCGTGATTGAGACCTACGTGCACGCAGGAAGCCGCCTTGGGGCAATGGTGGAGCTCAACTGCGAGACCGACTTCGTGGCCCGCACCGACGAGTTTCGGGCCATGGCGCGCGAGCTCGCCATGCAGGTGGCCGCCGCGTCCCCGCGCTTCGTGTCCAAGGAGGAGGTTGCCTCCGACCTGGTGGCGGAGCGGCGCGCCGCCATCGCCGGCGAGTCGCCCGGGATCTCCGACGCCGAACTCGACAGGCACGTAGGGCAATGGCTCGAGGAGGTCGTGCTTTTGGAGCAGCCCTACATCCGCGACGCAGGGCGGCGTGTCCGCGATCTGATTACCGATGCCGCAGCGCGCGTGGGCGAGAAGATCGCGGTACGGCGGTTCGCCCGGTTCAAGCTGGGGGAGTAGCGCAGAGACGCCTCTCAAGGGGAAGATCATGGACACCGCAGCCGAACCAGCGAAGCGGCCTGCCTATCGCCGGGTCCTGCTCAAGCTCAGCGGTGAGGCGCTTGCCGGCAACGGAGGCACCGGGCTCGACCCCGACGTGCTCCGGCTGGTCGCCAGCGAGGTTCGCGACATCACAGCCCGCGGCGTTCAGGTGGCGATAGTGGTCGGTGGCGGGAACATCGTCCGCGGTTCCGACCTGAGCCGCCGCCTCGGAATCGATGAGGTTACGGGGCACACCATGGGGATGCTGGCCACCGTGATCAACGGTCTGGCTCTCATGGACGCCATGGAGCGGGCTGGGCTGGTGGTGCGGGTGCTCTCGTCCATTGAGATGCACCAGGTAGCAGAGCCCTACATCCGCCGGAGGGCGCTGCGCCATCTCGAGAAGGGCCGCGTCGTGATCTTCGTGGCCGGTACCGGCAGCCCGTACTTCAGCACCGATACGGCGGCCGCGCTGCGCGCGATTGAGATGCAGGCCGACGCGGTGTTGATGGCCAAGAAGGGCGTCTCGGGGGTCTACGACAAGGATCCGCGACAGCACCCCGACGCCGTGATGTTCTCCCACTTGGACCACATGGACATCCTGAGCCGCGACCTGCGCGTCATGGACGCCACGGCGGCCGCTCTCTGCAAGGACAACAAGATGGACATCGTTGTCTTTGATGTCACGCGGCCCGGCAACATAACGCGGGCCGTAGCCGGGGATCCCATCGGAACCCTTGTGGGGGGAGGCCGGGCATGACCGACGAGGTGCTGAGCGACGCCAAGTTGCGCATGCAGAAGGCGGTTGAGGCCACGCGCAGAGAGTTCGCCAGCCTCCGCACCGGAAGAGCGAACTCCGCGCTGCTGGACCAGATCCGCGTTGACTACTATCAGACACCCACGCCCATCAACCAGCTCGCCACGATCTCGGTCCCCGAAGCCCGGCTGCTTGTGATCCAGCCGTGGGACAAGAGCGCGACGCGCGACATCGAACGGGCGATTCTCAAGAGCGACCTGGGCCTCGTCCCGAGCAGCGATGGGATCGTGATTCGCATTCCCATACCCACATTGACCGAGGAGCGCCGGAAGGATCTGGCAAAGATCGCGCGCAGGCACGCCGAGGAGGGCCGTGTGTCCATCCGGAATGCTCGCCGCGAAGCTAAAGAGATGCTCGAGCAGTTCGAGGACGACGGCGACATCCCCGAGGACGAATGCCGCCGGGGTCTGGAACGGCTCCAGCACTTGACCGACGAGACGATCGCCCAACTCGATCTCCTGCTCCATGCCAAGGAGCAGGAGATCATGGAGGTCTAGGTCGGCACCCGTGGTGGACGTGCTGGGGCGCGGTCTCGACCAGGCCCGCTCCGCCCTGGAGGCAGAGGGATTCACTGTTGAGGTGGTCGAGACCCGCAGCCCACGCCGGGTGATTCCAACCGGCGGGTTGCGCGTCGTGCGGCAGCAGCAACCGGCCGATCGTCTGGTTCGCCTGGTGGTGACGCACGAGCGCTTTGCGCCTGCGCCGAGGCCGCCGGGTGGCTAGCGGAAACTCACCGCCGTCCCCGGCGCCGTTGGATCCCCTGCGCGTTCCCTCTCACGTCGCTATCATCATGGACGGCAACGGCCGCTGGGCCAGTTCTCGCGGGCTGCCCCGCTCCGCCGGCCACCGGGCCGGGCTGGGGGCCGTCCGGAGGGCCATCGAGGGCTGCCGCGACCTCGGCATCCGCATCCTCACGCTGTACGCCTTCTCCACCGAGAACTGGCGGCGCCCCAGCCATGAGGTGGGCTTGCTGATGGGTCTGCTCCACGAGCGGCTCGTGGCCGAGGCCGAGGAGTTACAGCGGAGCGGCATCCGTGTGCGGATCGTCGGCGATCTGGGCGCGATCGCGCCCGAGACCCGCGCCCAGATCGAGCGGGTAGAGGCCATGGCGGTGGAAAGTCAGGCGCTGCTGCTCAACATCGCCTTCAACTACGGCGGCCGGGCCGAGATCGCGCGGGCGGCACGCACGCTGGCTGAGGGGGTGCGGGACGGGCGGTTCGGGGTGGAGCAGATCTCCGAGCCAGCCCTGGCCGAATGCCTCTACACAGCCGGCCTGCCCGATCCCGAGCTGCTGATACGTACGGGCGGCGAGCAACGGCTCTCTAACTTCCTGCTGTGGCAGGCGGCCTACGCCGAGCTACTCTTCCTTGACGTCTACTGGCCGGACTTCGATCGCCACCACCTCGTCGCGGCAGTCAACGAGTACCAGAGGCGGCAGCGACGATTTGGCGGCGCCACCAGTGCCTGACCTAACGCAGGGGCCCAAGGATCGGATGCTGGCGCGGCGCGTTGCCACGGCCGGCGTGGGCGCGCCGGTGCTGATCGCCGCCATCTGGTTCGGCGGGTGGGCGCTGCTGGCTGTTGTGTTGATACTCTCCGCATCCGGCGCGGTCGAGTTCCGTCGCCTGGCCACGTTGGCCGGATATCGCATCTCCGTGGTGGTGCTCGCGGGCACGCTGCTCTTCCCGCTCCTGGCGGCAGCGGGCCGGTGGACCGACGCGGGCGTGCTCGCGGTTGGGCTTGTTCTGGCGGCCGCGGCGGCTTCGCTCGTATCCCCGCATCGGGTCGCCGCGCCAAGGCATGCCGCCGCCACCGCGCTGGGAGTGTTCTATGTCGGCGCTTTGTTCGCTCACCTGATCCTAATGCGCGGCGCCCTCGGCCCCGCGGTAACGCTGGTGGTTGTGGGGCTGATCTGGGCCAACGACACCGCGGCGTACTTCGCCGGAGGCGCCTGGGGTCGCCGCAAACTGGCCCCCTCGATCAGTCCGGGAAAGAGCGTTGAAGGGTTTCTTGCCGGGATCGCGGCCGCGGTGGGGACCGCGGCCGTCTTGGCCTTTCTGATGGACTGGCCCTTGGGATCGCTGGCCGGCATCGGTCTGGGCGTCGCTCTGGCCGCGGTGGCCGGAGATCTGTGGGAGTCCGCTCTCAAGCGGAGGGCCGGCGTCAAGGACTCGGGCGCGCTGCTCCCGGGCCACGGCGGCGTGCTGGACCGGTTCGACGCGGTGCTGTTCGGCGTGCCTGCCGGGTACTACCTGTGGAGATGGCTGCTGTGACGCGGCTGGTGATTCTGGGCTCGACTGGGAGCATAGGCAGGGCGGCCCTCGAGGTCGCATCCGCGCTCGGCGACGTGGAAGTGATCGGGCTGGCGGCGCGCCGCGGCGGCGAGGAGCTGGCAGTTCAGGCGCAGCGGTGGCGCCCGCGCGCCGTTGCGATCGAAGACACGGCGGCTGCAGAGCGGCTGCGAGGGATCTTGCCGCCCGGGGTCAGGTTGCTGATTGGGCCGGACGCCGCCACCGAACTGGCCGCGCTCCCCGAGGCAGATATGGTGTTGGTGGCCGTGGTCGGCGTGGCAGGGCTGCGTCCCACGCTGGCGGCCTTGGACGCCGGGCACGACGTGGCGCTGGCCAACAAGGAAGCGCTGGTGGCGGGTGGCCATCTAGTCAAGGCCGCCCGCGAGCGCACCGGCGCCAGACTGCTCCCGGTGGACAGCGAGCACAGTGCGGTGTTCCAGTGTTTGGCCGGGGAGGATCCTGCCGCGGTGCGGCGGTTGATACTCACTGCCTCGGGCGGGCCGTTCCTGCGAAGGCCGGTGGCCGAGCTCGGCACCGTCACGGTGGAGGAGACGTTGGCCCACCCGACCTGGACCATGGGCAGGAAGGTCACGGTTGACTCCGCGACCCTCATGAACAAAGGGCTGGAGATCATAGAGGCGTACTGGCTGTTCGAGGTTCCCCAGAACCACATCGAGGTTGTGATCCATCCCCAGAGCCTCGTGCACTCCATGGTGGAGTTTGTGGACGGTTCGACGATCGCACAGGTTGCGCGCCCAGACATGCGGGGGCCGATCCAACACGCCCTATCCAGAGGCCGCCGCCGCCCGGGTCTGGTAGCGCCGATGGAATGGGACCATCTCGCCTTGACGTTTGAACGTCCAGAGCCGGAGCGCTTCCCCGCACTTGCGTTGGCACGGGAGGCGCTACGGCTAGGTGGAACGGCGCCGGTTGTTCTGAACGCCGCCAACGAGGTCGCGGTGGAACGGTTCCTCTCCGGTGCGATATGCTTTACCGGGATAGCCGCGACCGTGGCCGAGGTGCTGGCGCGGCACGAGCCGCGTCCTGCCCTGACGATCGAGGCGGTGTTGGAGACGGATGCCTGGGCTCGGGCCCGGGCTTCCGAGACGATTCAGCCCACGGGGTGAGGTCTGTGCACAACGTACTGGCGGCGATAGCCGCGTTTGGCGCCATGATCTTCGTGCACGAGTTGGGGCACTTCCTGATGGCCCGCCGCGCCGGGGTGCGCGTCCACGTATTCGCCCTGGGGTTTGGTCCCCAGATTGTGGGCTGGCAGAAGGGCGGGACGAGATACTCCATCAACCTCATACCCCTGGGCGGTTTCGTGCGCATGGAGGGCGAGGACAGCCAGGGCGGCAGCGGCCCTGACAGCTTCACCTCCAAGAGCGTTGGCGCACGGATGGCCATCATAGCCGCCGGCCCGATAATGAACATGCTTATGGCCGTGGTAATCCTGGCCGTGGCCGCCGGAACCGCAGGGATCCCCTCAGGACCCAGCACGCGCATCGGCACGGTGGAAAGCGGATGGCCGGCAGCGGCCGCCGGGCTTCAACAAGGCGATCTGATCGTGTCCATAGACGGCGTGACGATGCCGAATGGGGAGCGCATCATCGAAACGATCCACCGCAGCGCCGGGCGGCCGTTGGAGCTGCGCGTGCTCCGCGGCACGCAGGAGTTCACGGTGACCGTTACTCCCCGGCTGGACCCAGGGCGCGGCGTCGGCCGGATAGGGTTTTCCCCCGAGCCGCTCTGGAAACGCCTCAATCCTCCGGCGGCCCTCGCCTGGGGAGTGGAGCGGACAGGGCAGCTCGTGACCACGCTGAGCGGGGCCCTGGTGTCGTTGACCCGCGAGCGCAAGCTCCTGGAAAACTTGGGAGGGCCTGTGGCCGCCGGTAGCATCCTGGCGCAGGCGGCGGATTCCGGAGCGGCGGTGTTCTTCCATGTGGCCGCGTTTCTCAGTGTGATCATCGGGTTCTTCAACCTGCTCCCGCTGCCGGCGCTGGATGGAGGCCGCTTGGTGTTCCTGCTGGTGGAGGCGGTGCGCCGGCGTCCGCTCGACCCGCGCCGGGAGGGCCTGGTGCACACGATCGGTTTCGCCCTGCTGCTGCTGCTTCTGATCGGGCTGACCGTTCGTGACGTCGCGCGACTGTAGTCAAGATGCACCGTCTGCTGACCAGGAAGGTGAAGGTCGGACCGGTGGAGATCGGCGGCGGCGCGCCGGTGGCCGTGCAGTCCATGACCGTCACCGACACGCGGGACGTTGAGGCAACGCTGGTCCAGATCTACCAACTCGCCGCCGAGGGATGCGAGATCGTGCGGCTTGCCGTCCCCGACGCCGAAGCCGCCGCGGCGCTGGCCCAGATCAAGTCCAGGAGCCCGCTGCCGGTGGTCGCCGACATCCACTTCGACCACCGCCTCGCCCTCCTGGCCCTGGAGGCCGGGGTAGACAAGCTGCGCATCAATCCGGGCAACATAGGCAGCCGCGCACGTACCCGGATTGTAGCGCGCGAATCCAGGGCCCGCGGGATCCCGATCCGCATCGGAGCCAACGTGGGCTCGCTGTCCAAGGCCGCGCTGCGGAGGTTTGGCCGACCCTGTGCGGACGCGCTCGTGGAGAGCGCCCTGGAAGACGTGCGGGTTCTGGAGGACCTGGAGTTCCACGACATCGTCATTTCCGTCAAGGCGTCCGACGTGCCTATGATGATCGAGGCCTACACGGCTCTGAGCGAGCGGACCCGCTATCCGCTGCACGTGGGCGTGACCGAGGCCGGCACCGCATGGGCGGGTGGGTTGAAGTCCGCGGTGGGAATCGGGACTGTACTGGCCCGGGGGATCGGGGACACGATACGGGTGTCGCTGGCGGCCGATCCCGTGGAGGAGGTGCGGGCCGCGTATGAGATCCTCAAGAGTCTGGGACTGCGCTCGCGCGGGGTGCAGTTCGTGGCCTGCCCGTCCTGCGGCCGAGCCGAGGTGGACATCATCCGGATCGCCCAGGAAGTGGAGCAGCGCCTCCGCCACATCCCATCTCCCGTGAAGGTGGCGGTGATGGGGTGCGCGGTTAACGGACCGGGCGAGGCACGCATGGCCGACGTCGGCGTCGCCTGCGGACGGGGGATGGGGCTGATCTTCAGGGACGGGAGGATCGTGGCCAGTCTTCCGGAACACCAACTGATTGACGCGCTCATGGAGACGGTCTGGACGATTGCCCGCGAGCGGTACGGCGCGGTCGGGCCTGCTCCGTGATCCCGCTGCGGGACAGCACCCGCTCCGCGTCGCCGCCCGTGGTCGTCTACAGCCTCATCGCCGCGTGCGTCGGCACCTTTCTCTACGCCGAGAGCCTGGGCGGCGGCGCACAGATGGCCCTCTACGCCTCCCTGGGCGCGGTTCCCAAGGCCGTGACCGCCGGGCCGTGGCCCGATGCCTGGCTGGGCCTGATTACCTCGATCTTCCTGCACGGTAGCTGGGCGCACCTGGGCGGGAACATGCTCTATCTCTGGATCTTCGGGGACAACGTGGAAGATGCGATGGGGCACGGCCGGTTCCTGGCGTTCTACCTCGTCACCGGCGTGATCGCAGGGCTGGCCCACGTGGCCACCTCACCGTCCTCACCCGTGCCCCTGATAGGCGCGAGCGGCGCGATCGCCGGCGTGCTCGGCGCCTACATCGTCCTCTACCCGAGGGCGCGCATCCTGTCTCTTCTGATACTGGGGATCTTCGTTCGCCTGGCGGAGCTGCCGGCGGTGCTTGTGCTCTCCCTCTGGTTCGTTCTTCAGTTGCTCTCAGGCGTGGCAGCGTTGGGAGCCCCCGGGATTACCACGGTGGCCTGGTGGGCGCACATAGGCGGGTTCCTGGCCGGGGTTGTGCTCGTGCCCGCGTTAGCCAGGCGCCGCGGCATCCGCCCGGCGTAGCCCGAAGCCCCGGGCCGCTTCTCGCGCTACGCCGGTTCTGCTATAGTGTGGCGCGTGACCCGTATCGGGTTAGCCTAGGAGGGCGAGAATGCGCAACATTACCGTGGACGTCCTATCCCGCACGCCTGTGGCCCGTCACAAGGTTGAGATCGTAGAGCGCAAAGGGGTGGGCCATCCCGACTCGATCTGCGACGCTATCATGGAGCGGGTCTCGATAGCGCTGAGCCGCGAGTACCTGCAGCGCTTCGGCCGGATTCTCCACCACAACATTGACAAGGCGTTTCTGGTGGCCGGCAACGCGGAGATCCGGTTGGGCGGGGGCGTCGTGACCGAACCTATGCGGCTGATCTTCGGCGATCGGGCGACCGCTTTTGCCAACGGTGAGGAGATCCCGGTAGAAGAGATCGCGGTGGACACCGCCAAGGCATGGATTCGGGAGAACCTGCGGTTCGTGGACTCCGAGAAGCACGTAGCCTACGACGTCCAGATCAAGCCCGGCGCCCCAGAGCTGGTTGACATATTCCACCGCGCGGGCGCGCCCGTGGCCAACGACACCTCCGCGGCCGTGGGTTATGCGCCGCTTACGCCCACCGAGCAGGCAGTGCTGGACGTCGAGCGCCTGATGAACTCCCGCACCTTCAAGGAGCACTTCCCCGAGGTGGGGGAGGATATCAAGGTGATGGGATTCCGGCAGGGGGACGAGCTTCACCTGACCACGGCGGTGGCCTTTGTGGACCGGTTCGTTGACAGCGAGGCCACCTACATTCGCAGGAAGGCCGAGCTGCACGCGGCCGTATCAGACCGGCTGGCAACGATGCAGTCCTTCACCAAGGCTCAACTGTACCTGAACACGCTCGACGAGCCCGGCCGCGGAATCGGAGGCATGTACCTGACCGTGACCGGCACCTCCGCTGAGAGCGGTGACTCGGGCCAGGTGGGACGCGGGAACAAGGTCAACGGCGTGATCGCGCTGAACCGCCCGATGGGGACCGAGGCCGCGGCCGGCAAGAACCCGGTGTCGCACGTCGGCAAGATCTACACTATCCTGACGCACCAGGTGGCCAACAAGATCTACCTTGACGTTCCCGGCATTGATGAGGTCTACGTGTGGCTGCTGAGCCAGATCGGATCGCCCGTGGACCAGCCAAAGGTCGCCGCGGCCCAGCTCGTATTGGCGCGGCACGCCCGTCGCAGCACGGTGGAACGACGGGTGCGCGAGATCCTCGACTATGAACTGGCGAACATCCGGCAGCTGTCGCAGGATCTTGCCGAGGGGCGCTACCCGGTCTGCTGAGGGCCATCGGCTCCCCGGAGGGGCCGCCGGCTTCCGGGACCGCCGACGGGCCTCGGAATATTCTGCGAAGGATTCCGCGTTACCACTTGCGGATTGCCAAGAGTGGCAGGCTGGTTTGGTTGTTGGAGGGTTTAGATGCCGATCTATGAATACCGCTGCACGCGGTGCCATCACGACTTCGAGGTCTTCCGGCCTGTGGGTGAACCCGCGCCTGGGTGCCCGCAGTGTGGCGGGGATGCCCGGAAGGTGTACTCTTCGGTCGGCCTGATCTTCAAGGGCAGCGGGTTTCACAGCACCGACTACCGGAAGAGTCCGCCATCCGGCAACGGCGACACCGCACCAAAAGACCCTGCCAGCACTTCTGGGGCCACGCCGCCATCCGCGCCGGCCGCTTCCGAGAAGTCTTAGGGAAAGACCGCCCCGGTTTCACACCCGTCCGGGTAGCTTCTGCGGCCATCGCCGTCCTGGCGGTGGTCGCGTTTGTTGTCCCGGTCCCCGTCCATGCCGCGGCTGACCGCCTGCTGACCGTCGCGAGCCTTGGCTACGATGGTCGAGTGCGGTTGGGTGCCTGGACGCCGGTGTGGATTGATCTGGTAGTTCCACCCGGCGGTGTGGACGGAATGCTGCAAATTGACACTTTCGGCCCCTCGGGCCAGGCCGGCACAAGCTTTGCCGTGCCGGTTCGGGCGGCCCCGGGCGCCCGCCTGAGGGTGTTCGTGCCCGTGATCTTCTACGATGCGCGTTCGCCCGGCACCGTGCGGCTTCACGACCGGCTGGGGCAGGTGGCGTCGCTTGCTCTGCCGCGCCTGCGGCCCGTGGACGAGATCGCGGCAGTCCTCTCTGCCGAGCCGTTGGGCATCGAGGGTGTCGCGGTGCGTACATCCGGCCTCGGGGTGGCCTACATGGAACCGGAGGCGTTGCCCACTGTGTGGCAGGCCTACCAGTCGGTTCGGCTGCTGGTGGTTCGGGATCTGGATGAGCGCCGGATCACCGATCAGCAACGCCGGGCGATCCTTCAGTGGGTGTGGTCAGGAGGCCGGCTGCTGGCTATGCCGTCGGGAGACGACGTGCGGCACCTGCGCGGCCCGACGCTGGAACCCCTGCTCGCGCGTATCGCCGGGGGAGGCGTGGGGCTCGGTAGGACCACGGTGTGGGGGCACGACGCCGCCCTGCCTGAGCGCCGCGGCCGGCCCATCCAGGATCGGGCATGGGAGCAGGTGCTGGCAGGCGACCTCCCGGCCGTGGCGCCGGGCCTCGAGGCCACGGTGCCACCGGACCGCGGCGTGCCGCCGCGCACCCAGGCCGCGATCGGGATACTGGTTTTGGCATACGTGTTGGCAGCACGCAGGCTCAGCCGGTTCCTCGCCGGGCTCCGGCCCACAGGCGTGATCGCGACCGTTCTGGTGCTGGCGGTTGCCACCGGTGCGGCGATATGGACGGCCGCGCTCGCCCGACGAGCGGCGTCCGGTGTGGTTGCCTCCAGCGTTATCGAAGGGTTGCCGGGAACCGGTCACGGCCTGCTCGCGGTCGCCGCCAGGGGGGTCCACGCACACGGCGAAGGCGTCGCCGTGGTGACGGGACGGAACCTGCTGCTGCGCCCATCGGTCCCTGCCCGGCTCCGCGTTGTGCACTTTGATGGAACCTCGTTAGAGGGCAGCGCCGGGGGCGTGCTTCTCACCGGCACCGCGATCGTACCGCTGCCGATCACCGGGACCTTCGCACCGATGCCTGGGGGGGCCGAGGTCACCGTGGCCAACCGCTCGGGTCACAGGCTGGAGCCGGCCTGGGTGTACGCGGCCGGCAGGGTCCAACCGATTCCGGCGGTGGGGCCCGCGGCGCGGATTGCGCTCGATGATCGGCAGTGGCAGGTACCGGGAAGGCTCCAGCGCGCCGACCCCAATCCCGCCCTGCAGGCATGGGCGTTCGCGCGCCTGGAGGCCGGTGCTATACTTAGAGGAGAGCCGGCCTGGTTGCTAGGTTGGATCCGCGACCCTGCGGGCGGACTCCTATGGGGCAACCGACCAGAGCCGTCGTTGCAGCTCGTACTGGTACCTCTCACCGCGCCGTGAGCAGCGGCCGAGGTGCGGCCATGCCAGGCATCAACCCTGTGGCCCGAGGGGATCTGCGAATACGGCTGGGTACCTCCCGGGGTATCTGGACGCAGACTGCACTGCTGGCGGCCTGCGGGACCCTGGTGCTGCTGACGCTTCCCTCGGAGTCCGGCGCCTTCGGGCTGCGCGACGCCGAACTTCTCTCACTGCTGCTGACGGTCCAGATGCTCGCGGTTACCTATGTGTCGTCGGCCGTCGCTTCCTCCGAGCTGGCGCTGGAGGGAGAGAAGGGGATACCGGATTTGGCGGTGTCCGCGTTCTCCGCGCGGGCCATAGCGGCCGGCAAGTGGCAGTCCAGCGCCATCTACGCTCTCTACCTGGTCGCGATCCTGCTCCCACTGGTGGTGCTGGGTGCCGCCCTGCGCGGCGGCCAAGTGGCAACGGTCGCCCGGGCCGGAGTGCTGACCGTGGCCGTCGCCACGGCCGCGGGAGTCTGGGGTGCCTGGCTGGGTGGACGCTTCGTCTCGGAGTTCGCGCGCACCATCGTGCACTGGGGATCTCTGGCCGCGTTGTTCGGCGGGGCGGCGGCTTTGCCCGAGCCGTTGTGGGCGGCCAGCCCAATCCGCATGGTTGACCTCTTGGTGCACAGCGGGTGGCACTGGTGGATGGGCGTTGCAGGAACGGTCTATCTGGCCATCTCGTCCCTGGGTGTCCGCTTGATCGCCGGTCAGGTGGACGCAACGCGGGCCGAGGGCCGAGGCGGGTAGGGCCAACGATGGCAGCTTCAATTGAGAACCGGGGTGAGATGGAGCGCAACGAGGTCCTCTATACCGTTGAGGGTGCATGCCGGCGCCTGGCCGCGCGCCGCGCCTGGCTGTGGAGCGGATGGGTTGCGCTGAGTTGGATCCTCGTGGTGCTGGCGCTCGTGCTTGCGCGCGCCGTAATCCCGATCACCCTGCCCTACGCCTTGCTGTGCGGACTGGGGCTGGCTGCCGGCGTGCTCACCTTCTTGCTGCTGTTCGCCTTCTGGCGCGTGCCGCCTCTGATGGCCGCGCAGGTTCTGGACCACCGGTTCGAAGGTAGAGACCGGATGGCGACCGCGGTTGAGGTGTTGGCCGGAACGCACCCGCCCACGGCGCTGTCTCCCGCGGTGGTGGCCGATGCCGCGCGTTGGACAGCGGTCCACTCACCCGCGCGGAGCATAGGGTGGCTGCCCGGCCGTCCGATGTGGGCCGCCGTGGGGCTGGCCGCGGTTACGGTTGCATCCGGTTGGTTACTTACCGGGTTTTCGGTGCCCGGGACACCAGCGCGCCAGGTGGCGCAGACCATCCGCCAGGAAGGCCGCCGCATTGAGCGGGCGGCCGATGCGATGGAGGACCAGGCGCGTCTCGATCGCGCCCGGTCCTCCCGGCGCACGGCAGGTTCACTTCGGCGCCTGGGTGAGGACCTCCAGCGCGAGCGGCTGGACCGCTACGAGGCGCTCTCGCGCATCGAGTCGCTGGGCCGTCAGATCGAGGCCTCCCGGCGGCAGGTGAGGGCAAGGCGCGAGCAATCAGGTGAGAGGCCGGCCACGCCCGATTCCGCCCTACCCCAGCAGCTCTTCCGCCAGCGCGCCGCCCTGGACCGGACGATCAGGCAGTTCCAGGAGATCGCCGAGCGGCTGGCGCAGAACCCCTCACCCGAGGAGCGCCGTTCCCTGATGCGCCAGATCGAAGCCCTATCTGAGGGTGGGAGCGAGGGGGAGGTTCCAACCCGCGGGCGGGAGCAGGCCGCGGCGGCCCGGCGGCAGACGGCTGCCGGGAACACCGCAGGGGCCAGGCAGGCGCTGCGGCAGGGCGCCATGGACATGGAGGAGCTCCGGGCGATGCTGGCCGACGAAGAGGGATTGACGCAGGCGCAGCGCGACCTGCGCAGGTCTGCCGACCGGATAGCACGCGGAGGAAGCGGCGCGCCCACCCAGTCGGAGCAGCCGCCCGAGGCCGCTGTGCAGCCGGGCGGCGCGGCGCCGGGGCGGCGGCAGCTCCAGCAGGGAGAGGGACCGGCCGAGCAGGAGCCGCCTCCTGGTCCCAACCAGGGAACCACCGCCGGGCAGGGTGTGGTCCAGGACAGGCTGGGAGAGCGCACTCCGCGACTGGAGGGCGAGCGTCCGCAGACCCGCATCCGCGGGATGCAGGGCGAGGGCCGTGCCGCGACCTCGGATTTGCTGGGGCCCGGCAGGCCAGGGCAGGTGCGGGCGGTGCCGGGGCGCGCGGGAGGGACGGTGCGGGCTGAGGCCGACCGCTACATGTCGCGCATGCGCATACCGCCGGAATACCGCGAGATAGTACGCAGGTACTTCGATGCGCTGGTCGGGTCCCGCTAGACCGCCGCGCAGGGACGAGGAGACGAGCCGTTGATGGATGCCGCCACCTTCCGGACCACTTTTGCCGCGATCCGCCGCGAGATACAACGGGTTATGGTCGGGCACGAAACGCTGATCGAGCACGTGCTGTACGCGATGTTCGCCAACGGCCACGTGCTGCTGGAAGGCGTCCCGGGATTGGGCAAGACGCTGCTGGTCAAGACGCTGGCCCAGTGCCTGGACCTGCATTACTCGCGGATACAGTTCACGCCCGACATGATGCCCGCGGACATCATCGGCACGAACGTGGTGGTGCAGGACTCCGACGGCCGGCGCTACTTCCAGTTCCAGCGGGGGCCCATCTTCTCGCAGATCGTGCTGGCCGATGAGATCAACCGCGCCACCCCCAAGACGCAGTCGGCGCTGCTGGAGGCGATGCAGGAGAGGACCGTCACGGCGCCGGGCGGTCCGTACGTACTGGAGGAGCCGTTCCTGGTCCTGGCCACCCAGAACCCGATCGAGATGGAAGGGACCTACCCCCTGCCCGAGGCGCAGATTGACCGGTTCATGTTCAAGCTCAAGGTGGAGTCCCCCACGCTGCGCGAGCTGCTGGAGATCATGGACCGGACAACGGGTTCGATGCCGCTGGTCCCCAGCGTCGTGGCAACTGGCTCTGAGATCAAAGCGATGCAGGCGCTGGCGCGTGAGGTGCCCGCGGCGGATCACGTCCGGCTGCTGGCCGCCAGGCTGGTGCGTGCCACCCATGCCGGCGATGAGGCGGCAGGTTCCCTTGCCCGCCGTTTTGTCCGCTACGGCAGCAGTCCGAGGGGGGCGCAGGCGCTGCTGCTTACGGCCAGGGTGCGCGCCCTCGCCGAGGGAAGGGTCAACGCCAGCACGGAGGACATCCAGGCCGTTGCCCCGGGCGCGCTGCGACACCGCCTCATCCTGAACTTTGAGGGGGAGGCCGAAGGAGTGGATCCCGACGAGGTGATCCGCAGCATCCTGGCCGAGGTCCCGCCGACCCCGGCCGCCTCCTGGAGTCCATGACCGAGACGCCGCTGTTGCTCGAACCGGAGTTCCTGGCGCGGCTGGAACGCCTGACGCTGCGCTCTCGCCGATTGTACCGGAGCGGAATCCGGGGCGAGCGCCGCAGCGCGACGATGGGCCGCGGCGTGGAGTTTGCTGATTTTCGGCCATACCAGGTCGGCGACGATTTCCGGTACGTGGACTGGAACATCTACTCGCGCTTGGATCGCCTCTTCGTCAAGCTTTTCAGCGAGGATGAGGACGTCAGCGTGCACCTGTTCGTGGACTCCAGCCGGTCAATGGGATGGGGATGGCCATCCAAGTTGGACTACGCGGTCAGGACCGCGGCCGCGCTCGGCTACATCGGGCTGGCCAACCTGGACCGTGTGGGAGCGGTGGCTTTCAGCGACCGCGCGGTCCGCACGCTGGCGCCGCGCCGGGGCAGGTCGGGTGTCCTTGCCCTCTTCCGGTTCCTGAGCGGTATCGTCCCCTCCGGCACGAGCGATCTCGCATCCGCGCTGGAGGAGTATGCGGTCCGCACCCGGCGGCGCGGGATCCTGGTCGTGATCTCGGACCTGATGTTCCCCGGCGGGGTGGAGGCCGGACTGCGCCTGGCCAGATACCATCGCTTCGAGCCCTTCCTCGTTCACCTGCTTTCCGACGACGAGCTGGTCCCGGTCCTCGACGGCGACCTGCGCCTGGTGGACAGCGAGACCGGCTCCGCGGTGGAGGTTACCGCGGATGCCGCATCTGCCGCGGCCTACGCGCGCGCACGGGACCGGTACTTCGATGAGATCGAGCGGACCGCTCTGTCGCTAGGGGTGGAGTACCTGCGCGCGGCCACCTCGATCCCGTTCCAGGACCTGGTGCTCCGCTACCTGCGCAGGGGGGGGCTCATCGCCTGATGGTCCTCGGCGCGCCCGCGGCGCTCTGGTGGTTGGTCCTGGTCCCTCTGGTGGTCCTGCTCTACATGCTGCGGGCGCGCCGGGAGCCCCGCGTGGTTTCCAGCACGCTGCTGTGGGAGCGGGCGGCGCGCGATCTCGTGGCCCGGATGCCGGTGCGCCGGTTCGAGCGCAACCTGCTCCTGCTGCTTCAGGTGATGGCGATCGCCCTTCTGGCCCTGGCGCTTGCCCGGCCTTCCATATCACTCCCCGGCCTGGCCGGAGGCGGGGTGGTTCTGGTGGTGGACACCAGCGCCAGCATGCAGGCGACGGACGTCCGGCCCAGCCGCCTGGCCGTGGCGCAGCAGGAGGCCCGGGCGTTGCTGGCCGGGCTCTCTCCGCGCCAGCCCGTTGCGCTCCTCGCCGCGGGCGCCCGCCCTGTTCTGGTCGTCGAGCTTACAACCGACCGCGCCGCGCTGGGGAGGGCGCTGGGCAGCCTGCGGGCATCCGATGCCGGGGACTCGATCGCTGAGGCGCTGGCGCTGGCCGGCAGCCTGCGTGCGCACGGACGGGCTGCGGAGGTGCACCTCTTCAGCGATCAACCCCCGGCGGAGGCGCACGTGCGCTGGCACCGGGTCGGGCATGGGGCGCCCAACGCGGCGGTGACCGCAGTGCACGCCCGCGCCGACGCCCTGGGCCAGACGCGTCTGCTGGTAAGGGTTGAGGCCTTCGGCGGGAGTTTCCCTGATCAGGCGCTGGTGGTGGCGGTAGGCGGGCAGACCATCGCCCGCCGAACCCTCGGTCTCCTTCCCGGCACTCCTCTAACCGCGGTCTTCGACCTGGGGGCGATCAGCGGGGAGGTCACGGTCTCGCTGGAGGGTGACGACGCGCTGGCCGCGGACGACCGTGCCGTGGCGGCGGGCGGTCGGGAATGGCTGCCGCGGGTACTCGTGGTGGGCGAGGACAACCCGATATTGGATGCGGTTCTGCGGGCGGTGCCCCTCGCAGGGATCTCGCGCACCGAGGGGGTTGCGCCCTCGGAGTGGGGAGGGGCCGATGTTGTGGTGCTCGATGGGGTGCCGCCGCTCGAACTGGCTCCGGGCGCCTATCTGCTGATAGGCACCGTCGGTGTCAACCTGCCGGTGCGCATCGAGGGTGACACCGCCGAGCAGGTGGTCCGCACGGTGTCCGCCACCCATAGGGTGACGCGGATGGCAGATCTGCGCGGCGTCCGCGTGGGTGAAGCCATGGTACTCCGGCCCCAGGCCGGCACCGTGCTGGCCGAGGGCGACGTACCGCTCGTGTGGGTCTATGAGGGGCGTGGCATCCGGGCCGTGGTGCTGCCGTTCTCGCTGGCGGCGAGCGATCTTCCATCTTATGCTGCCTTCCCGGTGCTGATTGCCAACGCCCTGGACTGGCTTGCGGGCGGCGGTTTGGCTCTGGCGCCGGGTAATGCGCCAGTGGCGCTGGCCGGTCCCTGGCGTGAGGCCCGGCTGCATGATCCCGCGGGCGGTGTCCTGCAGGTACTCGAGCGGGACGGCATGTTCATGCTGCCGCCGTTCGACCGCGTGGGCGCCTACCGCCTTCGAACCGACGGATGGGAGCGGCGCTGGGTAGTGCCCGCGGTGGATAGGCGTGAGTCGGACCTTGAGGTCGCACCTTCCCCCATCAGCGCCACGGCGGCGCCGGTCCGACTTCCGTCCAGTATCCCGCTGGCGCGGTGGCTGCTTGGACTCGCATCAGCCCTGATCGCGGCGGAGTGGTGGCTGTGGACCCGCAGCCTGCCGCCCCGTTCGCGCCGGAGGAGGAGCCTGGTAGCCCTGCGGATGGGCGTGATCGCGCTTCTGGTGCTGGGCCTCGCCGGGGTTGAGATTGCCTCCGCGGTGGGAGATCTGACGGTGATCCTGGCTGCCGATCGCTCCGACAGCATCGGGCCGGCGGGCGCGCGACGGATGCGCGCGTTTCTGGACGAGGCGCGGTCCCGCTCGGGCCCTGGTCTGCGCGTGGGGTTGGTGACCTTTGGATCCAATGCCGAACTGGAAGAGGCGCCGTCCGCTCAGCCCAGACTGGCAATGGCATCGCAGCCCGGAACCGACGGCACCAACATCGCCGCGGCTATCCAGCGTGCCATCCCGGCCTTCCCCGCAGGGGCCGCGCGCCGGCTCGTGCTGCTTACCGACGGCCAGGCCACCGCCGGAGATCTGGCGCCGGCCCTCGCAGAGGTTCGGGCCCGAGGCATCGAACTGGTCGTGGCGCCGATGGCGTCCGATCCTGCCCCCGACGTTCTGGTCGAGGAGGTCACGGTGCCGGCCCTGGTATCGGTGGGTGAGCGGGTGCCGGTGGCCGTGACCCTGCGCGCATCCGCGCCGGCCGAGGCCGAGTTGCGGGTTCGAGCCAATGGAATTCTGCTGCTTACGCGGGATCTTAATCTGCGTGCAGGCCGCACCGGCGTGGACCTGGAGGTGTTGGCCGTGCAGCCCGGGCTGCTCCGTATAGACGCGACGATCGAGGCATCCCCGGACGCCGAACCGGGAAACAACCGAGCGTTCGCGCTCGGGTTGGTCTCGGGAGCGCCGTCGGTCATCTATGCCGGCACGCCCGCGGGTCCGCTGGCAGCCCTGCTGGAGTCGCAGCGGCTCTCCGTGCGCAGGATCTCGCCTGCCCAGCTTCCAGGGTCCGCGGCAGGGTACCACGGAACCTCGGCTGTTGTGCTCGATGATGTGCCGGCCTACCTGCTCTCTCCCCAGCAGATGGCCGCGCTGCGCGACTACGTCCGGATCGGCGGCGGCGGGCTGGTGGCGGTGGGCGGCACCCAGAGCTTCGGCATCGGCGGGTATGCCGGGACCCCGCTGGAGGAGGCGCTTCCCGTCAGCATGGACGTGCGGCACCGCCTGGCGATACCGACGATGGCTGTGGTCCTGGTGCTCGATGCCTCCGGGAGCATGGGGGGGTTCGGCAACGAGCTGGCCAAGGTGGAACTGGCCAAGGAAACCGCTCAGTCGGTGGTGGACCTGCTGGGAGATCGCGATGTAGTTGGTGTCCTGTCGTTTGATCAGGCGCCCCGCTGGCTCGTGCAACCCACGCCTGTCTCGCAGCGCGCGCGCATTCTGGAGGCGGTGAGCCGCATCCGCGCCGGAGGCGGCACCAATCTGTATCCCGCGCTCGTGGCAGCGCGGGAGCCGCTGCGGAAGGCAGAAGCCAGGGTCAAGCACATCATAGTGCTGTCGGACGGGCAGACCGATCCCGGCGACTTCCGCGGTCTTGCCACCGCGTTGGCCTCAGAGCGGATCACGGTGAGCACGGTCGCCATAGGCCGTGACGCCGACGTTGACATCATGCGCAGCATCGCGGGATGGGGCCGCGGCCGGGCGTACGTTGCCCATGATGCCTACAGTATCCCCAGGATCCTCGCGGCAGAGGCGCTCCTGGCAACACGTTCGTACGTGGTGGAGGAACGCTTCACCCCGCGCCTCGCGGGCGCCTCCGCGCTGGTCGCGGATTTGGGACCGGTGCCGCCGCTGCTGGGCTACCTTGTGACGGCCCCCAAGCCGTCAACAGAGGTGATCCTGACTTCCCACCAGGACGATCCGATCCTGGCGGCATGGAACTACGGCGTCGGACGGGCCGTGGCGATCACGACCGACGCGCGGTCTCGGTGGACCGCTCCCTGGAGCGGTTGGAGCGGTGCGGCGCGGTTCTGGTCCCAGGCGGTGCGGTGGGCGATGAGCCGCCAGACCGGATCGCTGGACGTTCACGCCGAGACGGTCGGTGAGCGGGTGCGCATCGTGCTCGACGCGCGCGCCACCGACGGCTCTCCCTACATGGGCTGGGAGGCCGCCGTGACGCTTGCCGGCGATCGTGGCGAGGTGGGGGCGGCTCCCCTCGTCCAGACCCGGCCGGGTTGGTACGAGGCCGACCTTCCGCTTCCGCCGCCTGGGGCGTATCTTGTTAGGGTGGTTGCGTTCGAAGGCGGCCGGCAGACGGGCCGGTTCACGCTCCCGCTGGCGGTGCCGTACTCGCCGGAGCTCCGGCAGGTTGGGCTGAACCGAGCGGTGATTGCGCACATGGTGGAAGCGGCAGGCGCGCGTGTCGTGGCAACGCCTGCCGAGGCTCTGGCGCCCCCGCTTTCTCCCGAGCGTAGGTCAAGGCCGCTATGGCCCCTCTTCGGCGCCATGGCAATGGTGGGGTTTGCGGCCGAGGTGGCGCTCCGCCGCCTCTCGGCGATCGAGCAGAACCTGGGGCGCCTGGCGGCGATGGCGGCGGCCGTTGCAAGGAGAGCACCGGCCCCAGACGACGCGGAATATGACGCCGCCGATAGGTGGCGCATCGAGGACGAGGCCGAGGCAGCGGCGCGCGCCGCCTCCATGGAGACGGCTGCCCGCCTCTACATCGCCCGGCTGCGCCGCCAGCGCACCCAACGGGACAGGCCTGGAGATCATTGATGACGGCACTTCCCGCAATGCACGCGATACACCGGCGCCTGCCCGGCACGAGGATTCCCGACCTCGAGGAGGCGACCCACCAGGCGCTGGCGCGCCTGGAGCTGGATCCGCGGATCAGGGGGAGGCGCATCGCGCTGACCGCGGGCAGCCGGGGGATCGCCCAGATCGCGGTTGTGTTGCGGGCCGCGGTGGATCACCTGCGCCGCTGCGGGGCCGATCCGCTGGTTGTGGCCGCCATGGGCAGTCACGGCAGGGGCACGAGCGATGGGCAGCGCCGGTTACTCGCGCATCTCGGCATTACCCAAGAAACGGTGGGAGCGCCGATCTCGACACGCATGGAGACCGTGGTCATCGGACACACGCCGGACGGCTTGGCCGCCTTCTGCGACCGCGCAGCTGCCGGCTGCGATGGGATCCTGGTGGTCAACCGCATCAAGCCCCACACCATCTTCTTCGAGCCGTTTGGCAGCGGCCTCATGAAGATGCTCGGTGTCGGTTTGGGCAAGGTTGAGGGCGCAACGCAGATTCACCGGCAGGGGCTGACTGCGCTGCCCGGCGCGAT
Source organism: bacterium (assembly GCA_031082185.1). Taxonomy (NCBI): domain Bacteria; species bacterium. Next base: position 222,789 of record JAVHLI010000002.1, on the reverse strand, counting down.
TCGCGCGATGGCACAGGTGTACCTTGATCGCGGCATGGTGGTGGGAGGGCTGGCCGTTGTTGAGAATGCCCGCGACGAGCCGGCCATCGTCGAGGCGCTCTTCCCTAACGAGCTGGTGGAGCGGGAGATGGCGCTTTTTGCCAGGGCGCGCGAGATGATGCCGCGCCTGCCCGTGGAGGAGATGGATGTCCTCGTGGTGGACCGGGTCGGTAAGAACTTCTCCGGCACCGGGATGGATCCCACCATAATCGGGCGGATGCGCGTCCCCGGAATGCCGGAGCCCGCCTCTCCCCGGATCGGCCGCATCGTGGCCCTGCGCCTCTCGCCCGAGTCCGAGGGCAATGCCAATGGCATCGGTCTTGCCGACCTTACCACGCAGCGGCTGGTGGACGCCATTGACCGGGAGGTTACCAACCTGAACGCTATTACCAGCACTTTTATACAGAGGACGTTCATTCCCATCACGCTTCCATCCGACCGCGACGCGATAGTTACGGCGTTCAAGACGCTGGGCATTGACGAACCCCGGAAGGCCAGGGTAGTGCGCATCGCGAACACCCTGCACTTGGAGCGCCTGTTGGTATCCCAGGCCGTGGCCGAGGAGATGCACGACCAGGAAGGGGTCGAGATCGGCGAGGGTCAGGGGTGGCCGTTTGACCCAGATGGGTGGCTGATTGACCTATGATGAGCACGCTTGAAGCGGCCTCGCTGCTGAGGATGGCCGGAGGAGCGATCGTCTTCACCGGCGCCGGTATGAGCACCGAGTCGGGTCTTCCCGATTTTCGCTCAGCGTCCGGCCTGTGGGCGGGAGTGGATCCCATCGCGGTTGCCTCGCGAGGGACGCTCGAGCGGCGGCCTGAGGTCTTCTACGACTTCTACCGCGAGCGACTCTGTCACCTGGGCGGCGCGGCTCCCAATATCGGCCACCGTGCTCTTGCGGCGATGGAGCGCGCAGGATGGGTGAAGACCGTGGTCACCCAGAATGTGGACGGCCTCCATCAGGCCGGAGGTTCCTGCCGCGTTATCGAACTGCACGGCAACCTGCGGGAGTCGGCGTGCATCGGGTGCGGAGAGCTGGGCCCCGCCGCACGGCTTCGCACCGCGATTGGAGCCGGCGGCCTGCCGCGATGTCCTTCGTGCGGCGGCCTTTTGAAGCCCAACGTGGTTCTCTTTGACGAACTGCTGCCAGAGGAACCGTGGCAGGCCGCGGTGCGGGCCGCCCGCGCCAGTCGCCTGATGCTTGTTGTGGGCTCATCGCTTCAGGTTACTCCCGCGGCCTACCTGCCCCTGGAAACGCTGGAGGCCGGTGGCAGGCTCATCATCGTCAACCGCGAACCGACGCCGTACGACGATCGGGCTGCGATTACCATAAGGGCAAGCGCCGGGGGCGTGCTTGCGGAGATCTCGGCCCTGCTCGAGCACGACATGTGCAGGAGGAGGCGTGAGGCCGGATGAGCGAGGCAGAGATCGGCGTGATTGGAGGTTCTGGGTTCTACTCGCTGCTCGAAGGCGCGCGGGAGGTGGAGGTCGATACCCCGTACGGGCGGCCCAGCGACGTGGTCACCCTGGGCGAGGTCGCGGGCCGAAAGGTGGCGTTTCTGCCCCGACACGGCCGGCGACACCATTTGCCGCCGCACGCCATCAACTACCGTGCGAACATCGCGGCGATGAAGCAGCTTGGGGTTACCCGCGTGATAGGTCCGGTGGCCGCGGGCAGTCTCCAGGCCCACGTCCGGCCGGGCGAATTCGTGATCTGCGATCAGCTCGTGGACCGAACCAGCGGTCGGCGCGACACTTTCTTCGACGGACCGGAGACGGTGCACGTTAGTCTGGCCGATCCCTACTGCCCGCAGCTCCGGAGCGTGGCCCAAGAGGTGTCCAACCGGCTGGGTCTGAGCGCGCACCCCTCAGGTACCGTGGTTGTCATACAGGGGCCGCGGTTCTCGACCCGGGCGGAAAGCCGCTGGTTTCGCGCATCCGGCTGGGAAGTCATCAACATGACCCAGTACCCAGAGGCCCTGCTGGCCCGGGAGGCCGAGCTGTGCTACCTGAACGTCTCGCTGATAACCGACTATGATGTAGGGGTGGAGGGCGACCCGCAGGCCGCACCCGTCAGCGCGGAAGAGGTGCTCCGCAACTTCCAGGCCAACCTTCCCCGGCTGCGGGAGCTGATACTGGGCGTGGTGGCCGCGGTGCCCGGTGAGCGCACGTGTCGTTGCGGGTCCGCGCTGGCCGGTGCCCGTTCGTAGTCGGGCGCACAAAAAAAAGTATCGGAGGGAGATCGATGATCAGCGCGCGTTCAGAAGGCGATCAGTCGGGAAGGTGGTTGGGTCTGTTTGTATTTCTGTTGGGGATCCTTTTTCTGGTGATTGTCTTTACGCTGGCCTACCGGGATATTACCGGTGCCGGCGTCATCGGGCAACTCACGGGCTCTGCTCCTTCGGTGGACGCGGGCGAGGCGCTGCGGACGCTGGCCCTGAAGGGAGTGCTGTTGTTCCTGATGGCGTATGTCGGGTCAGCCGTGGCCGGCCGCGGCATCGGCCTGTACTCCGCCTCCAGGGCTCCCCATGAGCAGTAGCTCTCTGCCGCGCGCCATAGACCTGCGCAGCGATACCGTGACGCATCCCACCGAGGCGATGAGGGAGGCAATGGCGCGCGCCGAGGTCGGCGACGACGTCTACCGCGAAGACCCCTCGATCAACGCGCTGGAGGCGCTGGCCGCAGAGCGCACCGGCATGGCCGCGGCCATCTTCGTTCCCAGCGGGACCATGGCCAACGTGCTGGCGGTCATGGCCCACACGCAGAAGGGCGATGAGGTGATCGCCGACTCAGAGGCCCACATGCTGCACTACGAGGGCGGAGCGCTTGCCACCCTAGCCGGAACCATGCCCCGCGCCCTGCCGACGGAGTGGGGGTGCATCAGCGGCGAGCAGCTCGAGGACGCGCTGCGGCCGCCGAACGTACACTATCCTCCCACGCGGTTGGTCTGCCTGGAGAACACCCACAACCGGCACGGGGGGACTGTGATTCCATTGGGGCAGATCGAGGATTTGGCCGCGACCGCTCACCGTCACGGCATACCCGTGCACATGGATGGGGCCCGGATCTTCAACGCGGCCGTGGCGCTGGGCGTGCCGGCATCCGCGCTGTCGGCGCCGGTTGACTCGGTGGCGTTCTGCCTGTCCAAGGGGCTCTCTGCGCCGGTGGGGTCGCTGCTCTGCGGCGAATCCGGGTTCGTGGACCGCGCCAGGCGCTTCCGCAAGATGCTCGGGGGCGGCATGCGGCAGGCCGGAGTGCTGGCCGCCGCCGGAATCGTGGCCCTAGGGCAAATGGTGGACCGCCTCGCCGATGACCACCGGATTGCGCGCACGCTGGCCGCATCACTTGGCGGCATCCCCGCTCTGGAGATTGATCTGGCCCGCGTGCAGACCAACATCGTTCGCCTGGACCTGATCGGACACGACGCGGTCGCGGTCGCAGAGCGCCTGCGGGAACGCAACGTCTGGGTTGGTGCCTCGGGTCCGCGCCGGATTCGGCTTGTGACAAACCGCCATATCACCGCCGATGACGTGCCGATCGTGGTCCGGGCGTTCCAGGCGGTGCTGGTCGGCTAGAACCTCTTGAACATCCCGATCCCGAAGGTCGGTTGGGAGAACACGCTCTGTGCCCGCAGCGTTATACCGTAATCCGGTCGGAGGTAGTAGCGGGCGTAGAGGTTCAGGCTGATGCTGCTGATGTTGTAGAGGTCCAGGGCATAGGAGGTGCTGGGCGACGCGTGGTAATCCAGACCGACGCCCAGGTGAGAGTCAATCAGACCGTAGCGGAACAGCGTCCGCTCGTCCAGCTTGTTGCCCACCTGCAGCCCAATGCGGTTGGCTCCTCCGACCTCCCGCCATGTAAACAGGTAGGTACGCGGCGCATCCGGCAGCAGCGTGAAGCTCACGTCGTGCGCCAGGCGCGTTCCGTCGTGCCAGAACGCGTACTCGAGCCGGTAGGCGCTGCGGAAGTCCGGGAGTTCCAACCGTTCGGGCAAGATCCGCCCGACCCGCTCAACCACGCGGTCGGCGCGTCCGATCGCAGTTCGGGCCTCGCCCACCGCCAGCCTGGCGTCGGTGATCGCGGTTCGAGCCTCGGCCAGCGAGGAGCGCACGGCGCGGACCTCCTGCTCGTTGACCACGCCGGAGAGATCGCCCACCATCTTCTCGATTCCCGCTGATGCCCTTTGGATCGAGGTCACGGCCGCCCGAACCTGCTCCGCGGTGCGCCCGTCCCCGGCCACCTGCCTGACCAGCGTGCGTACCTCTCCGGCGGCCCCCGCCAGCTCCACAGCCATGCCGCGCAACTGACGGGCGATCTCGGGAATCTCGCCCGTAACCGTACGGTCCAGCGTCCGCGTGGTACGCTCCACGTGGTCGGCCGCGCGTGCCATCCGGGCCGATGCCTCGCGCGCGTTGCGCACGGTCTCGCGCAGACCTTCGGCGAGGTCCGGATCGCCTATGACCCGGTTGACGCTTGACAGCGCCTCCTCTGCGCGCTTGGCCACCGAAACCACGCGGTCGAGCAGTTCGTCGGTCGTCAGGGGTTCGGTACCCGTTACCACCGACCCCGGCGCCAGGGCCGGGGCGCCGGGCGGGCCCGGGATAACCGTTACCAGACGATCACCCAGCAACCCCGCGGAGGCGATAGAGAAGCGCGATCCCTCGGGGATGGAGACCCCATGGCGCACGCTGAGAACGACGTCCGCCTTCTTCTCCGGTGTGAGACTGAGTCGCTTCACGCGGCCGACCTCGATCCCTGCCATGTGCACCGGAGCCCCCAGGGTCAGGCCGCCCGCGTTGGCCACCCGGAGGTGCAGGGTGTAGCCCTGATCGCGGATCGCGAACCCTCCGCGCAGGAAGGCTATGGAACCGACCAGCGCCACGACCCCCAGCAGCGTGACGATCCCCGCTTTGGTTTCCGCGCTCATGAAGCCCTCACCTCGATCGCACGGGTGTCCAGGAACCGCCGGACGAACGGGTCCGTGGATGCCAGGATCTCCTCTGGCGTACCGGAGGCGGTAAGGCGTCCGGAGTCCATGACCGCCAGCCGGTCGGCCAGGTGAAAAGCGCTGTCCAGACTGTGGGTGACTACCACCGAACTCACCCCCAGCTCCGCCCGCAGCCGCAGGACAAGCTTGTCCACGGTGTGCGCGGTCAGCGGGTCAAGCCCGCTGGTAGGTTCATCATACAGCATGAGAGGGGGGTCGAGCGCCAGGGCACGGGCGATGCCGACGCGCTTGCGCATGCCTCCTGACAGCGCCGCAGGCGTGAGGTCTTCGGTGCCGTCCATCTCCACAAGTGCCAGCATATCGCGTACCCGCTCGGCAATCTCCCCCTCGGTCAGGCGGCGGTGCCGGCGCAGGGGGAACGCCACGTTCTGTGTCACGGTGAGCGAGTCAAACAGGGCGGCTGACTGAAAGACGACACCGATTTGGATCCGCAGCGCGTCGAGCTCATGCTCCGACATGGCGTGCACCGGCTGTCCGAAGACCAGAACCTCGCCCCGGTCGGGTTTGACGAGGCCCACGAGGTGCTTGAGCAGGACGCTCTTTCCACAGCCGCTGGGGCCCATGATTACCTGGATCTCGCCGCGGCGGACCTCCAGGGAGAAGCCGGCCAGCGCCACGGTCGGACCGAACGACTTCCAGAGATCCGACGCGACGATGACCGCTTCACCCGGCGTGCCCGGGGGATGTTGTTCAACCATTGTTCCCTCGCGCGCCTTCTTGTTCATCACTCCACGCAACAGCCTAGAAGAAGATCATGTCCAGGAAGTAGTTGAACACGAGGATCAGGACAATCGCGACGACCACCGCGCCGGTTGTCGCGCGCCCCACGCCGTCCGCGCCGCCGGTGGTGTTGAGGCCCCGGTAGCAGCCCACCGAGGCGATAATCAGTCCAAAGAAGACCGCCTTGATCAGGCCGACCACGATATCGTACGGCCAGAGAAACCGTTGGATCGACGACATGAAGGCGCCGCCGCTGATCCCGGCGGCGGTGGCCACGGCGTATCCGCCGGCCCCGCCCACGACGTTTGCGAAGGCGGTCAGGATCGGCAGCGCCAGGGCCGCCGCAACCAGCCGCGGGACCACCAGGTAGCGTACCGGATCGGTGGCCAGCACGCGCAGGGCATCGATCTGCTCGGTTACGGCCATCGTGCCGATCTCCGCTGCCATGCCCGCGCCCACCCGGCCGGCCGCGGTGATCGCCGTGAAGACCGGTGCGGCCTCACGCGCTATGGAGAGACCTACCAGCCCGCCGACGAAGCCCTGGCCGCCGAAATCCGCCAGCTGCCGCGCCGTCTGATAGGCCAGGACCATGCCCGAGAAGGCGCCGGTGATCAGAACGACCGGCACGGACTCAATTCCGATGCGGTTGATCTGGACCACCGTCTCGCGGATCTCCAGCCGCCCGCGGAGCACCCAGCGGAGCGCCGCGGCCAACATCTGGGCGGCCCTGCCGAGTTCGGACAGGCCGTGGAGGACCGCGCTGCCGAGCGCGGCGACCGGCGAGTGCGAGCCCCGGGTCTCTCTGGAGTTCCCCCGCATACTCCTACTTCGTTCGGTGTCATGGCGCGTGTTTCCCCTGCGGGGGGCGCGCGCTGCTACGGGCCGGTGCATACGATTGACGGCCACATACCCCCGTGCTATACTCCGCAAGGTCTGGCAGCCGAAAGTAGAAGCCATCCGCTTCTCACCCGGGCGTTCAAGAGGTACCGCGATGCGACCCGGGTCGCTGTGGCAGCGGCGCGAATGTGGGGATGGCACCTGCCGTCCCCTTTTTGTTTCTTGGGCTGTCGGACGATCTCAAGCACGGGGGGCCAAGGAGGGCGAGAGAGCATCGAACGCGAGACTAGGATCAACGACCGGATAAGAGTCCGAGAGGTGCGATTGATCGGTCCCGGCGGCGAGCAGCTGGGGATCGTGCCCACCCGTGAGGCGCTCACGCGCGCCCAGGAGCACACTCTGGACCTCGTGGAGGTAGCCCCCACGGCGTCCCCGCCCGTGTGCAAGATCATGGACTACGGGCGGTACAAGTACGAGCAGAGCAAGCGTGACAGGGACGCCCACCGGAAGTCGCGCGGCGGCGATCTCAAGGGCATGCGGATGAGCCCGAAGATAGGCGAGCACGATTTCCAGGTCAAGATCCGCCGGGTGATGGAGTTCCTCAAGGACGGCGACAAGGTCCGGGTCGCGATGTGGTTCCGGGGGCGCGAGATGGCCCACCCAAAGGTGGGGGAGGCATTGCTCCAACGGTTGGCCCTGGCGGTGGCAGAAGTCGGGGTGGTCGAGGGCATGCCCAAGCAGGAAGGCAGGAACATGATCATGCTCCTCGCCCCTCGCAAGGGGTAGGAGACGGGAGAGGGATCGGTGCCAAAAACAAAGCGACACCAGGGCGCCACGAAGCGCATCAGAACGACGGGGTCAGGCCGCCTGACGCGGGGGCGCCAGCACGGCGGGCATCTGAAGGTCAAGAAGAGCCCCAAGCGCAGGCGCTCTCTGCGCGCAGTGGTCTCCGTACACGCCAGCGATGAGAAGCGGTTGCGGCGGTTGCTCCCCGGCCAATAGCGCATTGGGGGTCCGCCAGGCAGTGTCCCAACGGAAGGTGGGTTGGTCATGGCACGCATCAAGCGCGGCGTCACAGCACGTCGCCGCCACAAGAAGATCCTGCGACTGGCGCGGGGGTACCGGGGCGGCCAGAGCCGATGGTACCGCCTGGCCACGCAGTATGTAACCCGCGCTCTGGCGCAGGCATTCGCGGGTCGGCGCCTGCGCAAGCGGCAGTTCCGGCGGTTGTGGGTCACCCGCATCAACGCAGCCGCGCGCGTGAGCGGCGTTTCGTACAGCCGGCTGATCAGCGGCCTACGCAAGGCGGGCGTGAGCGTGAACCGCAAGGTCCTGGCCGACCTGGCGGTGAAAGACCGGACGGCCTTTGACGCGCTGGTCGCGCGCGCCAAGGCACATCTGGAGTCCTAGCCGCCGGTAGTTGGTCCCCGGCGGCTCCGTGCAATGCCAGGGATGGGCGTGGCGAGGACGCCGACTCTGTAGATGGTTCGCCAGTTCGCGCTGGCTCGACATCCCTGGTCAGGACGGCTGACCCTCAGCCCCTCCCAGACCATCATCATTGGCTTCATAACGATCATCCTGGTCGGAGCGGTGCTGCTCAGCCTGCCGGCTGCCTCCGAGTCGGGTCGGCCCACGCCCTTTCTCACCGCGCTCTTCACCGCCACATCGGCGACGTGCGTCACCGGCCTGACGGTCGTGGACACCGCGGATCACTACTCGTCTCTTGGCGAGCTGGTGATCCTGGTGTTGATACAGCTCGGGGGATTCGGATACATGACCTCGTGGGCGCTCCTGGCCCTTGTTCTGAGATGGCGAATCGGGCTTCGGGAGCGGATCATCCTCACCGAGTCCCACAACCTCTACGACCTCGGGGGCGTGGTGCGGTTCACGCGGCGCCTCATTCTGATGACGCTGATCGTGGAAGCGTCCGGAGCGACGATTCTGACCTTGCGCTGGATGGGCGAGGAGCCGTTTGTACGCGCGCTGTACCTGGGGGTCTTCCACAGCATATCGGCGTTCAACAACGCCGGGTTTGACCTGATGGGTGGTTTTAGGAGCCTGACCGCATATGCCGGCGACCCGGTGGTGTCAATGATCATCGCGGGGCTCATCATCCTTGGCGGCCTCGGGTTTTCGGTACTGTTCGATCTGCGCTCGCGGCGCCTGACGCTGCACTCGAAGACGGTGCTGTTGGCCACGGGGATGCTGATAGGCATCGGGACGGCGTTGATCGCGCTGTTTGAGTTTGCCAACCCCAAGACGCTGGGAGCCCTGCCGGTTCCCGCGCGGCTGCTCGCGGCCTTCTTCCAAGCGGTGACGCCCAGGACCGGGGGGTTCAACACCATTGAGATCGGGGCGCTGGCGGAGCCGACACTAATGCTCATTGCCGCGCTCATGTTCATCGGTGCATCCCCCGGCGGTACGGGCGGAGGCATCAAGACGACAACGTTCATGGCGCCACTGGCGGTGATTCTCAGCAGCATCCGGGGAACCGGGGAGCCGGTGATGTTCGGACGCCGGATTATGGTCCAGAATATCAACAAGGCCCTGACCATAGCCTTCGTCTCGCTGGCCTTCGTGTTCGCGATGTCGGTCATGCTTGCCGCCATTGAGCGCGTGGAGTTCCTGCCGGCGCTGTTCGAGATCACGTCGGGCTTCGGGACCGTGGGGTTGAGCACAGGGTTGACGCCACACCTCTCACCGTGGGGCAGGATTATCGTGATGCTGACCGTGTTCAGCGGCCGCGTCGGGTTGCTGACGGTCGCGTTCGGGCTGACCCGGTGGCACCGGCCGCCCCGGGTGCGCTATCCTGAGGAGAGGCTGTACATCGGATAACGACGTGAGCCCGGCGCCACGGTCGGATCATCCGGGCGGGTGGAGATGACGATGAGCGAATTTGCGGTGATTGGAATGGGGCGGTTCGGCCGGAGCGTAGCGGCGACGCTGCACCAGCTAGGGCACCGGGTGCTCGCGATCGACAAGAACGAGGACTCGCTCCGGCGCATAGCCGATGACGTGACGCATGCGGTGCAGTTGGACTCAACGGACGCCGAGGCGCTCAGGGGCGTTGGGATTGCGAACATGGACGCGGTGGTCGTGGCGATCGGCGCTGCCATGCAGGAGAGCATCCTGACCACGCTGATCCTCAAGGAGCTCGGCTGCAAGAAGATCGTGGCCAAGGCCTCCAACGACCTGCAGGGCAAGGTGCTCGATCGCGTCGGTGCGGACGTGGTTATCTACCCAGAACGCGACATGGGCGTGCGCATCGCACACACCCTCTCGTCGCCCGGGGTCCTGGATTACATTGAGATCTCACCCACGTTCTCGATCGAGGAGCTCAGCGTGCCCGATCGCCTGGTGGGCCAGACACTTGGGAGGCTGGATCTCAAGGCCCGTTTCGGCGTCAGCGTGCTGTTGATCCGCCGGGACAGTCAGTTGCTGATCTCCCCTGACCCGGAGACCGGTCTTCTGGCCGGGGACGTGCTGGTCGTGGTGGGGGAGAACCGGCAGCTTACCAGGCTGGAGACCTCACTCTAGCCAACCGGCGACATGATCACCTCCACGCGCCACCCCCTGGTGCAGGCGATGCGGAGGGCGGGCGGGCATCCGCGCCGCGATCCCCTGCAGCGGATCGTGCTGGACGGGCCGCGCCTGATCCAGGAGGCCCTCGATGCCGGCATCATCATTGAGGCGGCCCTGATTGCCGGCGACGAGCAGGACCCCGCGGGCTCGCCGCTGGGCGCGCGCCTCAGGGATGCAGGCGCGCGCGTCTGCCAGGCCACCTTGCGCGTCGTGCAGGCCGCCGGCCGCGTGACGACATCCCAGGGAGTCGTGGCCCTGGCCCGGCGTCCGTCCCCGCCGGACGCTGCGATCCTAACTTCGCCCGGGCTCCTGCTGCTGGTAGCCGACGGAATCCAAGATCCCGGAAACCTCGGCACCATGGTGCGGACCGCGGCCGCATCCGGAGCTTCGGCGGTCGCGGTGACCGAGGGCACCGCGGATCCGTTTCAGCCCAAGGCGATGCGCGCCTCCATGGGAGCGGCCTTCAGGGTCCCCGTGCTTGGGCTCGACGGTGCCTCGCTGCGGGCGGCACTTGTCGCCTGCGGGGTCCGCGTGATCGTGGCGGACGCTAGAGGAGATCAGGACTATACCTCTGCGCCCCTGGGTCCACCGCTGGCGATCGTCGTTGGGAACGAGTCCGCCGGGCCTGATCCGGCGTGGTTCGATCTTGGGACGCGCGTCCGCATTCCACTGCTGGGGCCGGTGGAGTCGCTCAACGCCGCGGTGGCGGCGGGCGTGCTCCTATACGAGGTCGTCCGCAGGCGCGGCGCCCCGCCCGCAATTCTATGACCGGCCCCTCACACGCTTGTCAGCCGCTTTCAGCCTGTGCTATACTCACGGCAAGCGCACGGCATTGGCTGGAACCCTGATCTGGCGCGGGTTTCAGGATCGTTTCTCCGAGCGATCAGAGGAGGGCCGTGGACCAGGTCTGGTCGGCTGAGGCGTTGTGGCGGCTCTTCGAATCGACCGGCTCGATCTGGGCATACCTGGCATATCGGCGGTGTGCCCGGACAACCCCGGGTCCGCTGAGCCGCTTGCCCGACTGAGAAGCGTGCGGCACGGCCGCCAGGCGATGGATGAGGGTGGTATCGCGGAAGCGAGGCGCTTTCGCCCCTGGGGGCGAAGGCGCTTTGGCATTCCCCGGGAGGGGCCACATGCCCGATGATGTTGACCGGCTCGTGACCCAAACGATCGAGGCGCTCGGGGGGGTGACGGCACCCGACGTGCTGGAGGCCATGCGCCACCGCGTGTTGGGGCGCCGGGGCGAGATCGCCGCGCTCCTCAAGGGCATCCCTGTCCTGAGCGGACCCGAGCGCGCGTCACTCGGCGCGCGCCTCAACAGCGCCCGGGAGACGCTGCTGGCGGCGTTCGACGGCCGCGCGGCCGAGCTCACCACTGCTCAGGAGGCAGAACGCCTGGCAGATGAGCGGATTGACGTGTCGCTGCCCGGCCGGCGCGGGCCGCTGGGCCGCCGGCACGTGCTTCGGCGCACGCTCGACGAGGTCGAGCGGATCTTCATCGGGCTCGGGTTTGAGGTGGTCGAGGGAACCGAAGTGGAAACCGACGAGTTCAACTTCGGGCGGCTCAACATGCCGCGCGACCACCCGGCCCGCGACACGCAGGACACCTTCTATCTCGGCGACGAGCTGCTGCTGCGCACGCACGCCACCGTCGTGGACGCACGGGTGATGGTGGGACGGACGCCGCCGATGCGCATCGTCACCAGCGGAAGGTGCTATCGCCGGGACCCCGTGGACGCCACGCACATGCCGGTGTTCCACCAGGTGGACGGGTTCATGGTCGGCGAGACGATCACGTTCGCCAACGTCAAGGGCGTGCTGGCCGCGTTCGCGCGCGAGATGTTCGGGCCCCAGACCAAGACGCGTTTCCAGCCCAGCTACTTCCCCTTCACCGAACCCAGCGCCGAACTGGCGGTGTCGTTCGAGGGACGGTGGCTGGAGCTGGGCGGGTGCGGCATGTTCCACCCCAGGGTGCTGGAGATGGCCGGGATTGACCCACAGCGGTACACGGCTCTTGCGTTCGGCCTGGGGGTTGACCGGCCGGCCATGGTGCGCTACGGGATCCCCGACATCCGCCTGCTGTGGGAGAACGATCTCAGATTGCTGGAGCAGTTCTAGATGCGCGCCCCGCTGTCGTGGCTGAGAGAGTACGTTGAGTTGCCCGAACCCGCCGAGGCGCTGGTCGAGCGCCTGCCCATGCTGGGCATCGGGGTGGAGGGAGTCGAGCGCGCCGGGGGAGACCTGGTGCTGGATCTCGAGATAGCCTCCAACCGGCCGGACCTGCTGAGCATGATCGGCATCGCCCGCGAGCTGGCGGCGTGGGCGGGCTGCGACGCACATCTGCCGGAGGACGATCTCGACGAGGTGGACCCACCCGCTTCCTCCATGGCCGCGGTGGAGATTGCCGACGCTTCGCTTTGCCCTCGCTACGTGGCCCACGTGATCACGGGTATCACGGTCGGTTCCTCGCCCCCTGCCATCGCTGCCAGGCTGGAGGCGGCCGGTATCCGGCCCGTGAACGCGGTGGTGGACGCGACGAACTACGTGATGCTGGAATGGGGGCAACCCCTGCACGCATTTGACCTCGACGCGCTACATGGACGTCGGATCATCGTGCGATCGGCCGCCGCAGGCGAGCACCTGGTGACGCTGGATGGCGTGGGACGCACGCTCGACCCCGCGATGCTCGTTATCGCGGACGCCCGCCGTCCCGTGGCCCTGGCCGGCATTATGGGCGGCGCCGAGACCGAGATCGGGCCGGGGACCCACACTGTGCTGCTGGAAGCAGCGTCGTTTGCGCCTGCCGGCGTGCGCCGCACGAGCCGTCGCATCGGCCTGCGCACCGAGGCCAGCGCAAGGTTCGAGCGCGGGGTGGATCCCGAAGGGGTCGCCCGTGCAGCGCGCCGGGCCGCCGGGCTCATAGCCGGCCTCTCGGGAGGACGGGTCCTGCGCTTTGGGGTGGACGTTTATCCGGCGCCGGTGCCCAGGCCGGTAATCAGGCTGCGGCTCCCGCGCTTGGTGCGCGTCCTGGGTGTGGAGATACCGCCTGATGAGGTTGTGTCCGTCCTCACCCGGCTCGGGCTCGAGGTACGCCTTGAGGGGGATTCGGTCTTCGCCGTGCCCCCGGTCGGCCGAAGGGATCTGGAGCGCGAGGAAGACCTCGTCGAGGAAGTGGCCCGCCACCACGGTTACGACCGGATTCCAGAGGCGATGCCGTGCGAGATCATGCAGCAGGGACGCCGCCCGGTCACGCTGGAAGCCGAGGGCGCTGCGCGCGACGCGCTCGTGCGTGCGGGCCTGACCGAGGCGATGACGCTGTCACTCGTCCACCCGCGCGCGCTGGACCAGTTGGGGGTGGAGGAGGGCGATCCGTGGCGCCTGGCCGTGCCCATCTCCAACCCGCTTACCGCCGATCACACCCACCTGCGGTCCGCTCTGCTTCCGGGACTGCTGGAGGCGGTACGGGTCAACGTCGCGCGGCGGCAGGGAGCGATCCACCTGTTTGAGATCGGCCGCACCTTCCGGGCTGAAGGCGGCGTGGTGAGGGAACGGCGCGCACTGGCGATAGCGATGCGCGGGGTGTGGCTGGCCGGGTTCTGGGAGGACGCCCGGGATCTGCGCGAGGCCACGCTGCTGCACCTGAGGGGCGTGCTGGAAACCCTCTCCGGCGAGCTGCGGGCAGGACCGCTTGCAGTGGAAGCCGGCGGTCCCGCGTGGATGCATCCGGCGCGGTGTGGACGCGTCAGCGTCGGAGGCGTGGAGGCCGGGGTGATGGGCGAGCTGCATCCCCAAGTTGCCGCCCGGTTCGATCTTCCAGGCCGCACCTGCGTGAGCGAGATGGATCTGGATGTGCTGCTCGGCCGCGCGGTGCTTCAGCCGAGATTCACGGGCATGCCGCGGTATCCGGCAGTGGTGCGCGATGTTGCCCTGGTGGCGCCGTTGGGTCTGCCCCATGCGGCGGTACAGGGAGCGCTGGTCGAGGCCGGCGGCGCACTGCTGGAGTCGGTGGAGTTGTTCGACGCCTACACCGGCCCGCCGCTCGCTCCGGGGACGCGCAACCTGGCCTACACCCTGACGTTTCGCGCTCCGGACCGCACCCTCACCGGCGAAGAGATCGAGGGATTGATGCTGGAGATATGCGCGGCCTTGGCCGCGCGCCTGCCGGTCAAGGTCCGCGCATAGGTATGCCGGAGTGGCATATAGGGTATCGTCTTTGGTGAACGGGCATCCTGGAGGTGGCTGCAGTGACCTGGCTTGACTGGATCGCGATCGTGCTGCTGATTGGGTTCGTCGTGCAGGGAATGTTCAAGGGCGGCGTCGCGTCCCTGCTGGGCGCGGTGGCGCTGGTGGTTGCCTACGCGGCCGCGGCGATCGCCTTCCCGGCCCTGGGCGAGCGCATCACAAAAGGGAGCCCCCTGCCCCTGGAATGGGGGCGGACCGTTGGATTCGTCCTGGCTTTCCTGGTCGCGTACACGCTGCTGGCCGTGCTGATCAGCATCCTGCCAGGCGGCAAGCGACCAGGCCTGTACGCCCAGCTCCTTGGGATTCTCACAGGCGCGCTCAAGGCCCTGGTCGCGACTATGGCCGGGGTAGGAATCCTGCTGGCCTCGCCTCTGTCGGAGGCCATCGCGCAGGACGTCGAGCGGTCGCCGATCGTGCGGTACGTCGCGGCGGCTCAGCGAGGCGCCGTCACTCACCTTCAACGGATCAGCCCGATCCCGTTCCCGCCGATCGGTCCGGACCACAGGTTCTGACGAACCCGGCGTGACGCAGAACCGGGCCGTCGCCCAACGGTTTGCGCTGATAGCCGATCTGCTCGAGATAGGGGGCGAGTCGGTTTTCCGTATCAACGCCTACCGCCGGGCAGCCCGCGCCATAGAGGGACTCTCAGAGGATGTTGCCGAGGTCGCCGCCCGAGGAGGCCTGACCGAGATTCCCGGAATAGGCAAGGCCCTGGCGGAGAAGATCGTCGAGTTCCTGGCCACCGGCACGATGCACGCCTACGAAGAACTGGCCGCCTCGCTTCCGCCTGGGCTGACCACCTTGATGTTGGTGCCTGAGGTCGGGCCCAAGACCGCGCTGTTGCTGCACGAGCAGCTGGGCATCTCGACGCTGGACGAACTGGAGGCCGCGGCTGCCGCGGGCCGCATTCGCGAACTGCCGCGCATGGGTCAGCGGACCGAGGAGGCCATACTGCGCGGCATCGCGATGGTGCGCCGCCAGGCCGGGCGCCGGCCCCTGGGCTTTGCCCTACCCGCGGCAGTCGAGATGGTGGAGCGATTGCGGGCCGTCCCAGGCGTGAAACAGATCAGCGCCGCCGGCAGCATCCGCCGCATGAGGGAGACCGTGGGCGACCTGGACATCCTGGTAACCAGCCGGGCGCCCGGTCGGGTGATGGACGCCTTCACGACGGCGCCCGAAGTCAGCGAGGTGCTGGAGCGGGGTTCCACCCGGTCCTCCGTGGTGTTGGACATCGGGCTGCAGGCCGACCTGCGCGTTGTGGAGCCCGCCGCGTATGGCGCGGCGCTGCAGTACTTCACCGGCAGCAAGGAGCACAACGTCGCCCTGCGCGAGCGGGCGGCCCGCGCCGGGTTGAAGCTCAACGAGTACGGCCTGTGGCGGTCGGGGGACGGTCGCGGCGGGGACGACCGCCGCGTGGCCGGTCGCCGGGTGGCCGGTCGCACCGAGGCCGGCATCTACCGCGCCCTCGGCCTGCCGTGGATCCCGCCCGAACTTCGGGAGGACAAGGGCGAGATCGAGGCGGCGGAGGCAGGGCGGCTGCCGCGGTTGATCGAGGCCGAGGACATCCGCGGCGAGGTTCACGCGCACACATCGTGGAGCGACGGCGCCGATAGCGTCGAGGAGATCGCAGCCGCCGCAGTGGCGATGGGATACGAGTACGTCTGCATCACCGATCATTCGCAGTCGCTCAAGGTCGCGCGAGGAGTGCCGGCCGCGGACCTGCGCGAGCACATCCGGCAGGTCCGCGCTCTCTCAGACCGCCTGGGGATAGCCGTTCTCATCGGCACCGAGTGCGACATCTCCGCCGATGGCACCCTGGACTACCCCGACGAGCTGCTGGCCGACCTCGACCTGGTGATCGCATCGGTGCACACCCGCTTCCGAATGAGCCGTGATGAGATGACCTCGCGCATAGTGCGGGCGATGGAGAGCGGGCACGTGGATATCCTCGGTCACCCCACCGGCCGCCTGCTCGGCGCGCGCGACCCCTACGAGGTGGACATCGAGGCGGTGGTGGACGCCGCGGTCCGAACCGGGACCGCGCTTGAGATCAACGCCGCGCCCGAGCGCCTGGACCTCAAGGACACCGACGTCCGCCTGGCCAGGGAGCGGGGGGCGCGCCTGGCGATCGGCACGGACGCGCACTCGTGCGCGCAGCTGCGCTACATGCCGCTTGGGGTGGGAACCGCCCGGCGCGGCTGGGTCGAGGCGCGAGAGGTCATCAACACGCTGCCGCTCGCGTCGCTGCGCGAGGTGCTCGGCCACCGGGAAGGCCGCCCGCGGCGCAGCCGGTGAGATGAGACAGTTCCGGCCGCTTCCGCGCAGCTTCTTCGCACGGCACACGGTGGCCGTCGCCCGTTCCCTGCTGGGCCATCTGCTGGTCCACGAGACGCCGTCGGGAGTGCTGGTAGGTCGCATCGTGGAGACCGAGGCCTACCGGGGGGCCGACGACCCTGCCAGCCATGCCTTCAAGCGGACCCCGCGCAGTGCGGTCATGTTCGGCCGGCCCGGGATCGCCTACGTCTACCGTGCGTTTGGGCTGCACGCCTGCCTGAACGTTGTCACCGAGCCCGAGGGACGGCCGGGGGCGGTGCTCCTGCGGGCGATCGAGCCCGCTGCCTCAGGCCCCGGCCGCCTGACCGTCGCGATGTCGGTCGGCCTGGAGCACAACGGCTCCGATCTTACCGTGCCTCCGCTCTACCTGGCTCATGGCGGCCGCCGCCGCGTCGCCGTTGCCGTCGGTCCGCGCATCGGGGTTAGCAACGCCCGGGGCCGCGCGTGGCGGTTCGGACTGGACGACCACCCCGCGCTCTCGCGGCGGTTTCCCTCTCGTCTATAATGAAGAGGTGTCAATGATCGCCGACGCGCGCACCCTTCGAGTGCTCGAGTTTCCCAAGATCCTTGCGGCGCTGGCCGAGGGCACCGTGACGCCCATGGGGCGCGAGCTGGCGCTGCGCCTGGCGCCATTGCGCGAAGGCGAGGCGGTGCGCGCGGCCCTGGAGGTTACCGCGGAGGCGGTGGCGGTTGCCGCGGAGTCCGAGATCCAGGTGCGGGGCGCGCGCGACATCCGGGTGCAGGCCGCGATGGCGGCATCGGGCGGAATGCTCGAACCCCTGGAACTGCTCGACGTGGCGCAGACCCTGGAGGTCACCCGGCGCGTCCAGGCCCACCTGCGCTCGCGTCGCACTCTGGCCCTACGCCTGGCAGCGATGGCCGACCGCCTGGCCGCGCTGCCGGGGTTGGAGACGGAGATCGTCAGGGCCCTGGACGACCAGGGCCGGGTTCTGAGTACGGCCTCGCCCGAGCTGCGCCGGATCCGCGACGAGCACCAGGCCGTGGAGCGACGCCTGCGGGAGTCGCTGGAGCGACTGCTCCACGATTCGGCCGTCGCGCGTTACCTGCAGGAGTCGCTGGTGACGATGCGAGGTGATCGGTTCGTCATGCCCGTGCGGGCCGAACACCGCGCGCAGTTCCCGGGCATCGTGCACGACGCGAGCGCAAGCGGAGCTACGCTCTTCATGGAGCCGCTGGCGCTGGTCCCGTTGGGCAACCGGCGGCGCGAGCTGGATGCCGCGGAGCGCGAGGAGATCCTCCGGATCCTGCGCAAACTGTCGGGTCTGGTGGGTGAACACTCCGGAGCGTTGTGCACCAACGGGGAGATCCTGGGCGATCTGGACCTGGCATCGGCCAAGGCCGCGCTGGCCGCGCGCCTGCGGGCCACTGCGCCACAGGTGCGCGAGGACGGCATCATGCAGGTGCACTGCGCGCGTCACCCCGTGCTGGTCCTCGCCCGGGGTGACGCAGAGGTCGTCCCGGTGGATATCATCCTGGGAGGCGAGTTCACCACGCTGGTCGTGACCGGCCCCAACACCGGGGGCAAGACGGTGGCCCTGAAGACCATCGGCCTGCTGGCCCTGATGGCCCAGGCAGGGCTGTTCATACCGGCCGCGGACGGCAGCACCGTCGCCCGATTCGACCAGGTGCACGCGGACATAGGCGACGAGCAGTCCATCGAACAGAACCTGTCTACCTTCTCGTCGCACATGAGCGCCATCGTCCAGATCCTGCGAAACGTGCGGCCGCCCGGGCTTGTTCTGCTCGACGAGGTCGGCGCAGGAACCGATCCCACCGAGGGGGTGGCGCTGGCCCGAGCGATCATTCAGGAACTGCACCGCCGCGGGTTGCACACCGTGGTCACCACCCACTACAACGAGCTGAAGATGCTGGCTTCTGTGGAAGCCGGTATCGAGAACGCGTCCGTGGAGTTCGACGTTGAGACGCTGCGGCCCACGTTCCGGCTTCAGATCGGGCTTCCGGGCCGCAGTAACGCCCTCGTCATCGCGGAACGGCTGGGTCTCGATCCCGGCGTCGTGGCGGAGGCAAGGTCCCTTCTGGCGCCAGAGCATGTGGCCATCGAGCAGGTGCTGGATGACCTCACGCGCGACAGGCAGGCCGCGGAGATGGACAGGGCCGAGGCCGCGCTGGCCAGGGCGGCGGCCCAGGAGGCCGAGCAGCAAATGGTCCAGGAGGCCGAGCACATTCGGCGCGAGCGCCGGCGCCTGCTGGCAGAGGCCAGGCAGACCGGCGAGACGATCATCATCGAGACGCGCAGACGTCTGGACGCGGTGATGGCAGAGGTGCGCGCAGCGCGTACCGAGGAAGCGGTGCGGCGGGCGCGGTCACACCTGAAGGAGGCATTGGAGGCGTTGCCCGCCCAGGAGCCCGCGGCGCCGCCAGGACCGATGGTCGAGCGCGTGCACGCAGGCCAGACGGTCTACGTGATGCCGCTGGGCAGGGTCGGCACCGTGGTGGCCGGTCCTGATGCGCACGGCCAGGTGGAGGTGGAGGTAGGCACGCTACGCACGCGCGTCCCCCTGGAGGCGCTGCACGAGGCCCCGGCAGTTGGCGGTGCGCCCTCGGTCCCTGCGCGGTCCGCCGGGCGCGCCGAGGTGCCCGCGCGGCCTGTCGTGGAGACGTCGCTCAGCGTGCGCGGACAGACCGTGGACGAGGCCCTTCTGGCTGTGGACCGCTACCTGGACGACGCGGTTCGCGCGCGGCTGCAGCAGGTGGCCGTGATTCACGGCAAGGGCACCGGTGCGCTGCGGCGGGCCGTGCACGAGTTCCTGCGTGGGCACCCGCACGTGCGGCAGTTCCACATAGGCGACCGGTTCGAAGGCGGCGACGGCGCGACGGTTGTCACGCTGATGTTGTAAGCTGAGGTATCGCAGCCCGTTTTCCGGAGGTAGGAGCATGGTGTTTCTTTCACCCGAAGAGCAACTGTTACGATTGCGTCGCGGTTGTGCCGAGATCATCTCCGAGGAGGATCTCCTGGCCAAGCTGCGCCTCCTCCGCCCGCTTCGGGTCAAGCTCGGTCTCGATCCCTCTGCGCCCGACCTGCACCTGGGCACCGCGATAGTGCTGCGCAAGATGCGGCAGTTTCAGGATCTGGGCCACGAGGTTATCATCGTGATCGGCGACTTCACCGCGATGATCGGTGACCCCACGGGCAAGAAGCAGTCGCGCCCGATGCTCTCGCCCGAGGAGATCGCCTCCAACGCCCAGACCTACCGCGAGCAGTACGGCCTGATCCTCGACCCATCGCGCACAAGGGTCACGTTCAACAGCCAGTGGTTGGGCGCGCTTTCGTTTGCCGACGTGATCCGATTGACCTCGCGCGTCACGGTGGCGCGCATCCTAGAGCGCGACGACTTCACCACCCGGTTGCGCAGCGGGGTGCCGATCCACATGCACGAGTTGCTCTACCCCATCTGCCAGGCGTACGACTCGGTGGCGCTGGAGGCCGATGTTGAACTGGGAGGCACCGACCAGAAGTTCAACAACCTGATGGGCCGCGACCTGCAGCGCGAGGTGGGGCAGCCGCCGCAGGTTGTGGTGCTGACGCCGCTACTGCCTGGGCTCGACGGGGTCGAGAAGATGAGCAAGTCCCTGGGCAACGCCATTGGGATAACCGAGCCGTCCTCCGAGATGTTCGGCAAGGCGATGTCCATTCCCGATGCGCTAATGGCGGACTACTTCGAGTACGCTACGGACGTGCCCATGGAAGAGGTCGCGGCGATTCGCCAAGGGCTGGAGGACGGAAGCGTGCACCCGCGGGATGCGAAGCGACGCCTGGCCGGGGCCATCGTCGCTCTCTGGCACGGCGAGGAAGCGGCCCACTCCGCCGGGGCCGCGTTCGAGCGGCTCTTTGTGGGAAAGGAACTGCCCGACGAAATCCCGGAAGCGTACGTCCCCGCGGATGAGGCGCCCGATGGGCGGATCCGCCTGATCCGACTGCTGGTGGTGACCGGGCTGGCCGAGAGCAACAGCGAGGCGCGGCGGCTCATCAGCCAGGGCGGCGTCAGCGTTGACGGCGGCCGGATCCACGACGTGGAGGCAATCGTCCCCGCCCGTCAGGGGCTGGTCGTTCAGGTCGGCCGGAGACGGTTCGCGCGCATCACGATCGCGTAGCAGGAGGACAGCCGCGGTCACGCGCAGAACGCCTCATTCAATCCCCCATGGAGGCGACACACCTCATGCACGCACAGATACTGTCGGCAATTGACGCCGCATCAGGCGAACTGATAGAGCTTGCCCGCCGCATCCACGCCACGCCGGAGATCGCTTTTCAGGAGCGGCAGGCGGCCGCCTGGCTGACCGAGGCGCTTGAACGGCACGGGTTCCGCGTGCAGCGCGGCGTGGCCGATCTGGAAACCGCGTTTCGGGCAGAGATCGCGGGATCAGATCACGGGCCTACCGTCGCGATTCTGGCGGAGTACGACGCGCTCCCAGAGATAGGGCACGCGTGCGGCCACAACCTCATCTGTACGGCGGCGCTGGGAGCCGGCATCGGGCTGGCCGCGGTCCGTCACCACCTGCCGGGCCGCGTGGCGGTGATGGGGACCCCGGCCGAGGAAGGCGGCGGCGGGAAGGTGATCATGCTGCAGCGCGGCGCCTTCCAGGGCGTGGACGCGGCCCTGATGTTCCATCCGGCAAGCTACACCCTCTCAGGCCGGCCCTCCCTGGCTTCCTACCGTCTGGCGGTCACTTTTGCCGGAAGATCGGCGCATGCCGCTGCCGCCCCTGACGAAGGCGTGAACGCGCTGGACGGCCTCATCCAGGCGTTCGTGGGGATAGGACTGCTTCGTCAGCAGGTGCGCGACGATGCCAGGATCCACGGCATCATCACCTACGGTGGTGCAGCACCCAACATCATTCCCGACCGTGCCGAGGCGGTGCTCACGGTGCGGGCGACAGACGACGGATACGCCCGCGAGCTGCTGGAACGCGTGATCAACATCGCCCGGGGGGCCGCCCTGGCCACTGGGACGACCCTGGAGCACGCATCTCGCAAGGGCTACGAGGCAATCAAGCCAAACCGCGCCCTGGCAGGAGCGTTCAGCCGGCACCTGGAGTCCCTGGGATGGCCCGAGGACACCCCTCCCGACCGTCCGCGCATGGGCTCCACGGACATGGGTGATCTCAGCCAGGCGATCCCGTCCATCCACCCGTATGTGGCGATCGGCCCGAAGGATATGGTTGGGCACACCCTGGAGTTTCGCGAGGCCTCACTTGGGGATCGCGGCCTGGAGGCGATGCTCGCAGCGGCGAAGGCCATGGCGCTGACGGCGTACGACCTGATGGCGCGACCGGAGTTGCTCGCGCAGGTGCGAAGGGAGTTTGCCGGAGGGCCCCCTGCAGTTGCCTGAACTGGTGACGGCGGGTATACTCGATGCTGCCCGTGGGCCCTTAGCTCAGGTGGTGAGAGCGCGCCCCTGATAAGGGCGAGGTCGGTGGTTCGAGTCCACCAGGGCCCACCAGAATGCCCGCCATGAAAGAAGCCCATCCGCACATGCCCGACCGATTCATTGTCACCCCCTTCTTCCTGGATGAGGCGTATTCTCAGCTGGAAGCGCTGGGCTTGGACTGCTATGACGCGAACAAGCAGCCCATTGGTCATGGTGATCAAATCGCAGCAGTGTCGCCTCTGCTTAGGGGCCTTTCGGATCTTGTTTGCGATGCTGTGCGGCGCGGTGAGAGACCAGTCAGCATTTCCGGGGACTGCTGCTCTGCCATAGCAGTACTGGCCGGTCTCCAGCGTGCGGGCACCAACCCCACGCTGATCTGGTTTGACGCGCACGGAGACTTCAACACCTGGGAGACGACTCCAAGCGGATTCCTGGGAGGAATGCCCCTCGCCATGATCGTGGGGCGCGGGGAGCAGAGACTCGTGGAAGCCGCGGGCTTGGTGAACCTGCCAGAGCGGCAGGTGGTCCTGACCGACGCGCGCGATCTAGATCCCGGGGAGCGAGAGGCTCTTGCGCGTTCGTCCGTGCGCCACGTGGGCGACGTCAGAGCATTGCTTGAGGGAGATCTGCCGGAGGGGCCTCTGTACGTTCACTTCGACACCGATGTCGTGAACCCGCTGGATGCCCCTGCCCAGAACTACCTTGCTCAAGGTGGCCCAGCGGCATCGCAACTGGCCGAGGTTTTCGCTCTCCTGGCTCACACCACCCGGGTAGTTGCCATCTCGGTGTCGAGTTGGAATCCGAACCTGGATGAGGACGGCCGAACGAAGAGGGTCTGCATGGAGCTGCTCGACGTCCTACGCGGCAGCCTCAAGTGAGACCGCAACCTGGACTGGCATTGCCGCTGCGGCCCGGCTAGGGCGCCTGGAACCTGACCTTTCCGGAGTTGTCCACAAGCACGAGACCCGGCGACCCGTCCGGGGAGGCGTTCAGCCATACGCGGCCCCTGCCCATCCCATCGGACAGGATCACGCCTGAAGGCCGGTCCGGTGAGGCCACGAACCAGATGCGGCCGCGACCGCCGGCATCGGCGATGATGACACCAGGTGTGCCGTCGGGGCGCACGTTGAGCCACATACGTCCGCGCCCCGCGGCCTCGGCGAGCAGGATCTCCGCGGTTCCGTCCTGCTGGACGTTGAGCCCGATGCGGACGATGCCCGAGGCGTCGGTGACCTCCAGGCCGCGCACCCTGAGGATTTCGTTCTGCGACGCTGCCTGCTGCACCCCGAACGCCATCACACCAACTGCCACCAGGCTCAAGCACCATCTCAACAGGCCGGCCCGCTGCCGGCGCTCCAGGTGCTCGATTCGCGCCCGAAGGCGTTCCAGCTCCGTGTTTTCCATTGCGTATTCCCCCTGACAGCGGGCCGAGCGCTGCGGCACGCGTCGCTCTGGATATTCCCAAGGCAGGGGAAGTCTAGGCCTGTCTTCTGCGCTCCCAGGCTAGCGTCCAGCCCGATCACGCCGGGACGCCGAGATCAGGGCGTCCTGCAGCGGACGGAGACGGCGGGCCTGGGCCTCTTGGAGTTCCAGCGAGCCGCCCGGCGGGACATCAAACGCGTCGCCCAGCACGATACCGTCCATACCGGTTGGGACCGCGCCCAGCAGGGCCAAGATCGTGGGCGCTATGTCCACCACCCGGGCCGGGTAGTCGGTGACCAGCCCTCGCCGGACTCCCGGGCCGCTGATGACCAGGGGGATGTGCTGTATCAGCCACGATACCCCGCCGTGCGAGCCGCGATAGCGAAACGGCAGCGTCGGGTCGGTGGGCTGATCGCCACGGTTGATCGTGTTCTCGCGGTACGGGACTGCGATCTCGGGCCCGTGGGCGCCGGCAAAGGTAGAGAAGAGATAGCGGTAGGCCGCGTCGAGATCCGGAGGGACGGGGGATCCGGCCTCGACCGGGACATAGGCGAAACCGGCGCCCTCGCGCACCTTGCGATAGACGGCGGAGACGCCGGGGAGGCCGACGCCCGCGATGGCCCGGGCGGCCGCCTCGATCTTCCCGGCGTCATCAACCCAGAACTCTGCGCTGGATCCTCCACCGCCCATCAGGCGCGCCCCGGCCTCTGCGGCGGCCCTTCGGAGTTGGGCGACATCAATCAGCCGCTCGCCAGGCACCATGCCGTGATCCGAGGTCACGACCCAGAGCGTCTGCGCCAGGATGCCCGCGTCCTCGTACGCGCGCAGCAGGCGACCGATCTGGACGTCGGCGATTTGCACGATTCGACTCATGATCTCCGGGGCGACGATGCCGCCGGTGGCGTGACCCTGTTCATCCGTGGCCGGCAGGTTCAGCAGGAGCACCTGAGGCCGCACCGCCCGGAAGAGCGCCAGCGCGGCGTCGGTGGCCCACGCGTCCGAGGGGTTACGCGGATCGCGCAGTGAGGGAACATCGAGCACCCCGGGGGGCGGCTCGCGTCCAGGCACGGCCGAGGGCTGAGAGGTCGCGCGCGACGGCCGGGTGCGGAAGACAATGTAGTTTGCCTCCAACCCCATCGCATCCGCGGCAAAGTACTTGCTGGAACTGACCGAGGCAGCCACGAGCCCGGGCCGCCTGGCCCGTAGGATGCCGGCTATCGTCGGTACACCGGAGGTGGCCAGCACTCGCTGCTGCTCGCCGCGCATCACCGCCTCCATGGACGTGGGCCAGGTCATCCGCCCGCTGGAGGGGTCCTTCCATCCGAAGCCGACCACGCCGTTGGTGCGCGGGAGCGTTCCTGTGGCCAGGGTGGCGTGCACCGGCGGGGTGTTGGCGATCATCTGCCCGATCCAAGCGCGGGTGTAGACCGTGCCGTCGCGCATCAGCCGTCGTAGGTTTGGCATCGGCGTGAGATCGAGGTAGTCGGGCCTGGCGCCGTCTATCACGATCACCACGACGTGCTGGAACGGAGACGCCGACGAGCGCTCGGGATGGGGAAGAGCGGCCGCGAGCAAGAGACCAAGCATCAGTGCGGTTGCACGGATCATCGCAGGCTCCATTCGAACGAGAGGTGTCCCCTGGGAGTAGACCTGCCCGAGGGCGCGCGCGTTTAGGCCGAGGTCGCCAGGCGGCCGTGCAGTATTAGGCGGCCTTCGGGTGTAACCAGCCGGTAGTGCCAGGTGCTGCTCTCAGCCCAGGCCAGGTCGCGCAGCGGTGCCCCAACAGGGGCCGCGGCGTGATACTGGAGATCGTAGGTGCGTGGGAGGGCTGCGATTGCTTGGCCGCCCCCGGCCCGGAACACCGCGTCGTCGAGCAGGTCGAGGTAAACGGGGTGGTTGGCGTGGGCCATCGCGTCGGCGTCGCTGGTCCGCACCCACAGGGACGCCTCGGGCACTCCTGCCGGCGGACTGGGCTCCTCCAGGGGAAGTGGAGCGACCGTGCGCTCCATGCCCGGGAAGGAGGCGGCCACATCTTCCGGGATGCGCACCGGGGTGGTGCCGTTCTGGGTCAGAATCCAGTCCACGACTGCGGTGGCCACCGGCGTGTCGTTGTCCCCTCGGCGCACCGTGCCGAGCCGGCGTGCCAGGATGCGCCGGGCGCCCAGCAGCCGGGTGGTGCAGACCAGCGCGTCGCCGTGGCGCGCCGGTGCCTCCACAACGAGTCGGACCCGGCGCGCGAGCCAGAACAGGCCGCGCGCGATGTTCCACTCCGGCGGATACCCGCAGGCCGCGGAGTGCTCGAAAGCCATCTCCTGCAGGAGCCGGACGTACACCGACGCGCGGACAACGCCGCCGGCGCCGCACTCGTCGTAGCGGATGCGGGAGGTGAGCGAGAACGACTCCGGAGCGTTGATGGACACGGGCCACCCCTCATGAATACCCCTTCACAGTACCGGCCGGCGGGCAGGCGTGCAACCGCGTTCCAGGGAATATAGGAAATGTGTGGATGGGAGGGCAGACTCCATGATGGATCTTGCAGGGCAGTGCGCGGTTGTCATAGGAGGCGGCCGCGGGTTGGGACGAGAAGTAGCCCTGGCGCTGGCGCGCGCCGGATCCGAGGTTGTCGTGGCGGCACGCACGGCTTCCCAGGTTGAGGCAGTGGCCGGGGAGATCTGCCGCTTTGGCGGTCGGGCGAGCGCGGTCGTGGCCGATGCGTCCCTGGAGGCCGACGCCGAACGCATCGTGGCGCACGCGCTGGAGGCGGGCGGGCGGCTCGACCTGCTGGTGGTTACATCCGGGGCCGCGCTGATCAAGCCGCTTACAGAGGTCACGCTGGTCGAGTGGGAGCACATGTTCGCGATGAACACGCGCTCGGTCTTCCTGGCCAACCGCGCGGCGCTGCGCCCGATGCTGGCATCCGGGCGCGGGTTGATCGTGAACGTGGCCTCGCGGGCCGGCATCACCGGCGCGCCCAGAGTCGCGGTGTACACCGCGGCCAAGGCGGCCGTGATCGGCTTCTCGCGGGCACTGGCACTTGAGGT
Organism: bacterium; assembly: GCA_031082185.1. Classification (NCBI taxonomy): domain Bacteria; species bacterium. Next base: position 196,154 of record JAVHLI010000002.1, on the reverse strand, counting down.
CAAGCCGCAAGGGGTACGCGTGGCCTGTCTGGCGCCCGCGCCCATGGACACGCCGATGCGCTGGGCTGCGACGCCCGACTTCGACCCGGCGCGGCTGCTTTCGACAGCCGCTGTGGCGGACCTGGTGCTCTACCTAGCGGCGCACCCCGAGGTCACGCTTGAAGATCCGGTGGTGCCGGTCTCGATCCGGCTGTGAGGAGCTTCCTGTGAGGGACTCCTGGCGGCGTCTGCCGGTGGCTATCCTTGCCGCGTACCTGACCGGGTACGCGGTCGAGGCGGCGCTCGGCAACTGGGATTTGCGGCAGGTCGGGTGGAGCGCGAGCTTCCTGCCAGTGCTGGCTGAAGGCGCGGTCTTCGGCTTCATCCTTGGAGGGTTGTGGGGAGCCGTGCTGGCGCCACTGCCTCTGCTGATCGTCCCCGAGACCTGGGTGCGGGCCGTAACGCTGCTTGACCGGGTGGGGCCGTGGGGGCTGCTGATCCTGGTGCAGCCGCTGCCGGCGATGTGGGCTGCGGGCGGGGCCGGCGCGGTCGCCGGGTGGGGCCTGCGGCGATTGCGCGCCCGGCGGTAGGCGCGTATAATCGCTGCTGTCCGGGGACGTAGCTCAGCTGGGAGAGCACCTCGTTCGCAACGAGGGGGTCGGCGGTTCGAATCCGCTCGTCTCCACCAGGCGCGGCACACCCAGATGCCGCAGAATAGGGACGCGGGTCTTGATCCGCGTCCCTTCCTTATGCGGGAAGCTCCTTTCAGCTACGGCGCCGGCGGGCCGAGCGCACTGAAGGGTATGCTACAATGATACGGATCCGGCCTCGCCGCCGGGCTCATCCACCATGGCACACAGGCGTCCGCTCCCTGACTCTGGTCGCACGCGCGCGCGGCGCTCCCGCCCCCGCCGGTCTTCCTGGACTGCCATCATCCTGCTGCTTGTGCTGCTGGGCCTCGTGCTGCTGGTTGGCGGCGGCGTGGCACTTGGGGTGGCGGTCGCCGTGGGGCGGCAGATCCACGACGTATCGCGGCTCTACACGCCTCCCAGTCAGGCCACCCGGATCTACGGCCAGGGCGGCGAGATGATCGCCTCACTCTATCGCGAGAACCGGCAGATCGTACCGCTGACCCAGATTCCCCCGGTGTTGCGGCAGGCCGTGCTGGCCATCGAGGATGAACGGTTCTACAGCCACCGCGGCGTGGATCCCAGGGGCATCGCGCGCGCGATGTGGCGCAACCTCCGCGAGGGCGAGCTGGTGGAGGGCGGCAGCACCATCACGCAGCAACTGGCGCGCATGCTCTTCCTCTCGCAGGAGAGAGCGCTCAGCCGCAAGGTGGCTGAGGTCCTGCTGGCACTTGAGATCGAGCGCCGGCTCACCAAGGAAGAGATCCTTGAGCGCTACCTGAACCAGTACTACTTCGGGCACGGCGCCTACGGCGTCGAGATGGCGGCCCGCGTCTACTTCGGCAAGCCGGTCAGGGACGTGACGCTGCCCGAGGCCGCGCTGCTGGCCGGAGTGATCCGCGCGCCGTCGGCCTACTCGCCTTTCCGCAACCTGGCCCTGGCCCAGGAGAAGCAGGCCCTTGTGCTGGCGCGCATGGCGGTCCTGGGCTACATCAGCACGCAGGAGGCCGCCGCCGCGCGAACCGCCAAGATCGCGCTGGCCCCGCCGTCCAACGCCGGCCTGGTCGGCATGCGCGCGCCCTACTTCGTCTCGCTGATCCTCGCGCGCCTGCTCGAGACCTACGGCGAGGACCTGGTCTACAACGGGGGGCTCCAGGTGCACACCACTCTGGATCCTAGGATGCAGGCCGCGGCCGATAAGGCGGTGCGCGCCGGAATCGCCGGCGCCGCGCGCCGCAAGCTGAACGTCGGCCAGGCAGCGCTGGTGTCCATGGATCCTAAGACCGGCGCGATCCGCGCCATGATCGGCGGGGCAGACTTCGCCGCCAGCCAGTTCAACCGCGCCTGGCAGGCCCGCCGCCAGCCCGGCTCGGCATTCAAGATCTTCGTCTATTCCACGGCCATCGCTCAGGGAATACCGCCTACCCGCATCCTCGAAGACGAACCGATCACCTACAAGATCCGCGGCGCCCCGGACTGGACGCCCAAGAACTACGACGGCAAGTACTCCGGGCCCGTGACGCTGCGGCGCGCGCTCGAGCGCTCGATAAACATACCCGCGGCGCGCATGCTCGTTGAGCTGGGTCCGGAACGGGTCATCGAGACCGCCCGGGCGATGGGGATCGAGAGCCCGCTGCAGCCCCACCTGTCCCTGGCGCTGGGATCGGCCGACGTAACCCCACTGGAGATGACGACCGCGGCTGCCACGCTGGCCAGCGGCGGCCTGCGCGCGCAGCCGCTGGCGATCCTGAAGGTTACCGACTCACGCGGCAAGGTACTGGAAGCGCACCGACCCCGGCGTCAGGTGGGCCTATCGCCTGAGGTTGCCTACGTGATGACCGATCTCCTCAAGGGCGTGATCGAACGCGGGACCGGCGTCGCCGCCGCAATAGGCCGTCCGGCCGCGGGCAAGACCGGAACGACCGACGACTACCGCAACGCCTGGTTTGTGGGCTACACCCCACACCTCGCGACCACCGTGTGGGTCGGCAACGACGACAACACGCCCATGCGCAGGGTGGTAGGCGGCATGGTGCCGGCCGAGATCTGGGCCAAGTTCATGCGGGAGGCCACCTCAGCGCACCCACCCGGCGACTGGGCGCCTCCCGAGGGCGTCGTCGTGACCACCGTCTGCGCAGGAACCTGGCAACTGGCGACGCCTGCCTGTCCTCACCCCCGGCGCGAGGTGTTCACCCGGTCCACGGCGCCCACGCGGTACGACCTCACCGTTGTACAGCCGGCCGGAGGGGGTTCGGAGCCCACGCCGCTGGCCGTGAGCGCGCCGGCCGACGGCGCGCTGCTGACGCCGCCCTTCACCATCGAGGGTTCCACGGTGCCCGGTGCCATGGTGACGATCGTTGTGACCGCCGAGGGTGCGGGGGGAGGTGCCAGGGCGGCCGAGGTCTCGATGCAGTCCGGCGCCGCGGGCCGATTCGCCTATGAGTTCCGGCCGCCCTACCGGGCGCCCGGCACGCAGTACGTGATATCCATCACGGCAGTCGGATTGAACGGGTCGCGGGCCTCACGAACCGTGACCGTAACCGATCCGGCCGCCGATCAGCAGGGCCGCTGAGCGAGGTGCATGCGCCATGTCCGGGCATTCCAAGTGGCACAACATAAAGATCAAGAAGCAGAGAGTGGACCTGGTGCGGGGCAAGTTGTTCAGCAAGGTCTCGCGCGAGATCATGGTGGCGGCCAAGGAAGGCGGCGGCAACCCTGACGCCAACATGCGCCTGCGCGCCGCGATCGAGCGGGCCAGGGAAGCCGGGATGCCCAGCGACAACATCCACCGGGCCGTGGCGCGCGGATCAGGCGAGCTGGCAGGCGCGGACTACGAGTCGGTCGTGTACGAGGGGTACGCGCCGGGCGGCGTGGCGGTCCTGGTGGAGGCGCTGACCGACAATCGCAACCGCACCGCAAGCGAGGTGCGCGCGGTGTTCACCCGGCACGGAGGCAACCTGGGCGGCGGTTCCGTCGCGTGGATGTTCGAGCGCCAGGGAACGGTAACCGCGGAAAGGGGCACCCTCTCCGAGGACGACTTCCTCCTGGCCGCGCTGGAAGCAGGAGGCGAGGACGTGCACACAACCGACGAGGCCTTCGAGGTTCTCACCGCTCCGGAAGCGGCCTTCAAGGTCAAGCAGGCCCTGGAGGCGCGGGGCGTGACCGTATCCGGCACGGAGATCCGGATGCATCCCAGGAACACGGTCCGGGTTGAAGGCAAGGAAGCGCAGCAGGTGCTCCGGCTGCTGGACGCGCTCGAAGACCTGGACGACGTGGCGAACGTGCACGCCAACTTCGACATTCCTGACGAGATACTGCAGCAGGTTGGGTAACGCGCCTCTTGTCATGGGGATTGATCCCGGTCTGGAGCACACCGGGTACGGTGTCCTGCAAGGTGGAGGATCCCGCCCCCAGGTCCTCGAGATGGGCGTGCTGGCGACGGACCGACGCGGCGAGTTGGGCGGCCGCCTGCGGCACCTGCACCAGGACGTCGAGCTGCTGCTGCGCGAGGTGCGGCCCGAGTTGGTGGTCCTCGAGGACCTGTTCGCGCACCCCCGGTTTCCCAGGACTGCCATTGTGCTGGGGCACGCGCGCGGTGTCATCTGCCTGGCCGTGGCCGCCTCGGGTGCCCGGATGGTGACGCTGGCGCCGAGCGTGGTGAAGCGCGCGGTGACCGGCTCGGGTCGGGCCACGAAGGCCCAGGTTCAGGAAGCCGTGCGCGCGCTTCTGGGGCTGCGCCGTTTGCCCCAACCACATGCCGCCGACGCCCTGGCGCTCGCGTACGCCGGGCTGGCGCGCCTGCGGACGGTGAGCCGGTGATCCGATTCCTGCGCGGGCGGGTGCTGCGCCGAGGCGAGGGGGCGATCGTGCTGGAGGTCGGCGGGGTGGGCTACGAGGTGCTGCTGCCGCCCGTGGTCGAGGGGGCTCTGCCTCCCGGCGATGGTGAAGCGCCGCTGGAGCTGTTCGTTTTCTACCACGCCACCACCAACCAACCCCGGCCGGTACTGATAGGGTTCCTGCGCGAGATCGAGCAGGAGTTCTTCGAGCGGTTCATCACCGTGGACGGCCTGGGGCCGACCAAGGCCGTGCGCGCCATGGTGCGGTCGGTCCACGAGATAGCCGACGCGATCGAGCGGCGGGACGCGGCGTTTCTGCAACGGCTGCCGGGCATCGGCGGCCGCAGCGCGGAGAAGGTGATAGCGGCCCTCCACGGCAAGATGGGCAAGTACGCGCTGCTGCGCGAGGCCGCCGAGCCGCCCAAAGCTCCGGAGGCCGACTTTCGCGAGGAGGTCGTTCTGGTGCTTACACGCCAGCTCGGACACCGTGCGGCCGAGGCCCACCGGATGGTGGAGGAGGCGCTCCGCCGTGCCCCGCACCTGGACTCGGTTGAGGCGCTCTTCCAGGAAGTCTACCGCCTCGAACGGGGCGGGGTCGAATGAGCCGGCAGCGGTTGGACCCCGAGGTCGCCACCGAGGAGGAGCAGGTCCTCCGCACCCTTCGGCCACAGCGGCTCGACGAGTGCATCGGACAGACGCGGGTAATCGAGGGGCTGCGCATCAGCATTGATGCCGCTTGCGGTCGGAGCGAATCGCTCGACCACGTCCTGCTCCACGGCCCACCCGGGCTGGGCAAGACCACGCTGGCCGCGGTAGTGGCCCGGGAGATGGGCGCGCAACTCGTGGGCACCAGCGGTCCGGCGCTGGAGCGGGGCGGCGATTTGATGGGGATCCTCACCAACCTCAACACCGGGGACGTCCTCTTCATTGACGAGATTCACCGTCTCTCGCGGGGGATCGAGGAGTTGCTCTATCCTGCGATGGAGGACTTCTGCGTGAACTTCGTCCTGGACAAGGGGCAGCACGCGCGCACCCTGCGCTACCAGCTCCGGCCCTTCACATTGGTAGGAGCGACGACGCGGGCCGGGTTGCTGTCATCGCCGCTGCGGGAGCGGTTCGGCATCTTCCACCATCTGGACTTCTTCACGAATGAGGACCTGATGAGGGTCGTTCTCCGATCGGCCGGGATCCTGCAGGTGCCGGTGGAGCCGGGTGGGGCCGAGGAGATCGCGTGCCGGTCCCGTGGTACCCCCAGGATCGCCAACCGCCTGCTGCGCCGGGTCCGTGACTACGCTCAGGTGCGGGCCGGGGGCGTCGTAACCCAGGCGGTAGCCCAGGAAGCGCTGGTGTTCGAGGGTGTGGATCACCTCGGCCTGGACGGCCTTGATCGCGATCTGCTGCGCACCTTGATACAGGTGTACGGCGGCGGCCCGGCCGGCATCGAGGCCCTGGCCGCGTCGCTGCACGAGGACATTGACACCCTCGAGGAGGTGGTGGAGCCCTATCTCCTCAAGGCCGGGCTCATTGCCCGCACACCGGGCGGCCGGCGCGCCACCTCGGCAGCGTACGCCCACCTGGGCCTGGTTCAGCCCGAGGGGCGCGGCCAGGGCAGCCTGTGGACAAAATGAGGCCGCCCGGCGGGCTGGCGGTGCTCGTGCTTGTGGTGCTGCTGGCCTTGTGTGCGCCCGCCCGTGCATGGCAGGGGACGGCGCAGAGCGCGGACCTGGTTCGCGTGGGGCTGCTGCTGGGCCAGGAGTCACTGGCCGTGGCTTGCGCCGGTCCATTCGATCTGCTCGACGTCGAGTCGGGCCGTCGCGAAACGCTCGAAGCAGGACGGCTGACCGCGCGCGCCGCGGCAGGAGGGCTTGAACTGGACGGCGTCTCCTACGGCGGTTTGGTCCGCCTGATGCCGCGGGCCGCCCACCTCCAGCTCGGCGGCCGGCCGTACAGAGGTTTGATCGAGCTTCGCCGCACCTCGTTGGGCCGCGTGACCGCGATCAACGAGCTCGATCTGGAAGAATACCTCTACGGCGTGGTGCGCAGCGAGATGGATCCACGCTGGCCGCCCGAGGCGCTGCGGGCCCAGGCGATCGCCGCGCGCTCGCTGGCCGTGCACAGCGCCGGGAGGTTCGCGGCCGAGGGTTACGACGTGCGGGCGACGACCGATTCGCAGGTCTACGGCGGGGTGGCTGCCGAGGATGCCCGCACAACCGCAGCGGTGGACGCCACGCGCGGGCTCATCCTCCTCCACAACGGCAGGCCCGCATTCGCCGCATACCATGCCGACTCGGGCGGCGCCACGGAGAGTAGCGAGTACGTCTGGGGCAGCGTGTCGCCCCACCTGCGCGGTGTGCCCGATCCGTTTTCCAGGGACGCGCCCGGCCACGAGTGGACCCTCCGGCTCGACCTGGCGGTGATCGAGGCGCGGCTCCAGCGCGCAGGCCGTATCCTGACGGGTCTCTCTCGTCTTGAGGTTGGGTCCACCAGCCCGTCAGGGCGGGTGATGGTCCTCCGGCTCACCTCTGCCTCCGGAGGAGGCGAGATGCGGGGCACCGAGTTCCGTACGGCGGTGGGCACCAGCGTGCTGCGCAGCACGCTGTTCGCGGTGCGTTCCCTCCCGGGGGAAGGCTCCGTCGAGCTCGCGGGGCGGGGTTTCGGTCACGGCGTGGGAATGAGCCAGTGGGGCGCCCGCGGGATGGCGCTCGCAGGCCGCGACTACACCGCCATCCTCAAGCACTTCTACACGGGCGTCGCGGTCTCCGCGCGTCCCTGATGCGCCTGTCCGATTTCGACTACACGCTCCCTCCCGAGCTCATCGCGCAGCGCCCGGCCTCGCCCCGTGACGCCTCGCGTCTGCTGGTGCTCGACCGTTCCAGCGGGCGCACGACGCATCGCATCTTCCGTGAGATCGGCGACTGCCTGCGCGAAGGGGACACCCTGGTGGTGAACGACACGCGCGTGATCCCGGCGCGGCTGCGCGGGCGCCGGCGCACCGGAGGGGGAGCGGTCGAGCTGCTGCTGCTCCGTCCGTCAGGCGGCCGCCTGGGAGGCGAGGGCGCCTGGGAGGCGCTGGCGCGCCCCGGACGCAGGCTTCCGCCGGGTACGATCGTCGAGGTGGGTCCGCAGGCCACGCCCCTGGAGGTGGTGGGCCGACTGCCGGACGGACGGCGCCTGGTGCGTCTGCTCTCGGGCGGGACCATGCTCGACTTGCTCCGTTCCTGCGGCGAGGTGCCGCTTCCGCCGTACATCCGAGGTGACGGATCGGATCCCAACGACTACCAGACCGTCTACGCCCGGGAGGAAGGTGCCGTGGCCGCGCCCACCGCCGGGCTGCACTTCACGCCCGGGCTGCTGGGCGGGCTTCGCGATCAGGGCGTGGGGCTGGTCACGCTGACCCTGCACATTGGGATCGGAACCTTCCAGAGCGTGCGCGCAGAGGACGTGCGCGAGCACCGGATGGAGGCCGAGCACTTCTCGATTACGCCCGAGGCCGCGGCGGAGGTGAACGCCCGACGCGGCCGGCTGATAGCGGTGGGCACCTCTGCGGTGCGGGCCCTGGAGAGCGCGGCCGCCCCTGACGGCCGCCTTCAGGCCTACAGCGGATGGACCGATCTGTTCATTACGCCGGGCTACGCCTTCCGTTCCGTGGGGGGGCTCGTGACGAACTTCCACCTGCCCAAAACGACGCTCCTCATGCTCGTCTCCGCGTTCGCCGGGCGCGAGGCGATCCTGCGGGCATACGCGGAGGCGGTGCGGGAGCGGTACCGGTTCTACAGCTTCGGGGACGCTATGCTGATTCTCTAGACTTCGGCGAGCGAGTACCCGGCAGCTTCCAGCCGGCGCATCGCCTCGGCGCGGTACCGGTGATCAACCTGCCAGGCGCCAGGGCGCAGGGGGTTCTGATAGGCCCCCAGCCCGCCCAGCAGCTTCTTGAGGTTCTCGTCCTCCGACGCTGTGGCGCGGATCTCAACGCCGCTGTTCACCGTGTCGCGGACCGTAACGGCAGGGGTATGCGGGGCGGCTGCGGGACGCCCGCCGGGATTCAGTGCGGAGACCGGAACCTCGGTTGTGGCTGCCGTGCTTGTTTCCTCCGGCATCTGAGCCTCCGAAAGGTGCGTGCGTACGCCGACATTCTACAGGCTGGCCCCAGGGGAGGCAACACGCCCTCGGCAGCCCGCTCTTTTTGGAGGATAACGCATCTACCGGCAGGAAGGATGAGGTGGGGGAAGAGGGAGGTTGGATTGTGGTTACCGGAGAGATGGCTTCGCAGGTTGTGACGATCAAGGATGATCCATGGGAGATGGCGCTGCAGCAGTTCTGGCAGGTGGCAGAACGTCTGACGCTCAAGCGGGGGATCCAGGAGTATCTGGTTACGCCAAACCGCGAGTTGACCGTCAACTTCCCCGTCAAGATGGACGACGGGTCCATCAGGATCTTCACCGGATATCGTGTGCATCACAGCACCGTGCTCGGACCGACCAAGGGAGGGATCCGCTACCACCAGGACGTGACCCTCAACGAGGTCCGAGCCCTGGCCATGTGGATGAGCTGGAAGTGCGCCCTGGTTAACCTGCCCTACGGCGGCGCCAAGGGCGGGGTTGTAGTGGATCCCACGACGCTTTCCACCGGTGAGCTGGAACGCTTGACCCGGCGCTACGCCTCCGAGATCAGCGTGATGATGCATCCCCTGGGAGATATCCCGGCGCCGGACGTGGGCACGAACGCGCAGGTCATGGCCTGGATCATGGACACGTACAGCATGCACGCCGGCCACTCGGTGCCGGCCGTCGTGACCGGCAAGCCGGTCTCGATCGGCGGATCGGTGGGTCGGAAGGAAGCGACCGGCCGCGGCTGCATGATCACCGCGCGCGAGGCGGCACGTATTTTGGGCCTTCCCTGGTGCGGGGCGTCGGTGGTCGTTCAGGGGTTCGGGAACGTCGGATCGGCCTCCGCGGCGCTGATGGCCGCGGAGGGCTGCAAGATCGTTGGCGTCAGCGACGTGTTCGGCGGCATCTACAATCCCGACGGGTTGGACATGCCCGCGTTGCTGCGGCACGTGGAGGAGACCAAGAGCGTCGTGGGATTCCCCGGCGCGGTGGCCGTTACGAATCAGGAATTGCTGGAACTGCCGTGCGTCTACCTTGTGCCGGCCGCCCTGGAAGGTCAGATCACCAGCGCCAACGCCGACCGGATCAAGGCCCAGGTAATCGTGGAGGGGGCCAACGGCCCCACGACGCCTGACGCCGATGTGATCCTGGCGGCCAAAGGGATCACGGTGCTGCCCGACATTCTGGCGAATGCCGGAGGAGTGGTGGTTTCCTACTTCGAGTGGGTGCAGGACCTGCAGTTGTTCTTCTGGAGCGAGGAAGACATCAACCAGCGCCTCGATCGGATCATGGTGCGCAGCGTCCACGAGGTGATCGAGCTGGCCCGCGCGCAGGGCATTTCCTACAGGCTGGCCGCCTTGCAAATCGCGGTCGAACGCGTCGCGGAGGCGCTGATGATACGCGGGATCTACCCGTAGCCACACCCGACGCGATGGATTTCGAGGTGGTGCGCCAGGGGCCGCGCAGCGCAGCCCGTGCCGGCCGCCTTCTTACTTCCCGCGGCGAGGTTCGGACCCCGGCATTCATGCCGGTGGGCACCAACGCGACCGTCAAGGCGCTGACCCCCGACGAGGTTGCCGAGACGGGCGCGCAGATGATCCTGGCCAACGCGTTCCATCTCTACCTGCGGCCCGGCCCCGAGATCATCGCGCGCGCCGGGGGGCTGCACGCGTTCATGGGGTGGCCGGGGCCGATCCTTACCGACAGCGGCGGGTACCAGGTCTACAGCCTGGCGGCGACGCGCACCGTGGACGATGAGGGCGTTTCCTTCCGGTCGCCGATAGACGGCAGCCTGCACCGGTTCACGCCCGAAGGCGTGGTGGAGATTCAACGGCAGCTGGGCTCCGACATCGTCATGCCGCTCGACGTCTGCCTGGGTTACCCGCACGATCCCGGCGAGGACCGGGCGGCGATGGAGCAGACGCTGCGCTGGGCCGTGCGTTCCCGCGATCACCACGCCAGCAGCGGTACCGGAGTGCTCTTTGGGATAGTGCAGGGCGGGTTCGATCCCGCGCTCCGCGCCGAGGCCGCACGGCGGACCGCAGCCTTGGAGTTCCAGGGCTACGCACTGGGAGGGTTCTCAGTGGGCGAGCCCCGCGAGGTGATGCAGGAGGCGATCGAGGCCGCGGTCGCCGAGCTGCCGCCTGCGCGGCCGCGGTACGTCATGGGTCTTGGGGACACGCCAAGCCTGCTGGAGGCCGTCGCCCGCGGCATAGACCTCTTCGACTGCGCGCTGCCGACGCGGGTGGCCCGGACCGGCGTCCTCCTGACGCGGTCCGGCAGGATCAATATTAGGAACGCCCGGTTTCGGGACGACCTCTCGCCGCCGGACCCGGACTGCGCCTGCCGTGTTTGCGCGCGGACCACGCGCGCCTACCTGCGGCACCTTTTTGCCGCGGACGAGATGCTGGGGCCCCGCCTGGCGACCTACCACAACCTGGCCTTCATGGGAAACCTGCTCGGAGAGGCACGCTTGGCATTGCGCGAGGACCGGTACGAGCACTGGATGCGGGGGGTACTAGCGAGGTATGCTTCGCAGTGGTAAATTAGAGGGGACGTGCCCTGATCGTTGAAACTGTTGCCCGGCCCCAACTGAGTAGGAGGGTTTGCTGATGCCCCAAGCACAGTCGCAGGTTGTGGTGGTCGTTCTCTGGGTTTTGATCTTCGTGGTTTTCTACCTGTTGATGATCCGTCCCCAGAGGGCCCAGGCGCGCAAGCGCAAGGAGATGCTCGACGGCCTTCGGCGCGGCGATCGGGTGGTTACCATCGGGGGAATCCACGCCACCATCGCCGAGATCAAGGAAGATGTCCTAAACCTGGACCTGGCACCCAACCTCCGCGTCAAGGCCGACCGGGGGGCCGTGAGCTACATCCGCTCCAAGGCTGAGCCGAAGGGAGAGGAGTGACCGCGGAGCAGCGCCCTATCGGTACGCCACCGACCCAGGAGGACGTCAGGCGCGATCCCGAAGTTGAGGCCTTCATCACGAAGGCCAACGAGTACACGGGCGTCATAGGGTACACCGAGCACGGTGTGCGCCACGCCAGTCTGAGCGCGAACATCGCGACCAACATCCTGCGCAGGCTGGGGCATGAGGCGAGAACCGTCGAGCTGGCGGCGATCGCGGCCTACCTCCACGACATCGGCAACCTGGTGAGCCGCACGAACCACGAGCAGGCCTCTGCCATGCTGGCCGACCGCATCCTCACACGCCTGCAGATGCCGCCCGAGGAACGGGCCGTCGTCATGGGCGCCATAGGCAACCACGAGGAACGTCACGGGGACGTGGTCAGCGCGGTTGGCGCCGCGGTTATTCTGGCCGACAAGTCCGACGTCCACCGCTCGCGCGTGCGCAACCCTAATCCCAAGGCCTTCGACATCCACGACAGGGTCAACTACGCCGTGGAGCACTCGTTTCTACGCGTGGACGAGAAGAGCAAGACCATCACGCTAGAGCTGACGATCGACACCACGATGTCGCAGGTGATGGAGTACTTTGAGATCTTCCTGGACCGGATGCTGATGTGCCGGCGCGCCGCGGAATTTCTGGGGTGCGGCTTCAAGTTACAGATAAACGGGACCAAGCTGCTGTAGCCGTGCATGCGCCGAACAGTTGTAGTTCTACCGCTTTTCAACGAGGAGCCGACGCTCGCCCGTGTACTCGACGAGGTGCGGCGGTGGGCTCAGGGTCTATCCGTGCTCGTCGTGGACGACGGCTCGACCGATCGGTCCCCCGAGGTGCTGCGCGGCTACCCCGACATCACCGTCATAACCCACGCGCATAACGAGGGGTACGGCCAGTCACTCATTGATGGGTTTTCGTTTTCCCTCTCCCACGGGTACGACGCCGTGGTCACGCTCGACTGCGACGAGCAGCACGAGCCTCGGCAGATACCCAAGTTCGCATCCGCGCTGGAGGATGCCGATATCGTTTCCGGAAGCCGCTACCTGGACCCCGGCGTCGGCGGCGATGAGGCCCCGGCCGATCGGCGGGAGCTGAACGAGGAGATCACCGCCCGCCTGCGCGTGCTCACCGGCTACGCCATCACCGACGCGTTCTGCGGCTTCAAGGCCTATCGCGCCGACGCGCTCCGCCGAATGGCGCTGACCGAGCCCTCCTACGGCCTGCCGCTGCAGGTGTGGATTCAGGCGGCGCACCACCGGCTGCGGGTCAGTGAGCTCCCGGTCCCGCGCATCTACAAGAACCCCGAGCGGCGCTTCTGGGGCGGGCTGGACGATGTGGCTGCCAGGCGGCGATACTACGAACAGGTGCTCGCCCAGGAGGTGGCGCGTTGGCCGTTGTCCTAGCCATAGGTCCCCACCCGGACGATGTCGAGATCGCGATGGGCGGCACGGTCTGCCTGCTGCACGAGCAGGGGCACGAGGTCGTTGTGTGCGACCTGACCGACGGCGAGCCCACCCCGATCGGATCGCCCGAACGACGGGCCGCGGAGACGGACGAGGCCTCACGCCTATTGGGTGTTCGGCGCCGCCTCACTCTTGGTCTGCCCAACCGGTTTCTCCAAGACACGATCGAGGCGCGGTTTCAGGTGGCCGATGTGATCCGCAAGGTGCGTCCCGACGTTCTCTTCGTCCCATACTGGGTGGACGCCCATCCCGATCACGTCGCGGCCTGCGCGCTGGCTGAGGCCGCCCGTTTCACGGCCAAGCTCTCACGAACCTCCATGCAGGGCGAGCCGCACTACCCTGACCGCGTCTATCATTTCTTCAGCACGCACTACCGGCTGCACGTTAAGCCGTCGTTCATCGTGGACATCTCAGACCATATCGAGACCAAGATGGCGGCGGTGGCGGCCTACACCTCGCAGTTCGGCGACGCGCGTGGGAACGCCCACATCCTCGACACGATAAGAGAGACCAGTGCCTACTGGGGCCGCCTGATCCACCGGCGGTACGGCGAGGCGTTCGTCTGCCGCGAGGAGATTGGGATATCACGTTGGGACGGCTTGATCTGATGGCTGAGGCCGTGGGGCCGTTCCGGTGGCCTGAGCTCGAGCTGGAGATCCCAACCACCTCCCCACTGGCCGTGGGCGTCCCTGCCTACGACACGTGGCCGGCGCTGGGAAGGGCCAACCGGCTGGCGCTCGATGCCGCGACCGTCGAGGTGGGCGGGATCCCTCTGGGCGAGCTTCGCCGCACCGCCCGCCCGGAGGCACTGGCCCTGGCCGCGGCCTACACCCGCGGGCTGGGGCTGGAGGTGCCCGATCACGGCAGCGCACAGGTGCTGTGCACCGGCCACCAGCCAGTCCTGGCGCATCCGGGCATCTGGATCAAGTACCTGGCCCTGGCGCGCATGGTTCCCCCCGACGGTGTTGGGCTTGATCTGATCGTGGACACCGACGCGGTTGAGGAGATCGCCGCTGAGGTGCCCAGAGCCGACGGCCTACTGCGCCGCGAACGAATCGTGCTCTCCCGCGCCGGTCCTGATGTGCCCGCGGAGGTGCTTCCGGCGCCCGATCCCGAACAGTGGCGGGCGTTCCTGGGAGCCATTGATGCGTGCCTGCAGACGGCCGGCGGTCCTGCTCTTGCCATGGGATGGAGCCGCGCGCGCCTCCTGCCGGTTCCGCCCTCGGGCTTGGGGCTCGCCGGGGCCGTAACCGCGGCGCGCCGCGCCCTGGAGGGACCGCGTCCCTACCTTGACCTGCCCGTATCGTGGCTGGCCCGCACAGGGTCGTTTCGACGATTCGTGCTTTCCATCGCGCACCACGCCGGCCGGTTCGCGGCCGTGCACAATGCGATGCTGGCCGCCTACCGCGCGCACTACGGCATCCGCACCGGCGCCCAGCCATTTCCCGACCTGGCGGTGGAGCCCGGGCGGATCGAGATACCCTTCTGGCTCGTGGCCGGCGGGCAGAGGCAGGCGCTGTTCGTCGGCGCCGATGGCGGCAGGTTCTATGCCGGCGGCGGCGACGTGGGCCCGGTTCCCCGCCGCCCCGATGATCCGGTCTTTGCCGCCATGGGGATCCGGCCCCGCGCGCTTGCTCTGACCGCATTCGCCCGACTGGTTGTCTCCGACCTGTTCATCCACGGGGTCGGCGGCGGGCGATACGACCGCGCAACCGATGCCGTCATGGAAGCTTTCTACGGCGTCTCCCCGCCGGCCTACGCCACCGTCACGGCAACCCTGCATCTGCCGTTTCCCGCCGCCGCGCCCCTGCAGGACGAACGCCAAAGGCTGCAGCGGCTGCTGCTGGACCTCCAGCACAACCCGGACCGGTTCTTGCCCTCCGGCGACGGACCGCACAGTGCGCTGGTGGCCGAGAAGTGGGCGCTCATCCGCCGCCTCGAGGCCGCCGCGGACCTGACGCGGCGGGAGCGCCGGGAGGCCACCCAGCGTATCCGCGAACTCAACCTCATTCTGACGGGTGCGGTTGCCGACCACCTGGGCGAGGCGCAGGAGGCGCTCCGCCGGCACAACCGGCGTGAGCAGGAGGTCGAGGCGACGGGCTACCGCGGCTATCCGTTCCTTCTCTTCCCCGTTGAGGCGGTGGAGGAGCTTGTGGACCAACTGAGTGACGGTGCCCAGGGACGCGGGGTGCGGGGGTGATCGGCGGCGTTCCACAGCGGTGGGCGGTGGACGTGCGAGGGTTGGTGAAGGCCTTCGACCACCGGCCTGTGCTGCGGGGCGTGGACCTGCGCGTCCACTCCGGCGAAACGCTGGCGATCTTGGGCGCCAACGGTTCGGGCAAGACCACGCTGCTTCGCCTTATCGCCACCCTGTCGTTGCCGACCCGCGGGAGCGTGGCGTGGTTCGGCGAGCCGTCGGGGCCGCTGCCGGAGATCAGGCGGCGAATCGGCCTGGTTCCCCACGAGTCGCTCCTCTACGATGCGCTGACCGTGGAGGAGAACTTGAAGTTCTTTGGGGGACTGTACGACCTGGCGCCGGAAGTGGTTGAATCCGCCCTCGACGAGTACGCGCTGCGGCCGCTTGCCCGCCGGCGGGTGCGCGTGCTCTCGCGCGGACAACGCCAACAGGTGAACCTGGCGCGAGCCCTGCTGCACGAGCCCGACCTGCTGATCCTGGACGAGCCGTACACCGGCCTCGACGTGGGCGCGGCCGACCGCCTGACCGCCACGCTGCGCGCCGGCGCCGCGCGCGGCTGCACGGTGATCCTGACGACGCACGACCCGACCGGAGCCGGGGCGCTGGGCGCGGACGTCGCCGTGATGTTGGACGGACGGCTCACCGAAATCATGCCGGCCGCGGGGCTGAACGCGGAGCTCCTGGCGGCCTGGTTCCGCGAGGGACGGCGATGAGGGTCGTGCGCCTGCTGGTGGGCAAGGACCTGCGCCTGGAGTGGCGCGGCCGCGAGATCGTTTCGGCCATGGGTCTGCTGGCACTGCTGCTGGCAATCGTGCTC
The DNA here is from genome assembly GCA_031082185.1 of bacterium. Taxonomy (NCBI): domain Bacteria; species bacterium. Next base: position 180,224 of record JAVHLI010000002.1, on the reverse strand, counting down.
GGAGCCACCCGGTCCGGCCCCGAGGCCGCTCCCGCCGCCATGTGGGTGACTTACGCGTTTGGCGCGACGCTGGGGTTCACTCGCACGTTTACACTGGAGCGCGACCACCTGACGGCGCTCCTGCTGGCCCCGCTTGACCGCGGGCTGATCTTTGCGGCCAAGGCGCTCACGAACTGGCTGGGGCTGGTGCTCGTGCAGGTGATCTCCCTGCCGCTCTTCGGCGCGCTGTTCACGGAAACGATCTGGACCCATCTGCCCGCGCTGGCCCTTCCCATGCTGCTCGGCGGGGTTGGGCTGGCGGCCGTGGGCACCCTGTTCGGAGGGCTGATCGTACAGGCCCGCCTGCGGGAGGCGCTCCTGCCGATACTAATGCTCCCGGTGGTGCTTCCGCTAATTATCGCCGCGGTGGGCGCCACAACCGGAATCCTCGATGGGCTGCCGCTTTCGGCGATCGGCGCGCAATTGCAGCTACTGCTTGTTTTTGATATCATTTTCGTTACGGCGAGTTTCCTGCTGTTCGAGTACGTTGTTGAGGAATGACGGGTGAGGGTGCTGCTGTTCCTCGGAATTGCACTGATGCTCGTGGGCGTCGCCTGGGCGCTGCTGGCGGCGCCCACCGAGCTGTTTCAAGGCGCGCCGCAGCGCATTATGTACCTGCACGTGCCCGGCGTGGTGACCGCCTATGTCGCGCTGCTGGTGGTGTTCGCCGGCAGCGTGCTGTTCCTGTGGCGGCGCGACCCTCGGTGGGACCGCCTGGCGCACTCGGCGGCCGAGCTGGGAGTGCTGTTCATCTCCATGACCCTGCTCTCGGGCGCCATCTGGGGCAAGGCGGTCTGGGGCGCCTGGTGGACCTGGGACGCGCGCCTGACCACCACGCTGATTCTCTGGTTCATCTACATCGGCTATCTAATGGTGCGCGCGTGGGCGCCCGGCTCCCGGGGAGCGCGGGCCGCCGCCATCATCGGGATCGTGGGGGTGCTGGACATCCCCATCATCCATTGGTCGGCCGTCCTCCTGCGCACGCTTCACCCACAGCCGACGGTCTTCCGTCCGGAGGGGCCGGCGCTGCCTCCCAGCATGCTGGTCCCCCTTGTGATCAACATGGTGGCGTTCCTGGTGGTGTTTGCGGCGCTTCTTGTCCTGCGCGTGCGCCAGGAACGGACCCTGGACGCGCTGGCAGAGGCCCTCGAGGGGAGCGCGTAGCAGTGGGATACGTGGCCGCGGCCTACATCGTGGCCGCCGCGCTCTTCGCGGGGTACGCCTGGACCCTGGTGGCGCGGCAGCGCCTGATCGCCGACCTCTCCGACGCGGCCGGCACGCGCCAGGGACGCTAATGATTCCGGCTCGGCGTAAGCTGTTTGTGGGGGCGGTGATCATCGTGCTGGGGCTGGCGTTCGCGGCCTACCACGGCGCCCGATCCTCCATGGTGTATTACCTGACCACTACCGAGTTCGCCGGCCGGCCGGAGCTGCGCGCGGCCAGGGTCAGGATTGCCGGTCGGGTTGTAGAGGGATCGGTGGTCAAGGCCGATGGCGAATCCCGGTTTGCGATCACCGACGGGACCACGCGCTACAACGTGCGCTTCCGCGGACCGCTGCCCGACCTGTTCGCTGAGGGCAAGAACGTGCTCGTGGAGGGGCGGCTGGACGGCGATGGGATCCTGCTGGCTTCGCAGGTCATCTCCACCCACCCGGTTGAGTACAAGGAGAAGCACCCGGAGCGGTGAGAGCGTGAATGGTGAACCTCGTGGGTGAGGTCGGCCGGTTCGCCCTGCTGGCCGGCTTGGTCGTCGCGCTCTACGGGATCGCGGCAACGACGCTAGGTCTAACCCGACGGCACGGCGGGTATCTCGCCAGCGGGCGCCGGGCCGTTACGGTCTGGGCACTCCTGATGGCGCTGGCATCGGCGGCGCTCTGGACGGCGTTCCTCGCTAGGGACTTCTCGGTGCGCTTTGTCGCCATGGCCAGCGAGTCAACCCAGCCTCTGCTACAAACGATCATGGCGTTCTGGGGGGGGCACGACGGCGCGCTGCTGCTGTGGGCCCTTATCCTGGCGGGCTACATGGTTACGGCGGTATGGAGCCTCCGGTCCCATCCGGACCTCCAGGGCCCTGCGGCCGCGACGCTGCTGGTGGTCGCGGCCTTCTTCTCCGTCCTGCTGGCAGGGGCCAGCAACCCGTTCGTCCCGCTGGTTCCGCCTCCGCCAGACGGGCAGGGGTTGAACCCGTTGCTGCGCAACACGTGGATGTCGGTTCATCCGCCGATGCTCTACCTGGGGTTCGTTGGAATGAGCGTGCCGTTCGCGCTGGCGGTCGCGGCGCTGATCACCGGCCGCCTGGACGAGACCTGGGTGGCGCTTTCCCGACGATGGATCATTGTGCCGTGGATCTTCCTCACGCTGGGCCTGCTGCTCGGGGCGAAGTGGTCGTACGAGGTGCTAGGGTGGGGAGGGTACTGGGCGTGGGACCCTGTGGAGAACGCGGCGTTCATGCCCTGGCTGACCGCCACGGCGTTCCTCCACTCGATCCAGATCCAGGAAAGGCGCGGAATGCTGGCAGCGTGGAACGTCGCGCTGATCCTGCTCACCTTCGGGCTGACGGTTTTCGGAACGTTCCTGGTGCGCAGCGGGGTGCTGTCTTCGGTCCACGCCTTCGCCGAGGCCCCCCTGATAGGATATCTCTTCCTGGGTTTTCTGTCGGTTCTGCTGCTGGTCTCCTTCGGCCTGCTCGCCTGGCGATGGGAGGCGCTGAAGAGCCGCGGCACCGTTGAGTCGGTCATAAGCCGAGAGACGGCCTTCCTTGCCAACAACCTGCTCTTCGTGGCCGCGGCCGTCGTTGTCTTGCTGGGCACGATGTTTCCGGTCCTGACCGAGGCCTTCCGCGGCGTCAGGATTAACGTGGGGCCGCCCTACTTCAACACGGTGATGGTGCCCATCTCCATCGGCATACTCCTGCTGATGGGAATCGGACCGCTGCTGCCGTGGCGGCAGGCCACGCGGGAACAGCTCGCCGGGAACTTCACGCTCCCTTCGGCGGCGGCGGTGCTCGGCGCGCTGGTGCTGGGTCTGCTCGGCGTGCGCCACGCCGGCGCCCTCCTGGTGTTTGCCGCCGCGCTGTTCGTTTTGGGCACCATCGTGTTGGAAACGGTCCGGGGCACGCGCGTGCGCATCCGGCGTGGGGAGATCGCGCCCCTGGCGCTGGTTCGGCTCTTCGCGCGCAACCGCCGCCGCTACGGGGGCTACGCGGTGCACTTCGGTGTCCTACTTATGCTAGTTGGGATCGCGGCAAGCAGCGCGTTCGACACCCAGGCCGGGGCCACGCTGCGTCCCGGGGAGCGTTTTAGAGTTGGGCGGTACACCCTCGAGTACGGCGGCCTTCGCCACAGCGAGCTTCCCGGCATAGACGTGACCGAGGCATCGGTGCGGGTCTGGGCCGGCGCGAGGTTCTTGGGTTCATACTCCCCGCAGCGGTACTTCTACCGCGCGCAGGAGCAGCCGATGCACCACGTCGCCATCCGCTCCTCGTTGCGCGAGGACCTTTATCTCATCCTCTCCGAATGGACGCCGGACGGGGGGGGAACGATCCGCGTGCTCGTGCATCCGCTGGTGTCCTGGCTCTGGGCCGGCGGCGTCGTGGCCGTCCTGGGGGCGGCCTTTGCCGTCCTGCCCGAGCGGAGGCGGAGGGCGCCGTGACCGAGGTGCTCTTCTTCACCGTGGCGGTACTGATCGCCGCGTACCTGCTTGCGCCGGCGTTTCAGTCCCTGGAACTTCCGGAGGCGGATCCGCGCGACGCGCTGGAGGCCGCCAGTGACGCAGCGCTGCGCGCCCTGCACGATCTGGACCTGGACTGGCATACCGGCAAGCTGTCAGAGTGTGACTACCGGGCAGCGCGGGCCACCCTAGAAGCCGAGGCCTCAGAGGTCTTCCGGCAACTGGCCGGGCCGGGAGCCGGGCAGTGAGGCGATCCCTGCTGATCGCGGCAGCGCTGCTGGCAGCCGGCCTCGCCGTCGGTTCCTCATCCGGCGCCCCCGCAGGCGGGACCGCCGCCGGAGTGGTGCGCAACGGCACCACCGGGCAGCCGGTGCCCGATGCCGAGGTGGCGCTCGTCTTCATCGGCCCCGAGGGCGCGGTGCAGGTCGACCGGGCGCGCAGCGACGCGCGCGGCCGGTTCGCGTTCAGCGGCCTCCCCGACGGCCGCTACCTGGTGCAGTCCGTCCGCGACGGGGTGACCTATGCCGCCCACGCGGTCCTCGGCGGCGGGATGCCGGCCGAGGTCGTTCTTCAAGTGCTCGATGCCTCGGACCGCGTGCCGCTGCGGATCTCCCTGCTAGGCATCGCGGTCGAGGCCCGGAAGGGGTACGTGCGCGTCTCGGAAGCCGTTCATCTTCAGAACGCCGGCTCTCAGACCTTCCTGGGCAGCGTGGTCTTTCCCCTGCCCCCGGGAGCCCGGTACGTGGCTTTCAATCAAGGACTGCATCAGCCCCGGGTGGAGGCCGGCGCGATCGTGGACCGGTTGATCGTCCGGCCTGGCACGCACCAGGTTGCGTACGGTTACAGCGTGGCCGCCTCCGGCGAGGTTGACCTCGGCCGCAAGCTGTTGCTGCCGGTCGAGCGCCTGGAGCTGTTCACGACCGATCCCGCGGAGGCGCGTTCCCCGCGGCTGCAGCAGGCCGCGCCGGTCGTCTCCGAGGGCCAGACCTACACGCGCGCCACCGCGCGCGCCGTGCCCGTGGGGGATCTGGCCCTGGCGGTGATCGGCGTGCCCGCGGTTAGGCTGTGGCCGGCCCCGGCTGCTGCTGCGTTGCTTGCCGGACTGCTGGCCCTGGGGCTGGCGTGGGCCGCGCTGCGCGAGGGGAGTCGCTGATGCCTGGCCCGTCGCCCATGGGAAGCGATCTCGATCAGATCTACGCGCCTGTAGCCGAGGACCTTGGATCCCTTGCCCAGCTTCTGCGGCGAGAGCTTGCATCCAGCGACCCGTTCATCTCCGGCCTTGTGGATCACGTGTTGTCGGCTCAGGGGAAGCTGATCCGCCCGGCGCTGGCGCTGCTCAGTGCGAGCGCCTGCGGCGGGGCCGACGAGCAGCGGCTCCATCTGGCAGGGACCGTGGAACTCGTTCACGTCGCCTCGCTGATTCACGACGACATCATTGACGCGGCCGATCTCCGCCGGGGGGTTCCGACCGTGAACGCGCGCTGGGGCAACCAGGTTGCCGTCCTGGCCGGCGACTACCTGTTTGCCACCGCTTTTGGCCTGGCAAGCCGCATCCGGCATGCGCAGGTCGCGCCGGCGATCGCGGAGGCTTCGGTGTTGATGAGCCGTTCTGAGATCATGGCGGCCTCCCCCGGCGATCGCCCGCACGAGGACGAGGCCCGCTACTACGCCATCATCGGGGGCAAGACCGCGGCTCTGTTCTCTGCCGCGTGCCGGTGCGGCGCTCTGCTGGCCGGTGCGCCGTCTGACACAGTCGGTGCGATGGCGGAGTTCGGCCTGCGGTGGGGGGTGGCGTTTCAGATAACCGACGACGCCCTGGACCTGATCGGCGATCCGGGGTCGCTCGGGAAGCCCACCGGGAGCGACATAGACGCGGGCAAGATCACGCTGCCCGTGATCGCCGCGCTGCGCAACGCGCCAGGGCCCGACCGTGATCGCCTGCTCAGCTTGCTGCAACGGCCGTGGGGTGCCGGGTCGCGCGATGAGATGCGTGAGATCCTCGATCGGCAGGGTGGCCTCCGATACGCGATGGACGCCGCGCGGAGGTCGGCGGGAGTCGCCGCCGCCGCCCTCGATGTGCTGCCTGATGGCCCGGCGAAGGCAGGCCTTCTGCGTCTGGCGGATTTCGTCGTGGTTAGGACCCGCTGAGGGCAGGGGAAAACGTTCGCCGTGCCTAGTCTGACCTCGCCGTATTGGGTGCCTGCCGCCGTCGCCTTCGGCGTGGGCACGCACCTGGCCGTTACCCTTCTTCTCCTGTTGCGCTACCTCGACACGCGCGGCCGGCCGGTCCTGTGGTGGGCGGCGGCGTATGGGTTCCTGACGGCGCACCAGGTGGCGGAGGTAGTACTTGACACGGCCACCTCCCCGGCTTGGATGATCGGGCGCCACCTGCTGAGGCTGACCGCCGCCCTGCTGCTGTTGGGATCGTTCCCGGTCCAGCGACGTCTCCTGCGATGGGCCTCGGCGGTGGCCGTCCTCGCCGTCCTCGCGGCCTGGGTGCTGGCCCTGGCAGGGCATCCGTGGCCGTGGGGCGCGCTTCCGCCGTCCCTCGTTGCGGGCGTGCTGTTCATCGTGGTCGCGCGGCGATACCATCGCGTGGAGGAACCCCGCCATGATCCCGCGACCTACCTGGTCACCTGGGGGCTCGCTCTGACAGGGTTGCTGGCGGTAGGATATCCCTTCGTGAGGACACAGGAGTGGGGCGGCATCGCCGGCGCGCTGCTCTCAGGGCTGTTTACCCTGATGCTCGGCGTGGGGTGGATCGTGCGGTCCTGGCGCGACACCCGCGAGCTGGAACTGCTGAACGCGATCGCCGGCGCCTTGAACCGGCTGACCAACGTCGGGGAGTCGGCCCAGGAGGCGTTGCGGTTGGTGGCGCGGCTGCTGGGTGTGGAGGCCGGGTGGGTCTTCCTGCGGGAGGGCGACCATCTGAGCCTTGCCGCCTCATTCGGACTGCCGGCGCCGCTTGCCGCTGAAGCGAATTTGAGGATGGGTGGGGACTGCCACTGCCTGCGCCTGCTGGCCGAGGACCGGCTACCCCTTGCCGTGAACGCCGTGGACTGCCAGCGGCTGGCACAGGTGGGTATCGCCCACACCCAGCACGCCAGCGTTCCGCTGCGCGCGAGCACGCGTACCCTGGGGTTGATGAACCTGGTGCTGCCTGGCGGGCGCACCTTCAGCGAGCGCGAGCTGCAGATGCTCTCAACGGTGGGTCATCAGATCGGCCTTGCCGTGGAGCGCGGGATGCTGTTTGACGAGGTGGCCGCGAAGGAGCGCACCCGCGGGGAACTGCTCGAGAAACTGATCACCGCCCACGAGGACGAGCGGAGGCGCATTGCCCGCGAGCTCCACGATGAAGCCGGACAGGCCCTGACGGCGCTGATCGTGAACCTCGAGCTCGCCGCCCAGGAGGAATCACCGGATCGGGTTCGGGCCCACCTGATTCAGTTGCGGGACCTGGCGGAGAGAACGCTGGCAGAGATCCGCCGGCTGATCTACGACCTGCGGCCGTCCATCCTAGACGACCTGGGGCTTGTCGCAGCGCTGCGCTGGTATGCCAAGTCCCTTCTCGATCCCCGCGGCATCACCTGGTCGCTTTCCGTGAGCGGAATCGCCGGCCGCCTTCCGCCGGCTATGGAGACCGTGGCGTTCCGGCTGGTGCAGGAGGCGCTGGCGAACGTGCAGCGCCACTCCCGGGCCACCGCCGTGAACGTTGACCTGGCTCTGGTCGGGAGGGAGTTGCGCGTACGCATTGAAGACAACGGCCAGGGGTTTGACGCCCAGAGGATCCGTACGGCCGGCCGCGATGGCGGTTTCGGCCTCATGGGGATGCGCGAACGCGTCGAGCTGGTAGGAGGCCGATGGGAGGCTCACTCAAAGCCTGGGGCAGGCACGATCATCACGGCGATGCTGCCGCTGCGCGACACCGGGGCGGAACAGTGAAGAGAATCCGCGTGGTCGTCGTGGACGATCACGCCATCGTCCGCGAAGGGGTGCGCATGATCCTGGCGGCGCACCCCGACATCCAGGTCGTCGCAGAAGCAGACACCGGCGTGCAGGCCGTCGCGATGGTCGAGTCGGTACACCCCGACGTGGTCGTGATGGACCTCAGCATGCCCGGCATGAACGGCATCGAGGCCACCCGCCAGATCCGCGAGCGGATGCCCGACGTCCGGGTTCTGGCGCTCACGATGCACGAGGACGAGCACTATGTGTTTCAGCTGCTGCGCGCCGGGGCGTCCGGGTACGTGTTGAAGCGCGGCGCGGCCACCGACCTGGTGGACGCGGTCCGCGCCGCAAGCCGTGGCGAGGCGTTTCTCTACCCTTCGGTCGCCCGTACCGTGGTCCAGGATTACCTCAGGCGTCTGGACAGCGGGGAGGCCGAGCGCCGGCGGTTCGACGGGCTGACCGCGCGGGAACGCGAGGTGCTTGCTCTTATCGCAGAGGGGCTCACGAACCAGGGAATTGCGAGCCGCCTCTACATCAGCATCAAGACCGTGCAGACGCACCGCGCCCACATCTTCGAGAAGCTCGGCCTGCACGACCGGACCGAGCTGGTACGCTACGCTATCCGGAAAGGACTCATCGAGCCGTAGAACAGGACCTCCAAGGGGGAGGAGCCCATGAACTTCGCCACCGCCGGTCACCCTCGGTCCCCCAGGCAGATCTGGTTCGCCGACGGCCTGCGGCGAGTGCTCCTGGCGCACGGATTTGAAGAGACCTCCCCAGACCAGGCACCCAGGGTCGTGCTCCACTTCGTGGACCCCGACGCCCTCCGTCCCTTCCGCCGCAGGGCGCAGGCGACGTTCGTCGTCTCGGTTATTGAGGGCCCGCTTCCCACCGGGGAGGTCCTGCCGGCGCTGTACCCGCTGCTGGTCCGCACCCTCAGCAACATGGTGCTGTACCTGCTGCCGGAGGGGAGCGAGGTGCGCGCCTACGTGGTAACGCTGGAGCAGGGTTACTTCGCCGTGGACGGGACCGACGACCAGGCGTTCTTCGGCCGCATCTTCGACCGGATGTACCCTCTGGCATCGGCCCAGCTCGTGATCAGCAACGAGTTCCACGCCGACCTGGAGGAAGCGCTCTGGGAGGGGGACGAACTCACGGCTGCGCTGGCGGAGGCCGGGCAGCGCCTGGACGCGCTCAACCTGCTTCCGGCGGCCTTTCCCCTCGAGGAGCTGCTGTCTCCGCGCGATCTTGAGCACGTCCGGCGGCTGTTCGGCATAGGTGGGCTGTCCTACGGGAACCTCAGCGTGCGCAAGGATGCACGCCGCTACTGGATGAGCGCCAGCGGCGTCAACAAGGGTGCGATGCGCGTCGTGGGCCGCGACATGCTCATGGTCAAGGGGTACGACCCGGAGCGCAACCTTATCCTGCTCAGCGTGCCGCTTGGGATCGAGCCCCGCCGCGTTTCGGTGGATGCCATCGAGCACTGGATGATCTACACAGCCCACCCCGGGGTGGGCGCCATCATCCATGTCCACTCGTGGATGGAGGGGGTCACATCGACGCAGGTACAGTACCCGTGCGGCACCCTGCAGCTCGCCCAGGCCGTGGCCGAGCTCGTACGGGACAGTCCGGATCCCCACCGCGCGGTGATCGGCCTGCGCAATCACGGCCTGACCATCACGGGCCCGAGTCTGGCCGACATCCTCGGCCGCATCGAAGGGCGGCTGATTCTGCGGGTGCCGATGACCTAGGAAGCCTGGGATTAGGGGGAGTGCGATGCATCCGGTCGGGCTTGTGCTGGCGTTCCTGTTGTTATGGTCGCTGGCCGCGGTGGGTTCCAGGCCATGGTCAGCGGGGTGGCCGTGCTGCTCGGTATAGCCATTGTCGGCGCCGGCGCATACGCGGCCTTCGTCGTCCTGTGTGGGCGATAGGGCACCGCGCGGCTGCCTATTGCAGGCAGAGGTACCTATCCGGTGTCTTGGGGCGCAATGTCGCCTGGCTGGGGAACTGCCGCGAAGGCAAAGGCCAGTGCGAACAGTGCCGGCAGACGAATCCGCTTAAGCATTCTCCTGCGCGTGGCTTCTTGCCAGGCGGTGGCCGCCCCTTGCGACGCCTGCCGTTACTTGGGCTTGGACTTCGGGTCGCCCGGATGCGTGCCTGCCTTGATCTCGACTATGTTGCTGGCGCCGTCCTTGTCCGAGTCGAGCTTCTCGATGGCGAGCAGGATCTTGGCGTCCACGGCTTTGCCGGCCGAGGCCTTGGCCAGGTCCGCCCCGTAGGGATTGAGATCGGTCTTGGTCGCCGGCATCTTGGAGTGGCAGACCAGGCAAGGCAGGGCCTTGGCCAGGTCGGTGCCCTCCTTGGGGGCGTAGGTCTGTTTGAACAGAACCGTGTCAGGGGCCTTGGCACTCGCCCAGACGGAGACACCCACGACCAGCATTGCCGCCACGCCGATCCATATCGCTCCTCTGCGCGCTCGCACTAGAACCCCTCCATCGGGTACCCGATGTGACATACGGACTTGCTCCCGAGGATATACGACGGGAAACCTGGGTGCAATACGGTGTTCCCCTGATATGCGAGACCGGGAGGCGTGCCGCTTCAAGCCCGCCGGGGTCAAGAATCCACTCCACACCCGATGCCTCGCCGGTGGGGGGTAGGGGGATAATGCAGGAGAAGATGGCGCCTACTGCACCCATGAAGCTTGCTGTCTCAGGGAAGGGCGGGGTCGGTAAGACGACCCTGACTGCCCTGTTGGCCGTTTCCATGGTGGACCGGGGCTACCGCGTGACCGCCATTGACGCCGACCCGAACCCTACCCTGGCGGCAGCCCTGGGGCTTCCCTCCCAACCCATCACTCCCCTGCTGGAGTTGAGGGAGGAGATCGAGCAGCGGATCGGCGGCACAGGTGGCCTCGTGCGGTTGAACCCGCAGGTGGACGATCTCGTGGATCGGGTCGCCGTGGTTCACCGTGGCATTCGGCTTGTGGTGGCAGGGGCCATCACCCGCGGCGGCGCCGGGTGCGCCTGCCCCCAGAGCGTGCTGCTGCGCAGGGTCATAGAGTTTCTGGCTTTGGAGCGCGACCAGGCGCTCCTCGTTGATATGGAAGCCGGCCTGGAGCACCTGGGCCGGCGCAGCGCGCACGCGGCCGACGCCCTGCTGGTGGTCGTGGACCCCAGCCGGGCCAGCCTGGAGACCGCGGTCCGCATCAAGCGCTTGGCAGCGGAGATCGGGATAGGACAAGTGCTGGGCGTGGCCAACCGGGTCCGGGGCTCTGCCGACGAGGCCTACCTGGCCGCCCACCTGGACGGCCTCGAACTGATCGGGGCGATTCCCTACAGCGAAGCTCTTGCTGAAGCCGAACGCGCAGGTGGGCAGGCGGCTGAAGTCGATGCCGCCGCGTCCGGAGCGGTGGCCCGGCTCGTAGACGCACTGGAAACCAGATTCAAGGGGAGGGTCAGGGAATGAGTGATACTGTCCAGCAGCGGGACCGGACGGATCCTGCCAGCGTGGAGATGCGGGCGCGCGCCAAGACCGAGAACATCGCCACGATCTGGGATCGCTACGCGGCTCTGGGCTCCCAATGTCGCGTGGGCGAGTTGGGTATCTGCTGCACCATTTGCCATCTCGGCCCGTGCAACCTGGGACTGCCCGGCAGCAAGCGGCCCCAGATAGGGGTTTGTGGAGCCAACATTGATACCGTGGCGGCGCGGCGGCTGGCCCGCGACATGGCCGCGGGATCGGCCGCCCACTCCGACCACGGACGGTCGGTGGCCCAGTTGTTACTGATGACGGCCCGCGGGCAGGCGCCGGGGTACAGCATCAAAGATGAGGGCAAGCTGCGCGCGCTGGCCGTCGAACTCGGGGTCGCGCTGGATGGCCGCAGCGTGGCCGAGATCGCCGAGGGCGTGGCCCAGGTCTGCCTCTCGCAGTTCGGTCAGCAGGACGGTGAGCTGGCCTTCCTCCAGCGGGCGCCGGCGAAGCAGCAGGAAACCTGGCGCAAGCTCGGGGTGGCACCGCGGGGTGTGGATCGTGAGATCGTGGACGTCATGCACCGCACCAACATGGGAGTGGACACCGACTACCAGAGTCTCATCTTCGGCGGGATACGCAGCTCGCTGGCAGACGGCTGGGGAGGCTCGATGGTTGCCACCGACCTCCAAGACGTCCTCTTCGGGACCCCCAAGCCGGTGCGGGCCCAGGTGAACCTGGGCGTGCTGCGGGCCGACCAGGTGAATGTTCTGGTGCACGGCCACGAGCCGATGCTGGCAGAGGCCATCGTGGATGCCGCCGCCGACCCGGCGCTGCTCGCCCGGGCCAAGGAGTTGGGCGCCTCAGGGATCAACGTGGCCGGTATTTGCTGCACGGCCAACGAGGTGCTGATGCGCCGTGGCGTCCCGATAGCCGGCAGCTTCCTGCAGCAGGAGTTGGCGTTGATCACAGGCGCGGCGGACGTTTTCCTGGTGGACGTCCAGTGCATCATGCCCGGGCTGACCGATGCGGCCTCCTGCTTCCACACAGAGATCATCGCGACCTCGGAAAAGGCCCGCATCCCAGGCACCAAGCACATGCCGTTCCACGAGGATCGGGCCGCGGCCTCCGCGCGCGAGATAGTCGGACGCGCGGTGGAGAACTTCGCCCGCAGGGATCGGTCCCGGGTCGTTATCCCCGACCACAAGATGGAAGTGATCGCGGGATTCACCACGGAGTCCATCACCCACATGCTGGGAGGCACCTTCCGCGGGGGCTGGCGCCCGCTGAACGACGCGATCATCTCCGGCCGGATACGGGGCGTCGTCGGCGTAGTCGGCTGCGACAGCCCCAAGCAGATTCAGGACCAGTGCCATATTGACCTGGTCGCCGAGCTGCTGCGGCACGACGTTCTGGTGGTGCAGACCGGGTGCTCTGCCATTGCCTGCGGCAAGTTTGGGCTCATGCAGCCGGAGGCCGCCTTCGAGTACGCCGGAAAGGGACTGCGGGAGATTTGCGAGACCGTGGGCATCCCTCCGGTCCTGCACGCGGGATCGTGCGTGGACAACAGCCGGATCCTCACCGCCTGCATCGAAATGGTCAAGGAGGGCGGCATCGGCCGCGATTTCTCCGAGTTGCCCGTGGCCGCCGCCGCGCCCGGCTGGTGGTCGGAGAAGGCGATAACGATCGGGTTCTACGCCGTTGCCTCCGGCATCCTCACCGTGCTCGGCTCGTCGCTGAACATCCTAGGAAGCGATGCGGTAACCCGCTTCGTGACACAGGAGATCGAGGGAGTAACCGGCGGCCGGTTCGCGTTTGAGTCCGATCCGGTCAAGGGGGCGCAGCTCATCATTGCCCACCTGAACAAGAAGCGCGAGGCCCTGAAGCTGCGTCCGATGATGTACGAGGTCGTTGCGGTCGGGGCGTAGCCCTGTTCCGGTGAGACTGGGCCGCTGGTCCAAACATAGGTAGGAGGGAATAGACGATGTCGCGCATCATTGCCACCGCAGCGATCAAAGGGGCGCACCGGTACGTAGCCGAGGCCGAGGCCAAACTCGTGGAGGCCATCGAGTCCAAGGGCGCCGGCCATCGCCTGGAGTTTCCGAACACCGCTTTCAACCTGCCGCTGATCCTGGCACTGACCGGGATCAAGGTGAAGACGTTCGAGGACGCATGGGAGCCGCTGCGCATCGCTCGAAACCTGCTCCCTCCGGTTCCCACCGACAACACGTGGCTCCCCTACCTGGGAGGCACGCTTGACGCTGGGATTGCGACGCTGATGTCTCAGGAGATCATAGAGGCCCTGCGCTATGCGAACGGAACGCAGCCCAACGGGGTCTTCCTGGGGTTCACCGACGACGCGATCCTGCGCACCCAGGGCATCAAGCTCGTGGACGGCCGCATGCCCGGGTTCGCCGCATGCGCCGGGGCACTGCCCACCAACGAGGCCGCCGTGAAGCTTGCGCGCGAGCTGCAGGAGCGCAACATCCTGGTGTTCCTGTTCGGCACCACCGGCGGGCGTAGCATGGCAGAGCAGCTCGCCGAGGAAGGCGTAGAGATGTCGTGGGACACCTACCTGGTTCCCTACGGCAGGGAGACCAGCACCGCGATCTACGCCCTGAACTTCGCGGCCCGGGCAGCGATGACGTTCGGGGGCCTGGCTCCCGGTGACTTCAACCGGGGTCGCAAGATCCTGCTCTACAACAAGGAGCGGGTGTTTGCCTTTGTGCTCGCCCTGGGCGAGGTCAACGATGAGAAGTACGCTACCGCCGCGGGTGCCATCAATTTCGGCTTTCCCGTGATAGCGGACACCGACATCCCCCAGATACTTCCCACCGGGATATGCACATACGAGCACGTGGTGAGCAACATCCCCCACGACAGAATGGTGGCCAAGGCGGTGGAGGTGCGGGGGCTGAAGCTCAAGATCACCAAGATTCCGATTCCGGTCTCCTACAGCGCGGCGTTCGAGGGCGAACGCGTGCGCAAGGAGCAGCTCCACGTGGAGTTTGGCCGCCAGCTCTCGCCTGCGTTCGAATTCCTGCGCGGGCGGGAGCTGAACGAGGTCGAGGACGGACGGATCGATGTGATCGGACCCGACCTGGACACGGTCGAGCCCGGAGGGACCATGCCTCTGGGTATCCTGATTGACGTCGCCGGCCGCAAACTCCAGAAGGACTTCGAGCCGATTCTGGAGCGGCAGATTCACCGGCTCATCAACGGCGCGATGGGCGTGATGCACATCGGCCAGCGCGACATGCCCTGGATCCGGGTCAGCAAGGATGCGGTGGCGGCCGGATTCCGGCTCCGGCACTTCGGCGAGATCCTCCACGCCAAGTACCTGGAGGAGTTCCCGGCGCTGGTGGACAAGGTCGCGGTCACGATCTACTCGGAGGCCGACCAGGTCACACGGATCATCGAAGAGGCCCGTAAGGTCTGGGACGAGCGCGATGCGCGCGTTGCCGGCATGACCGACGAGACGGTGGACGTCTTCTACTCCTGTACCCTGTGCCAGTCCTACGCGCCCAACCACGTCTGCGTCATCTCGCCTGAGCGGCTGGGGCTGTGCGGGGCCTACAACTGGCTCGACGGGAAGGCCAGCTACGAGATCAACTCCGCGGGTCCCAACCAGCCGATCGAGAAGGGTGCCTGTCTGGATGCCGGCCTTGGGATATTCGAGGGCATCAACGCTTTTGTCTACAACAAGACCAACAAGACCGTTGACCAGGTTAGCCTCTATTCGATGATCCACTCGCCGATGACGTCGTGCGGGTGTTTTGAGTGCATTATGGGCATGGTGCCTGAGGCGAACGGGGTCATGGTCGTCAACCGGGAGTTCAGCGGGATGACCCCGCTGGGCATGACCTTCAGCACGCTGGCAGGGATGGTCGGCGGAGGCATTCAGACCCCCGGCTTCCTGGGGGTGGGGCGCCTGTACATGGCCAGCCGCAAGTTCATCCCTGCCGACGGCGGGCTGCAGCGCCTGGTGTGGATGCCCAAGGAGATGAAGGACGCCCTTCGCGAGAAGCTCGCGGTTCGTGCTAAGGAGATCGGCGAAGAAGGTTTCGTGGACAAGATTGCCGATGAAACCGTGGCCACAACGGCCGAGGAGCTCGTGGCTTATCTGGAGCGAGTGGGCCACCCGGCACTTCGGATGCCGGCGTTGCTCTAGGGGGATGAGAGATCATGCCACTCACAGCGCTTGACATCTACAAGCTCTTGCCCAAGACGAACTGCGGGGAGTGCGCATTTCCCACCTGCCTGGCGTTCGCCATGCAGCTTGCCACCAAGAAGGTGGCCATTGACGCCTGCCCCTATGCCAGCGACGATACTAAGGCCACGCTGGCAGGCGCGGCGGCGCCGCCCATCCGGCTGGTCAGCGTCGGGCCCACGGAGCAGTGCATCGTCATGGGGAAGGAGACGGTGCTGTTTCGGCACGAGGAGACGTTCTACCATCCGACGGCCGTTGCCGTGCGGATCAAGACCGACCGTTCTCCGGAGGAGCTGCGTGCGGCCTTCGAGCGGGTCAAGGCGCTCCGGTTCGACCGTGTCGGTCAGGACGTGCGCGTCGAGCTTGTGGCGCTTGAGGACGCCACCGGAGAGCCCGCGCGGTTCGCGTCCGCTGCGGCGTTGGCGTCCGAGATGGGCCTCGCGCTGGTCCTCATGAGCTCCTCGCCCGACGTCTTGAGCGCGGCGGCCTCCGCCGTCAAGCAGCACCGTCCGTTGCTCTACGCCGCGACCGCCGAGAACTGGGAGGCGATGGCGCAGCTCGCCAAGAGTTGCGGCTGCCCGCTCGCGGTGCGGGGGAAGGATCTCGATGAACTGGCCGACCTGACGGCGCGCATAGCCGCCTCAGGCGTCACAGACCTGGTCGTTGACAGCGGTGCGAGGACGCCCGCCGCAACGCTGCAGGACCTGACGCAGATCCGGCGCTTGGCGCTGCGCAAGACCTTCCGACCGTTTGGCTATCCGGCGATGGCGTTCGCTACATCCGACGATCCGCTGGATCAAACGGTGCAGGCGGCCGCGTACATCTGCAAGTACGCGGCCCTGGTGGTGACCGACGAGCTGGAGCCCTGGCAGGCGCTGGCGCTGGTTACCGCCCGCCAGAACATCTACACTGATCCTCAGAAGCCGATCCAGGTGGAGTCCGGGATCCACACCATCGGGGCGCCCGACGAAGCCTCGCCGGTGCTGGTGACCACCAACTTCTCGCTGACCTACTTCACCGTGGAGGCCGATACTGAAACCAGCCGGACCCCGGCCTGGGTGGTCGTGGTGAACACCGAAGGCATGTCCGTGATGACCGCCTGGGCCGCGGACAAGTTCAACGCGGAGACCATAACCAAGGCGATCGGGGAGTCGCAGATTGCCGAGCGCGTCGGCCACCGCCGCGTGGTGATTCCGGGCGGGATCGCCGCCCTCAGCGGGAAGCTGGAGGAGCTCTGCGGCTGGCAGGTAATGGTGGGGCCGCGCGAGTCCGCGGGAATTCCGGCCTTCATGCGCACGCAGTGGAAGCAGGCGAGCGCCGCGGCCAGCAGTTGAGGACCTGTGAGGAAATGGTGGAGTAGTGGCCGGACCAACCGTCAAGTTCCAACCGGATGCGCGGACCGTCGCGGCCGAGGCGGGGCAGACCCTCCTGGACGCGGCCTTCGCGGCTGGGATCCCGCTGAGCAGCGTCTGCGGCGGCCGCGGCATCTGTGGGAGGTGTCTGGTTCGGATCGTTGCCGGCGAGGCGGAGGTGGACGAGGGTGGCAGGGTCCCGGGAGGGCAGGAGATCCTGGCCTGTCTGAGCCGCGTGACCGGCGATGTCACCGTGGACGTCTCCGAGCTCTCCCGGCTCGAAGGCGAGCAGATCCTGATAGGAGCGGAGCGAAACGGCCCGTTCATGCCGATTCCCAAGGAGGCCGCAGACGAGCGCCCCGGCGCTGCCGTCCCGGCCCCTCTGGATCCTCTCGTGTTTGCCCTTCCCCTGCAGCTGCCGCAGCCGACCATTCACGACTGCCTGAGTGACTTCAGCCGCCTGACCCGTGAGCTACGCCGGGCGGGCGGCATCCAGGACCTAGTGGTTCCTCTGGACGTTCTCCGCACGGCGCCGCAGGTACTGCGCGACGCCAACTGGGAGGTCACCGCGGTGCTCGCGCGCACAAACGGCGCGCACGATCTCGTCGCGCTCTGGCCCGGTACCGCCGGGTCCGGGCTATACGGGGTGGCGGTGGACGTGGGCACCACGACGATCGTGGTGCACCTGGTGGACCTGGCGGGCGGGGCCACCCTGGGCGCGGCGGCCGCGCTCAACCGGCAGGCGACCTACGGGGACGACGTGATCTCGCGCATAATTCACGCCGGCGAGCCCGGGGGACTGGAAAGAATGCGGGACGCGGCGCTGGGCGTCACCAACGTCTTGATCGGCGGACTCGCGCAGGCGCACGGTGTCGCCAGGGACGAGATCGTCGGCGCGGTACTGGCGGGCAACACCACCATGCTGCACCTCTTCTTTGGGCTTCCTCCGGCGGAGATACGCCGGGAGCCCTACATCCCGGTGATCTCCATGCCTCCGGCCTACCGCGCAGGAGAGGTGGGGCTGCGCGTGAACCACAACGCAACGCTGGCCTGGATGCCTGGGGTCAGTAGCTATGTCGGAGGGGATATCACCGCGGACGTGCTGGCCGCGGGCATGGACAGGACCGACGAGCTTTCCATGCTCATAGACGTGGGTACCAACGGCGAGACGGTGGTCGGGAACCGCGACTTCCTGGTGTGCTGCGCCTGCTCGGCCGGCCCGGCGTTCGAGGGAGGCGGCATCACCTGGGGGATGCGCGCGGCCCTGGGGGCGGTGCAGCGTGTCAAGATCACCCCTGACGGAGGGCTCTCCTGGTCCACCATTGGAGGCGGCAGGCCTCGAGGCATCTGCGGTTCGGGCATGGTTGACATCCTGGCGGAACTACTGCTGGCCGGATACTTGGATCGCGCGGGCCAGCTGCGGCCCGACGCGCCTGTGGTCCGCCAGGGTCCGGACGGCCTCGAGGCGGTGATCGTGCCCTCCGGAGACAGCGCCGCGGGCCGCGACATCGTCTTGACCTCGGCGGACATCGAGAACCTCTTGAGGGCAAAGGCAGCGGTGTACGCCGGCGGTGCCATTCTTACCCGGCGGCTGGGCATTGATATCCGCGACGTCCAGCGCATCTACGTCGCCGGCGGCTTCGGTACCTACCTGGACATCCAAAAGGCCATCCTGATCGGCCTCCTCCCCGATGTGCCGGTCGAGCGGGTGACCTTCATCGGCAACGGATCCGCCTCGGGTGCCAAGATGGCCCTGCTCTCCCATGAAGCATGGCGCAGGGCCGCTGAGGTGGCGCAGAAGATGACCTATCGGGAGCTCAGCACCGACACGGGCTTCATGGAGGAGTACGTCTCCGCCACGTTTCTCCCGCATACCGACTGCGCCCGGTTCCCCCGCGCGTGCGCGCAACTGGGCAGGCAGGACTGAGGGGGGCGTGAAGATGCCGTTTGTGGTGGCGGTGGCCGGCAAGGGTGGAACGGGTAAGACCACCATGGCCGGGCTCATCGTTCGTTCCCTGCGGCGTCTGGGGAAGACTCCTATCCTGGCCGTGGACGCGGATCCCAACACGAACCTGGACGCGGCGTTGGGGCTGCGGCCGGACCGGGCCATATCCGACGTCCTGCAGGAGACGCGGGGAATGCGCGACGTGCCCGACAACCTCCCGCGGGCGACGTATCTGGAATACCACCTAGAGGACTGCCTGGCCGAGGGTCAGGGCGTTGACCTGATCGTAATGGGTAGGCCGGAAGGAGCAGGCTGCTACTGCGCGGCCAACCACCTGCTGCGCGATCACCTTGACCGCCTGATGGGCAGCTACCCATTCGTTGTGATGGACAACGAAGCAGGAATGGAGCATATCAGCCGGCGGACCACGCGCGACGTCGGGCTGCTGCTGATCGTGAGCGACCCCAGCATGGCAGGGATCAAGGCGGCGCGGCGGATTCAGGACCTCGTGCGGGGACTTAGCGTTTCAGTCGGGGAGATCGCGTTGGTGGTCAACCGGGCGTCCGCTGTGCCCGCGGCCGTGGATCGCGTCTTCGGCGAGGACGGGATACGCGTGGCCGGGGTGGTGCCCGAGGATCCGCTGGTGGCCGCCTACGAACTGGAAGGACGGTCCCTGCTGGACCTTCCCGACGACTCCCCGGCGGCGCGCGCGGTGACGGAGATCCTGACGTCGGTGGGGCCGCTGGCGGCGGTGCGGGCGTGAGCGTCTATCGGGGAACCTACGACGGGCTGCGCACGAAGATCGGCGCGCACGCTCTAGATCTGCTCGCAGCCCGCAGCGGCGCGACAGTGCTCGGTCAGAACCGGATCGGGCTGCGCTGCGTCGGGCGCGACTACACGGTTGCGTACCCGGAGGGGGTGGTACTGGACGCCGATGGCCAGCCCGCCGAGGTGAGCGTGGCCATCCTGCTGCTGCTCTACCTGCTGGAGTCCACCGGAAGTCCTCACGAAGGCCTCTGGATCTCGTTCGAGCAGCTTCCCGGCGGTCCGGGATACCTGGCCTCGTTTCGCGGCCGGGTCGCCGCACCGATCCTGAAGGTCTTCGGTCAGGAGCCGTCGCTTCTGCTAGAGGCAGGTAGATCTCTGGATGGCGAGCCGCTAGACCAGGGCGACGTCTCGGTGTGCATCCCGGCACTCCCGCGGGTTCCGGTGGCCTACCTGATGTGGAAAGGCGATGAGGAGTTCGCGCCTACTGTCTCGGTGGTGTTCGACGCCTCGGTTCGGGGATACCTGGATGCCGAGGTGGTCACCGCGCTGGCAGAGCTTACGACCCGGCGGCTGGTGGCCGCCGCCAATCGCATACGCAAGGAGGGGTGATCAAGTGACCGTTGAGTTGGTGCGAGAAACCTGGCCCGGCAAGATCTTCGCCGTCACAATCGGCGCCACGGCCTCGGAGGGTGGAACGCGCGCCCGCACCGTGACCGTGGGTGGGCACGCCGCGCTGCCGTTCCTTCCGGGGGATGCTCCCAGCCCCAACCGCCCCGTGGTGGCGATGGAGGTCATGGACGCGGTGCCCCAGGACTGGCCCGAGGCACTCAAGGAGCAACTGGGTGACGTAATGGGCTCGCCCGCGGATTGGGCGCGCAAGTGCGTCGAGGCCTACGGGGCGGAACTGATCTGCCTGCGCCTCAACAGCCCTCATCCCGACTGGATGGACGCCTCGCCGGACGCGGCGGTCGCCACCGTGCGATCGGTACTGGAAGCCGTGCCCGTGCCGCTGATCATCCTGGGCTGCGGTCACGCCGACAAGGACAACGAGGTCTGGCCGCGCGTCACGGAGGCAACCAAGGGAGAGCGTTGCCTGATCGGCGTGGCAACCCCTGAGAACTACAAGACGCTTGTGGTCTCCTGCCTGGCAGACGGACACTCGGTCTTGGCCGAATCGCCGATTGACGTCAACATTCAGAAGCAGCTCAGCATCCTCATCACGGAGATGGGAATCTCCCCCGGTCGGATCGTGCTTCATCCAGGGAACGCATCGCTGGGCTACGGCATGGAGTACGAGTACTCGATCATGGAGCGGATCCGCATAGCCGGCCTGCAGGGCGACAAGATGCTGGCACAGCCGATGCTTACCCTCTCGGCCGAGGAATCCTGGAAGGCCAAGGAGGCGAAGCTGCCCGAGGCCGCGCAGCCGGTGTGGGGTTCGGAGTCGCGGCGCGGGCCGGCCTGGGAGGCGATCACCGCAACCTCCTTCCTGCACGCCGGGGCCGACATCCTGGTTATGATGCATCCTGAGGCGGCGGCTGCCGCCAGGCGGGCGATCGCCGACCTGAGCGCGGCCGTGGCCACCGCATAGGAGGAAGCAGATGTTCATTATTGGCGAGCGTATCAATGGAATGTTCCGGTCGGTAGCCCGCGCGATACGGGAGCGTGATGCGGCCGCGATAGCCGATCTGGCCAGGAGGCAGGTGAGCGCCGGGGCCAGCGCCCTGGACCTCAACACCGGTCCGACCGGGGACGACCCGGCCGAGGTGATGACCTGGTTGGTGCAGACCGTCCAGGACGCGGTGGACGTGCCGCTGTCCCTGGATAGCCCCAAGCCGGCGGTGATCGCCGCGGGGCTGCGCGCCTGCCGGGGCTACGCGGTAATCAACTCCACGACGGGCGCCGCGGAGAAGCTCGACGCACTGCTTCCGCTGGCGGTGGAGTTCAACGCTGGGTTGATTGGGCTGACCATTGACGAGCGCGGCATCCCGCGCAACGCCGATGCGCGGGCCGAGATCGCACTGACGATCGTAGCCCGCGCCATGGAGGCCGGCCTGCCTACCGACCGGCTGTACCTTGATCCCATCGTGCTGCCGGTAAGCGCCGCGCAGGCGCAGGGGCCCGAGGCTCTGGGGGCAATCCCGGCGTTCCTTTCCCTATGCGAGCCCAGGCCGCACATCATGGTGGGGTTGAGCAACGTCTCCCAGGGTGCGCCCAACCGCGGGCTGATCAACCGCACGTTTCTGGCGATGGCCATGGCCATGGGTCTGGACGGAGCCATCCTGGATCCGTTGGACCAGGAGCTGATGGACGCGTTGCGGACGGCCAGCGTGCTCCTCAATAGAGAGATCTACTGCGACAACTACCTTCAAGTGAGGACGGCCTAGCTGTAGGGTGTTGGGATGAACAACGAGGAGTCGCTCGCCTACCTCAACGGGCTGATCGCCGGCCGGCCTTCTCAACCGGCGCCGTATTTGCCCATCAAGATGGACCGCATGCGGCATCTCTGCGGTCTGCTCGGCAACCCCGAGGGGAGATTCCCGGCGGTGCTTGTCGCGGGGACGAAGGGCAAGGGATCCACCGCGGCGATGATCGCCTCGATGGTGCAATCCGCCGGCTACCGGGTGGGTCTCTACACCAAGCCGCACCTTGTGGACTTTCGCGAGCGGATGCGAATCAACTGGGAGCTGATCTCGCCGGAGGAACTGTCCCTACTTGTGGGCGAGGCGCGCGATGCGGTCGTCCGGGGAGAGGGCGGGCCGGGCTGGCCCCCGACCTACTTTGAGGTTTCGGCCGCGGTCGCGTTCATGTACTTCGCCCGAGGGGCGGTGGATCTCGCCGTCGTAGAGGTCGGCATAGGGGGGCGCCTAGATGCCACCAACGTGGTGAATCCGGTCGTCTCGGTCATCGCCACCGTGGGGTACGACCACACCGACCTGCTGGGCAACAGCCTTCGGCGCATCGCGGAGGAAGACACCGGCATCATCCGGCCGGCCGGTAGGGTTGTCACCGTGCCCCAGCCGGCAGTGGCATCCGAGGTGATCGAGGCGGCAGCGGTATCCAAGGGTGCCACGCTGATCCGGGTGGGCCGTGAGATTCGCTACCGGACGCTGCGGTCCGGCCTGGGAGGGATCCGCGTCACCGTGTGCGGGCAACGGCGCTCTTACAGGGACCTGGCGGTGCCCCTGCTGGGGCGGCATCAGTCCCTCAACGCCGCTACCGCCATCGGCGCGGTTGAGGCGCTGGAAGCCGCGGGGTTTGCGGTGCCTGAGGCGGCGGTGCGCGCAGGCCTTGCCGGCCTGCGCTGGCCTGCCCGGATCGAGGTGGTTCGTCAATGCTGCCCCACCCTGATCGTGGACGTGGCCCACAACGCCGTCTCGTTCCAGGCGCTGCGCAACGTGCTGGACGAGGTCTTCCCCGGGCGCCGCATCGCGTTGGTGATCGGGGTGCTGGGCAACAAGGACCTGGCTGGCATCGCCCGCATCATCGCCCCCCGGGCCTCGGTTGTCGTTGCGACCAGGGCCGACGACGACCGTGCGCTGCCGCCGGCCGAGGTGGCGATCGCGTTCTGTCCGTGGGTTACCGACATCCGCATCGTCGAGGACCCGGTGGATGCTCTCGAGTTTGCGCTCGAGGCCGCCTCCCCTGAGGACGTTGTCTGCGTGACTGGCTCGTTCCATGTGGCCGGCCCGGTGCTCGCCCACCTGGCTGCCGCTCCTGCGCTCCAGGCGAGATAGGAGGGCGCCATGATCGTAGCCGAGCAGAAGCCCCTGGAGGCCGTTCTCAAGATGATGGCGCCGTACCAGCGGGTGCTGGTGGTCGGTTGCGCGAGCTGTGTGTCGGTATGCCTCGCCGGCGGAGAGCGTGAGGTGGCCGTCCTCAGCTCGCTGGCACGGCTGGCCCGCGGCACGCACGGTGCGTCCATCGAGATAGCCGAGGCCACCGTGCACCGTCAGTGCGACCAGGAGTTCCTCCTGCCGCTGGCCTCCCAGGTGGAAGCGGCCGAGGCGGTCTTCTCGCTGGGGTGCGGGTGTGGGGTGCAGTTGATGGCGGAGACATTCCCCCACCGCCGCGTGTTCCCGCTGCTGGACACCAAGTTCATGGGGATCACCCTCCAGCCCGGGGTGTGGGCCGAGCGGTGCCGCGGGTGCGGCGATTGCGTCCTCGACCGCACCGGCGGCATCTGCCCGATCGCGCGCTGCTCGAAGGGGTTGCTCAATGGGCCCTGCGGAGGATACCGCGACGGGAAGTGCGAGGTGGATGCCGCCGTGGACTGCGCGTGGCTGCTCATCTTCAACCGACTTCAGGCATTGGGGGAGATGGAGACCCTCCGCGCCATAATGGAACCCAAGGACTGGTCGGAAGCCGCGGTCGGCAGGCCGCGGCAGGTCGTGCGAGAGGACGTAAGAACACCCATCGAGGAGGTAACCGCATGAGCAGCAAGATCAAGAGCGACCTCGAGATTGCCCAGGAGGCCAAGCTCCTGCCAGTGTTGGAGATCGCCGGGCGCCTTGGACTGACCGAGGACGACCTCGACATGTACGGGAAGTACAAGGCCAAGATCCACCTCGACGTGATGGAACGCCTGGCCGACCGGCCCAGCGGCAAGTACATCATGGTTACCGCCATCACCCCGACTCCGCTGGGCGAGGGGAAGACGACGACCGCGGTCGGTCTGGGGATGGCCCTGAACAAGCTGGGCCACAAGACCATCAACGCCCTCCGACAGCCCTCGATGGGGCCCACCTTCGGCATCAAGGGCGGCGCCGCCGGTGGCGGCCACTCGCAGGCGATTCCTATGGAGGACTTCAACCTGCACTTCACCGGCGACATCCACGCGGTCGGCGTCGCCCACAACCTGCTGGCGGCGATGATTGACAATCACATCATGCAGGGCAACGATCTCAAGATTGACCCGTACTCGATCACCTGGCCGCGGGTGATGGACATCAGCGACCGGGCGCTGCGCCACATCGTCATCGGCCTGGGCACCAAGGACGACGGCCGGCCCCGCGCGACCGGGTTCGACATCACCGTGGCCTCCGAGGTCATGGCGATCCTGGCGCTGGCCAGCGACATGCGCGATCTGCGGGCCCGCCTGAGCCGGATCGTCATTGGAACCAACGAAGAAGGCAACCCGGTGACGGCCGAGGACCTCAAGGCAGCCGGCGCCATGGCGGTGCTGCTCAAGGACGCCATGATGCCGACGTTGATCCAGACCTTGGAGAACACGCCGGTCATCGTCCACGCCGGGCCGTTCGCCAACATCGCCCACGGCAATAACTCAATCGTGGCGGACAAGATCGCCGTCAAGCTGGCCGACTACGTGGTCACGGAGAGCGGGTTCGGGGCGGATATCGGCGCCGAGAAGATGCTCAACGTCAAGTGCCGGTACTCGGGTCTCAAGTTGGACGCGGCCGTGGTGGTGGCGACCATCCGGGCTCTGAAGATGCACGGAGGCGTGGGCCGCGTTGTCCCCGGCCGGCCGCTTCCGCCCGAGCTGGTCAGCGAGAATGTCGAGGCGGTCACACGCGGGTGTGAGAACCTCCAGAAGCACATCGAGAACATGCGGCTGCACGGCCTGCCGGTGGTCGTGGCCATCAACCTGTTCCCCACCGACACCGAGCGCGAGATCGCCGCCGTCCGCGAGGCCTCTCTGGCCGCCGGCGCTGTGGACGCCGTTACCAGCGATCACCACGCCCGGGGCGGCGAAGGCGCGCTGGAGCTGGCCAAGGCAGTGGTGAAGGCCACCGGGCAGCCCAGCCACATGCAGTTCCTCTACCCGCTGGAGATGCCGATCCGCGAGAAGATCGAGACCATCGCCACCAAGATCTACGGTGCCGACGGGGTGGACTTCGAACCGGCCGCGGAGGCCAAGATCAAGCTTTACACCAAGTTTGGCTACGACAAGCTGCCCATCTGCATGGCCAAGTCGCACCTATCGCTCTCGGACAACCCGGCACTCAAGAACCGGCCCCGGGGCTTCCGTGTGACGGTGCGAGACATCCGTGCCTCGGTAGGCGCCGGATTCCTCTATCCGTTGTGCGGACAGATGCGCACCATGCCCGGACTGCCCAAGGCCCCGGCGGCCACCAAGGTGGACATAGACCCGAAGACGGGGAAGGTGGTGGGGCTGTTCTAACCCATGCCCGCACCGCGTTGGTGGTGGGGGCCGGACCCGCCGGTCTGACCGCGGCGCAGGCCCTGGCCGCCAGGGGGATTCCTGTGCTGCTGGCCGAACAAGGGCCGGTGATCGGCGGATGGGCGGCCTGCTATGCCTGCAAGGCAGCAACCGACTGTAACCTGTGCGGGGTTTGCCTGGCAGCCCGGTCCGGCCGGACGATGCAACCCGGCACCGGCGTAACGCTGCGGGTGGACACGCAGGTTCTGAGGATCGAAGGTGGGCCGGGCAGCTTCGCCGTTCGCCTGGCCTACCGGCCACGGGGCGTGGACATATCGCACTGTACCGGGTGCGGCCGGTGTGCCGATGTGTGTCCGGTTGCCGCGATTGCCCAGCCCCACCCCCAGGCGCTGCCCCTGGCCTACGTTCTGGACCAGGAGGCGTGCCTGCGCGCCCGGGGCGAGGACTGCGTGATCTGCCGTGATGCGTGCCCATTTGGTGCAGTCCTCTTGGATGACGCCTCGTTCGAGGAGTCGGTGCAGGCGGATGTGGTGGTCCTAGCCACCGGATTTGCGCCGTTTCCGGCGGAGCGCAAGGGCCAGTTCGGCTACGGTCGCCTTCCGGGTGTAATTACCACCATGGATCTCGAGAGGGGCCTGTGGCAGCATGGACCGGAATACCTGTCGCATCTGATGCCCGGCAGCCGGCGGGTGGCGTTCGTGCACTGTGTCGGCTCCCGGGACCTGGCCGCCGGCAGGGGCTGGTGCTCGCAGGTCTGCTGCCCCACCGCGTTGCGCCTGGCCGGCCGCATGGTACGCGAACTCCCGCGTCTGGAGGCCACCCTCTTCTTCATGGACCTGCAGCGGTGCGCTCCAGGGATCGCGCGCCTTTTCAACGACCTGCCGCCGGAGATCCGTCTGGTGCGCGGCATCCCTGCGGATGTGCTTTCGGAGCCCGGGGGGCTGCTTCTGACGTTCGAGGACGTCGCCACGGCCACCAGACGCCAGGAGCTCTTCGACCTGGTGGTGCTGGCGGTCGGCATGGATTCGCCCGGCGCAGCCGCCGGCATGCCGGCGGCCGCTGAAGGCTTCCTATGCGACCTCCCGGCGGGGATTGTGGCGGCGGGCGCCGCTGGAGGCCCGGTCAGCATCCCAGAGGCAGTGGGGGAGGGTCTGAGGGCCGCGGGTGCCGCCCTGCGGGTCCTGGAGAGCCTGCCATGAACGGTTCTGGGACGGCCCTGGTGGTCTGCGATTGCGGCGGCACGCTTTGCGGCCGCCTCGACACGGCGCGCATCGCCGCGGCGCCGGACTTTGCGTCGGCGCTGGTCAGCCACGATCTCTGCCTGCCTGCGGGCCGCGTGCAGGCCGCGTCCTGGCTTCGCGAGACCGCATCCGACAGCTTGGTAGTGGCGGCGTGCGGGATTCCTGCGGCGGTGGAGGCGGTCGCCGAGGTGTCCAAGGCCGCTGGAATCGCAGGGCACCGGATGGGCCTGGTGGATCTGCGGGAAGGATGTGCCTGGGTTCATAACCGACCTGATCAGGCCACTGCCAAGGCCCTCAGGATGGTGGCTGCGGCCGCGGCCGGTATCAGAGAGAGCATGCCTCCGGTACCTGATGTTGAGGTGAGGCCCTCCGGGCGGGTGCTCGTCGTGGGAACCGGCCCGGGTTCCCTGGCTGCGGCCGCCCGCCTCAGGGAACTGGGCTGCGAGCCGATCCTAGTCAGTGGAACTCTGGAGCGGTTTGAGGGGCAGGCCGGTGAGTTCAGGGCCAGGATCCGAACTGATCAGGGCGTCGAGTGTCAAGCGGTCGGCGCCGTGATCGCGGCAGGCGATGCTTCCGCGGGTCCGCCCGAGGCCCAGGCCGGTCAGAGGGTGGCCTTCCTGCTGGAGGGCGATCCCTGGCCTTCGGTTGCCGAGTCAACGCTTTCGGCAGCCCTGCACCTGGCACGGGACTGCGGGTGCCGCGTGCTGGTGCTCTTTCGCGACATCGGAGTCGCCGGGCGCGGGCTGGAGGAACTCTACAGGGAGGCGCGCGGTTCCGGAGTCACGTTCATCCGGATGGACGAAGGGCCTCCCCAGATAGTTGAAGTGGGCGGTGAATGGGTTGTTACGCTCGAGGTGCCCGGCCTGGGACCCGTCACCGAGACCGTTGACGTGCTCGTCAGTGGTACTACCGCTGCGCTGCAGGGGGCGCGGGGTTTGGCAGAGGTACTCGGCGTGGCTCCCCGCAAGGGTGGCTGGGCGCCTAGGGAGCGCGTTCTTCTGGAGCCCGTTGCGACCGAACGCAACGGTGTCTTCCTTATCGGACCGGCCCGCGGCCCGTACACCACCGATCAAGCAGTTCGCCAGGGGGAGGCCGCGGCGATGGCCGCGCTCTCGGTCGCCGCACCGGGTGTGATAGCGTTATCAGCTCGGGCATCAGTGGACACGGACCGGTGCGCCTTTTGCCTTACTTGTCTGCGCGTCTGTCCCCACCAGGCGGTGACCACCGCCTTGGGCCAGACCATGCGCGTGCTGCCCGCTGCCTGCCAGGGGTGCGGTGTCTGCGCGGCGGCCTGTCCTTCGGGCGCGATCCAGATCACGGAGAGCCCCAACCGCAAGCTCCTGGCGGAGCTGGACGCCCTGATGAACGGACCCCCCTTGGACGGCCGCCCCGTGGTCGTTTTCGCCTGCGCGAACTCGGCCGTCCCTGCACTCCAGGCTATGGGCAGGCTGCGCCTGTCATACCCGGCTCAGGTCCTGGTGGTGCCGGTGCCCTGTCTGGGCCGCCTGGAGGCGGTTCACTGCGTACGGCCGCTGGCGGCCGGGGCCCGGCAGGTCCTCCTCTGCGGCTGCTACGACCGTAGCTGCGAGCACCTGGTCGGGCCTGCCACGGCCCGCAGGATGGTAGAGCGTGCCTGCGCACTGGCGGGCACGCTGGGTTTGGATCCCAATGCCATCCATGTGGCGTCGCTGGCCCCGGTTGATTGGCACAAGCTCGGTCGGCTCCTGCGCGCAAGTTGCGATGACGTGGCCCAGGAGAGCGGGGAAGCATCGAAGGTGACGGCGCATGCAACCGCCTGAGGCGCGGGCGCTACCCTACAGGATGGACCCTGCCTGGGCGTCGGTAGTTGAGGCAGCCAGCGGAGAGCGCGTTGGGCTCTGCTTCGGTTGTGGCATCTGCACCGGTAGCTGCCCCCTGGCTCCGGCGATGGACATGCTGCCGAGCCGTCTGATTAAGGCGGTTCAGCTCGGGCTCCAGGAGCGGGTGCTTGGGGCCACCGCGCCATACCTCTGCGTCGGCTGCGTAACTTGTGCTGTGCGGTGCCCGAACGGGATAGATGTATCGCGGGTGATGGACGCGGTGCGCCAGGCGGGCCTGGCCAGGGGTGGGCCGGTTCCCAGGGTGGACATCCAACGGTTTCACCAGTGGTTCCTGCGCACAGTGAGGCTGTTCGGCCGAGCCCACGAGGGACTGCTCTCGGCCGGTTTCAGCCTGCAGCAGGGAAAGCTGCGAGAGGATCTGCCCACCGGTCTGGCCCTCATGCGGCACGGCAGGCTGGCCCTGTGGCCTCACTTTATCCGGCGGCGCCGTGAGGTGCGCCGCCTGTTCCGGGCCATTGGGCAACGGGGTGGACGGTGATGCAGGTGGAAGGGGAGAGACCGCTCGCGCTGTACCCGGGGTGCTCGCTGCTCAGCACCGGAGCCGCCTACCTGGCTTCCGTGCACGAGACGCTGCGCGCCCTGGGGCTCCAGGTGAAGGAACTGACCGACTGGAACTGCTGCGGGGCCAGCTCGGCCCACTTCGTTGACCCGGAGTTGGCGGTCCTGCTTCCTGCCCGCAACCTCGCGATCGCCGAGGCCCTGGGGGCCGACGTGCTGACCGCGTGCGCCGCCTGTCACCACCGGCTGGTGCAGGCAGAGCACGAGATGAGCACCTCGGAAGCCATGACGCGAGCCGCCGCGGAGCAGGGCGTGGTCTACCACGGTGGGGTCAGGGTGCGTCACCTGCTCTCGGTTCTGGATGAGACCGACCTCTCAGGGCGGATCCGCCGTCCCCTGGCCGGGCTCAGGGTGGCATGCTACTACGGCTGCCTGCTCGTGCGGATACCCAGGTCCGGCGGCATAGACGACCCGGAGAACCCGGGTATCATGGAGCGCGTGCTCAGGGCCTGCGGCGCCGAAGTGGCCGACTGGCAGGGAAAGACCTGGTGCTGCGGTGCCAGCCTGGCCGCCACCGCCCCCGAACTGGCAGGGGACCTCGTTCAACGGATCCTGGTGCAGGCGCATCGCGCTGGCGCCGACTGCATCGCCACCGCGTGTCCGCTGTGCCAGCTCAACCTGGACCTGCTCCAGGGTGCCGCGGCCGAGCGGGCGGGATTCGATAGGCTGCTACCCGTGGTGTTCTTCACTCAGCTGACCGCGCTGGCGCTGGGAGCCAGCCCGCGCCGCCTGGGGTTCGGGAAACACCTGGTGGCAGTCCGACCGATGATGGAGGCGCTGGCCCGATGAGGATGGTGGTTCAGCCGTGATCGTTGCACAGCAGAAACCCTTGGAGGATATCCGCCAGATGGCGCGCGGGTTCCGCCGCCTGTTGGTGCTCGGCTGCGGGACGTGCACCACCGTCTGCTTTGCGGGCGGAGAGAAGGAAGTAGGGCTCCTCGCCACCTCGCTGCGGTCGGCGCTGGGGCAGGAGATCGAAATCGAGGAAGCCGTGGTTCAACGGCAGTGCGAGTGGGAGTTCCTGGACCAGGTCGGCGAAGCTGTAGGCCGGGCCGAGGCGGTGCTGTCGCTGGGGTGCGGCGTGGGCGTGCAGGGAATCGGGGAACGCTACCCGGGAGTGGTGGTGCTCCCAGGGCTCAACACCACCTTTATGGGGCTCACCGAGGCTCCGGGGATCTGGGAAGAGCGCTGCATGGCCTGCGGCGACTGCCTATTGCACCGGACGGGCGGGATCTGTCCGGTGGCCCGGTGCGCCAAGAGCCTCCTGAACGGCCCCTGCGGGGGCCCCCAGGACGGGCACTGCGAGATTTCCCCGGAGAACCCCTGTGCCTGGGTGTTGATCTACGATCGCCTGATGCAGCAGGGCCGCGTGGAGCAACTGGAGGAGATCATTCCGGTCCGGGATTGGAAGGCGAGCCACTCGGGCGGACCGCGCCGGATCGTGCGGCCCGACCTGCGCGAGATGGTCGAGGAGGAGGTGTAGGAACCATGCCCGCCGGCAGCAATTTGGAAGCGGTGCTGTCTGCCGGGCGGTTCGCCGTGACCGCCGAGTTGGGTCCGCCCAAAGGCACCAACCTGGGCGTGGTGGAGCGCAAGGCAGAGATCCTCAGGCACTGTTGCGACGCCGTGAACCTGACCGACAATCAGACCGCCATCGTGCGCATGTCCAGCCTGGCGTGCGCGATCCACCTGCGCCGGATGGGTTTGGACCCGGTGATGCAGATGACGTGCCGCGACCGGAACCGTCTGGCCCTGCAGTCGGACGTCCTGGGCGCCGCGGGTGCGGGCGTGCGCAACTTCCTGTGTTTGAGCGGAGACCACCAGCAGTTCGGCAACCACCCAGGCGCCAAGAACGTTTTCGATCTCGACTCCATCCAGCTCATCCAGGTGCTGGCCGGCATGCGGGACACGCGCAGGTTCCAGGGCGGCGACGAGTTCACCGGAGACATCCCGATGTTCATCGGGGCCGCGGCCAACCCATTCGCCGACCCGCTGCCGTATCGGGTCGTCCGCCTGGCGAAGAAGGTGCGCGCAGGCGCCAATTTCATCCAGACACAGGCCGTCTTCGACCTCGAAATCTTCGGACGCTGGATGGCCCAGGTGAGGGCGCGGGGGCTCCACGAGCAGACCGCCATCATGGCCGGAATCGTACCCTTGAAGTCGGTCGGCACGGCCCGCTACATGCGGGACTACGTATCGGGTATAACTGTGCCCGATGCCATCATCGCTCGGATGGAGGACGCCGCGGATCCCAAGGCCGAAGGGATGGCCATCGCCGTGGAACTAATCGACGCCGCGCGCGAGATACCGGGCGTTCGGGGCGTGCACATTATGGCGGTGGGGTGGGAGGACGTCGTCCCGATCCTGACGGAGCGGGCCGGGCTCCTGCCGCGGCCGCTGATATGACGACATCCCCGGAGGCGTGGGAAGGGGGGCTGGGCTGAATGCAACATCGGATCTTGGTGGTGGATGACGACCCGGACATCACGGTGGTTGTCCGGATGGTACTGGAGGCCGCGGGCTATCAAGTGGAGACAGCGCCCGACGGCGAGGAGGGGCTCGAGAGGGTCCGCCGGGAAGTGCCCGACCTGATAATCCTGGACATGCTGATGCCCAGGCTGGACGGATACGGCGTGGTGCGGGCGCTGAAGGAGAAGCCCCGCTGGGCGTCCATTCCGATAGTTATCTTCACGGCAGTCGGTGAAGAAGCCAGCCGGCGGAGGTACGAGCTGGAAACCGGGCTGGCCATGGACGTGGACGACTATGTCGAGAAGCCGGTGAAGCCGGTGGAACTGCTGCACCGCGTCGGCAAGGTGCTGGAGCGGCGCGGCAAGCGGGCCGGCAACCCGGGAGAGGTGTAGGGCCTTGGCCGGAGACCCCAAACACATCCTGTTGATTGACGACGATGCCGATCTTGTGGAGGCTACCCGTACGGTGCTGGAGAGCAGTGCCTACAAAGTGACCGCGGCCCTCGACGGTGTGGAAGGGCTGCGCCTGGCACGCCAGGATCCGCCCGACCTGATCATCCTGGATGTGATCATGCCGTTCAAAGACGGTTTTACGGTCTGCGAGGAGATCAAGCGGGATCCGGCGCTGGCCGCGGTTCCGGTTCTGATGCTTACGTCGTTCGCCGATCGGCGTGGGGACACCGACCTTCCGGTCAGCGCCGGGTTCGGCCTGGAGGCAGAGGATTACCTTGACAAGCCGGCTCCTCCAGGCGTGCTTCTCGCCCGGGTGGAACGGCTGCTCTCGCGTCACGGCCGGGCGGAAGGAGGGACGGGGACACCATGACCCTGCGAGCGGCCCTGGCTCAAGGCCAGTTCGTGGTGACGGCCGAGGCCTCCCCGCCCAAGGGCACAAATGTGGCAGGAGCCATCGCAGAGGCCGAGCACCTGCGGGGGCGTGTGCAGGCGTTCAACGTTACCGACCAGCAGAGCTCGGTGATGCGCCTGGGATCCCTGGCGCTCTGCTACCTGCTCAAAGAGCGGGGCCTCGAGCCCATCTTCCAGGTCACCTGCCGCGACCGGAACCGGATCGCCCTGCAGTCAGATCTTTTAAGCGCGGCGGCGCTGGGTATTGAGAACGTTCTCTGCCTGACCGGTGACCACGTTAAGCTGGGTGATCACCCGCAGGCCAAGCCTGTTTTTGACCTGGACTCGGTTTCCCTGCTGCGGGCTGCGGCCGGGCTGGTGGCGGGTCAGGACATGGCGGGCAAGAAGCTGGACGGTGCGCCCAACTTCTTCCTGGGCGCGGTCGTCAGCCCCGGCGCGGATCCGGTGGAGCCCCAGCTGCTCAAGATGGAGAAGAAGGCGCAGGCCGGCGCCGAGTTCTTCCAGACTCAGGCCATCTTCGACCCGGACGCGTTCGCCCGCTTCATGGAAGCGGCCGGTCCCATGGGCAAGCCGGTCTTTGCCGGGATCATCATGCTTAAGTCCGCCGGCATGGCCCGGTTTATGAACCGGAACGTTCCGGGCGTGCACGTTCCCGACCGCCTGATCGAGGTTATGGAAACCGCCAAGGATCGCCAGGGAGCTAGCGTGGGCGTTGCCGCGGAGCTGACCCGGCAGCTCCGGCCGCTGTGCCAGGGTATCCACCTGATGGCCATGGGATGGGATCACCTCCTTCCGCGGGTGTTGGAGGCCGGCGGCCTGGCAGCTCAGGGAGTGGTGTAGCATGGTCAACCTGGAAGCACTGGAACGCGCGTTCCTGTTCAGGGATCTACCCGCGGCGCTGCTGCGCCGTCTGGCCGCGCTGGGCGAGGAGCGGTCCTACGCGCCTGGACAGCGGATCTTCCAGGAAGGGGAGGGTGCCACGCACCTGTGCGTCATCAAGGAGGGGCGCGTAGCCCTTGAGATGGACCTTCAGATCGGCAGGACCGAAGCCGGCGAGCGGCGCACCTTTGCCGCGGTGCTGAGTCCCCCTGACTGTTTTGGCTGGTCCGCGATTGTGCCTCCCCATACCCGCACCATGTCGGCCGTGGCGATTCAAGCCACGACGGTCGTGGCGTTCGAGCGCGAGGCGCTGGAGCGCCTGATCGCGGATGACCCTCGGGCCGGGACCCTGCTGCTGCGCGGGCTGGCACAGCTCGTGGGGAACCGCCTGATGGAGGCCAGGTCCAAGTTGAGCTTCGTGATCGCGCTGGTGTCCCACGAGCTGAAGGCACCCCTGGCGGCCGTGGAGAGCTATCTACAAGTGATTCTGTGCGGCTACGCGGGTGATGTCCCGGACAAGCAGCGGGAGATGCTCGGCCGGTGCAGCATCCGTGTGCAGGAGCTGATTGAACTCATCAACGGCCTGCTCAGGGTCTCCCGGATCGAGACTGGCGACTTCTCCGCGGAGATCACCCCGACGTCCGTGCAGGTCGTGATCGAGAAGGCCTTGGAGAACGTGAGTGGCGCTGCGCAGGAGAAGGGCGTGCGTGTGCGTGTGGAGATGCCCTCAGACCTGTCTCTGCTCCACCTGGCGCCGATTAGAATCCAGGAGGTCTTCACCAACCTTCTGGACAACTCGGTCAAGTTCACACCCGCCGGCGGAGAGGTCGTCGTGCTTGTTTGCGATCAGGGGCGCCACATTCAGGTGCGGGTGCGCGACACCGGGATCGGGATTCCTGCATCCGAACTCCCCCGGATCTTCGACGAGTTCTACCGGGGGCAGAAGGCCCAATCTAAGGGGCTGGGACTGGGCCTGTCCCTCGTCAAGAAGATCGTCGAGGCCCACCAGGGTCAGATCTGGGTGGAGAGCCCCCCGCCGGGAGAGGCGTGCGGTACGGTGTTTGCCTTTACGCTGCCCAAGGCCTTGACCGGTCTGGTTTCAACTGCTGATAGGCCGCCGGTGGGGTAGGGGGATGCGGCCTGAGATGATCCAACGCGATGCTCTGGACCGGTGCGCCCTGTTCGGAGGGCTTGGGCCGTCGGCCCGCGACCTGGTGGCCTCGCTGGGGACCGTTGTCTCCTTTCAGGCCGGTGAGCGCGTCTTCTCCGAGGGTGGGGAGGCGCGCGACTTCTGTGTTATCCATCAGGGCAGGGTGGCTCTGGAGATGCGGGCCCCTGAGCAGGGAGAGGAACTGCCCAGGTCGGTGGTCGTGTCCGTGCTGGGAGCAGGCGAGAGCCTTGGCTGGTCCGCTCTGGTGCCGCCGTTCGTGTTGACGATGTCCGCGGTGTGCGTGGAGCCCACCGTCTTGGTCGCCTTCAGCGGTTCTGTACTGCGCAGGTTGATGTCTCTGGACTGGGAGATCGGCTATCCCATCATGGCCGGGCTGGTGGATCTCGTAGAGTACCGTATGGCGAACATCCGCACCCGCCTCACACAGATGCAGGCAGTGGCCACCCATGATCTGCGCTCTCCCGCTGCCAGGGTGACCAGCTACCTGGAGGCCATGCTGGCAGGAACGGCCGGCGACCTGACCGAGGATCAGCGGCACATTCTTGAACGGTGCCGCCAGCGGCTGGCGGACCAGATCGAGTTGCTGGACAGCCTGGTGCGCATCTCCCCACCCGTGCCTGAGGAGCGCGGCGGCGAGGCCGAGGTCGCCACGGAGGGCCCCGACGCCGTTGTGGGCGCGGCGATGGTGGTCGGCGGCGGGATCGCCGGGATCCAGGCCGCGCTGGATCTGGCCGACGCCGGCATCAAGGTGCACCTGGTGGAGCGCGGTCCGGCCATCGGCGGCCGCATGGCCACGCTCGACAAGACTTTCCCCACGAACGACTGCGCGATGTGCATCCTGTCGCCCAAGCTTTCCGGCGTCAGGCTTCATCCCAACATCGAGCTCCACACCCTCTCAGAGATGGAGGGTCTGGAGGGAAGCGCAGGCGATCTCCGCGCGACCATCCGGCATCGCCCGCGCTTCGTGGACCCGCTTCGCTGCACGGCGTGCGGCGACTGCGCCACGGCGTGTCCGATAGGCGTGCCCAGCGAGTTCAACGCCGGACTGGCCCCGCGTACCGCGATCTACCGCTCCTACGCCCAAGCCGTCCCGGGCGCCTACGCGATTGACAAGCGGGGTTCCGCACCCTGCCGCGACGCCTGCCCCATTCATCAGCGGGCGCAGGG
The DNA here is from genome assembly GCA_031082185.1 of bacterium. Classification (NCBI taxonomy): domain Bacteria; species bacterium. The sequence continues at coordinate 144,452 of JAVHLI010000002.1, read as the reverse complement.
GTACGTGGCGCTGGTGGCTCAGGGGCGCTATGAAGAGGCATTCCGGGTAATCCGGATGGAGAACCCCTTCCCTGGGATCTGCGGCCGCGTCTGCAACCACCGGTGCGAGGACGCCTGCTCCCGCAGCCAGGTGGACGGAGCCGTGAACCTCGCGGCGCTGAAGCGATTCGTCGCCGATTGGGCGTATGCCCGGCCGCGCGAGCCCGAGGCCCAGGTCGAACCGGTGCACCCCGAGCGCGTGGCCGTTGTAGGCTCAGGTCCTGCCGGTCTCACCGCTGCCCGCGATCTTGCCGTAAAAGGATATCGGGTGACCGTGTTCGAGGCCCTGCCCGCAGCCGGCGGGATGATGCGGGTTGGAATCCCGGAGCACCGCCTGCCCACGCCGATCATCGAGCGGGAGATCGCCGACATAGCCGGGCTGGGCGTTGATATCCGGTGCAACAGCCGCCTGGAGCACGTGCGCGACCTGTTTGCCGAAGGGTTCAACGCCATCTTCCTGGCCACCGGCGCCCACCGGGCCCGGAAGCTTCCCATCCCCGGGGCAGACCTGCCGGGCGTGCTGGTCAGCACCGACGTACTGCAGAACGCCCGCCTGGGCCAGCCCGTTTCACTGGGCCGGCGGGTGCTTGTTCTGGGAGGAGGCAACGTGGGCTTCGACGTTGCCAGGACGTGCGTGCGGCTGGGCGCCGAGGTGCACGTGGCCTGCCCCGAGGCGCGCGAGGCGATGCCGGCCCATGCTTGGGAGATCGCCGCGGCCGAGGAAGAAGGCATTCGCGTCCACCCGTCCACGTCTTTCGTCCGAGTGCTGGAACAGGACGGCCGCGCGGCGGGCATGGAGTGCCGCAAGGTACGTTCCATGCGCTTTGACGAGGCGCGGCGCCTGCACCTCGACCTCGCCGAGGGCAGCGAGCATGTGCTGGAGGCGGACACGGTCATCTTCGCGATCGGCCTGGCGCCACAGACCGAGCTCACCTCCGGCCTGCCCGGCATCGCCATCACGCCGTGGGGATCGTTGCAGGTGGAAGCGGACTCCCAGTCCGCGGGCTACCCCGGTCTGTTCGCGGGCGGGGACCTGGTCACCGGCACCGCGTTCGTGGTGGACGCGATCGCAGCCGGAGCGCGGGCGGCGCGCGGTATCCACGCCTACCTGCGCGGGACGGCCCTGGAAGCCGACCCTCAGACTACGGTGGCCAAGCTCACCCTGGACGAGGTCGAGGATCGGTTGCTGCGTGGGCAGATACGGTTGCAGCCTCGCTCCGGCGTCCACGAGCTCCCTCCGGGGGTGCGGCGCGCCTCATGCGTCGAGGTGGACGAAGGGTTGACCGAGGAGGAGGCGCGCCAGGAAGCAGCGCGCTGCCTGGCCTGCGGCGTGTGCGCCGAGTGCCTGGCGTGCGTGCAGGCGTGCCGCCGCGAGGCGATCAACCATGCCGAAACCGAACGCGTGGAGACGCTGCGCATCGGTGCCGTGGTACTGGCGCCTGGTATCGAGCCGTTCGACGCAGCGCACGCAGATGCCTACGGCGTGGGCCGTTTCCCGAATGTCCTGACCGGGCCGCAGTTCGAGCGGCTCCTCTCCGCGTCGGGACCGACGCAGGGCCACGTCACCCGACCCTCTGACGGCGCGGAACCCCGCAGGATCGCCTTCCTGCAGTGCGTGGGATCGCGCGACCAGCAAAACCGTTACTGCTCCTCGGTGTGCTGCATGTACGCCACCAAGGAGGCGATCCTGGCCCGAGAGCACCTTCCCGAGGCAGAGTGCACGATCTACTACGCGGACATGCGCGCCTTCGGCAAGGGTTTCGACGCCTACCTCGAACGGGCCAAGCGTAACGGCGTCCGCTACGTGCGCACGCGCGTGGCGTCCATTCGTGAGGATCCGCACACCCGGTCGCTGGTCTTCAGGGTAGAGGAGAACGGGGTTGTGCGCGAAGAACAGGCCGACCTGGTCGTGCTGGCGGTGGGTTTGACCCCGCCCAAGGGCGCCGACGCGCTGGCCCGTGCCGCGGGAGTAGCGCTCAACGAGCACGGATTCGCCGCCACGGTGCCCTCCGCGCCGATGGAGACCAGCCGGAGCGGTGTGTTCGTGGCCGGCGGATTCCGCGGGCCCAGGGACATCCCGGACTCCGTTGTGGACGGCAGCGGCGCGGCCGCCGCTGCGATGGCCGTCATCGGATCGGCCCGGGGGACCCAGATCGTTCCCAAGGTCTATCCTCCCGAGATGTTGCTGGATCCGGAGCCGCGGGTCGGCGTCTTCGTATGCCACTGCGGGTCGAACATCGCCGGCGTGGTGGACGTGGTCGGCCTGGCCGCCCACGCCAGGACGCTGCCGGGCGTGGTCCTGGCCGAGACGTCGCTCTATACCTGCTCGGCCGACACCCTGATCCGCATCAAGGAGGCAGTAATCGAGGAGCACCTCAACCGGGTGGTGGTGGCGAGCTGCACCCCGCGTACGCACGAGCCCATTTTCCGAGAGACGCTGCGCGAGGCCGGGCTCAACCCCTACCTGTTCGAGATGGCCAACATCCGCGACCAGTGCAGCTGGGTGCACCGCGACGATCCCTCCGGCGCCACGGAGAAGGCGCGCGCGCTGATTACAGGTGCGGTCGCCCGGGCCGGCCGCCTGGCCCCGCTGCACAAGGTGCTGGTGCCGATGCGAGATGAGGCGCTGGTGATCGGCGGTGGTGTGGCAGGTCTGACCGCCAGTCTCAACCTGGCCGAGCAGGGATTCCCGGTGGTGCTGGTGGAGCGGTCGCAGGAGCTGGGCGGCCGCCTGCGCGCACCGCTCCTTACCTGGGGCGGCGTGCCGGCCGCTGATTCGCTGCGGGAACTGGTCGAGCGGGTGACCGGCCATCCGCGCGTGAGGGTTCTGACCGGATGCAGGGTTGTCTCATCCCACGGCACGGTCGGCAACTTCGAAACCACCGTGGCAGGCCCGGATGGAGATCACAGCTTCGGGCACGGGGTGACCGTCATCGCCACCGGCCTGCAGGAGTGGAAGCCCGCGGTCTACGGGGCCGGTGAGGACGCACGCGTGGTGACGCTCTCGGAGTTTGAGGCGCGCCTCATGATCGGTGGCGGGTCGCCTCCGGAGACTCCGGCATCGGTGGTCATGCTGTTGTGCGCCGGCCCCTGGGACCGCATGCCCTTCTACTGCAGCCGCACCTGCTGCGCCCAGTCCCTTGCCGCCGCACTGGCGTTCAAGCGGGCGAACCCCGAGGTTCCTGTCACGATCATCGCCCGCGAGATCCGGACCTACGGGTTTTCCGAGGAGCTGTTCACCCAGGCGCGGGAGGCCGGGGTCGTGGTCTTCCGCCACTCGGCCGAGGAGCCCCCGCAGATCACGCGCACTCCCGAGGCCACAACCGTCACCGTGCGAGACCAGGCGCTCGGCGAGGAGATAACCCTGGACGCCGGCCTGCTGGTGGTGGCGCCGGCTCAAGTGCCTTCGGACGGCGCGTCCGACCTAACCACGATATTCAAGGTGCCGGCGTCCGCGGACGGCTTCTTCCTGGAGGCCCATGTGAAGCTGCGGCCGGCGGAGTTCGCCAGCGAGGGGCTGTTCCTCTGCGGAGGCGCTCACTACCCCAAGCCGCTGGACGAGGCGATCGCCCAGGCCCTGGCCGCGGCCGCCCGGGCCAGTACCCTGTTGTGGCGCGACAGCCTGGAGGTCGGCGGCGTTGTGACCGCGGTAGACCGCGACCGCTGCACAACCTGCCTCACCTGCCTCCGGGTGTGCGCCTACGACGCAATATCGTTTGATGCCGACGGCATCGCCGTCATTGAACCCACCCGCTGCCAGGGCTGCGGCCTGTGCGTGACGGTATGTCCGGGTAGCGCGCTCAGCCTGGGGCATTACTCGCGAGACCAGATGCTCGCCAAGATTACCGCGCTGCTGGGCGAGATGGAGGTCGTTCGTGTCAACTGACGTTGCCCAGGCCCCAACGGAGGCCGAGGCCGCCCCGGCCGGGGTGGAGGTCGTGGCCTTCTGCTGCTTCTACTGCGCCTACGCCGCCGCCGACCTGGCGGGCGTAATGCGTCTGGCCTATCCCCCCAATGTGAAGGTGGTTCTGCTGCCGTGCACCGGCGGAATTGACCCCATCTACATCCTGCGCGCCTTTGAGGCCGGGGCCGACGGGGTGTTCGTGGCAGGGTGCCTAGAAGGGCAGTGCCACTACCAGGTAGGCAACTACCACGCCAAGGCACGGGTGCGGTACCTCAAGGAGCGCCTCGACGCGGTTGGCATCGGTGGGCAGCGCCTGGAGATGTTCAATCTCTCCTCGGCCGAGGGCCCGCGGTTTGCCGAGATAGCCCGAGAGATGACCGAGCGCATAACCGCGCTGGGCCCGACGCCGATTAAGCGGGCGCGGACCGGAGCAGATCTGTGACGATGCCAACCGCAACCCGTTCCATGACCCGTTCTACGCTTGCCCACGAGGTCCGGCAGGAGAGCGGCCAGGATATCCCACTCTGCTTCCAGTGTAAGGTGTGCACGAGCGGATGCCCGCTGGCCGCGGAGATGGACCTGGCGCCGCACGCCGCGATGCGCGCGCTGCAGCTTGGGGTTGACGAACGGCTGCTGCGGAGCAACACCTTCTGGCTGTGCGCTTCCTGCCAGTCGTGCACAGCGCGCTGCCCCCAGGGGATTGACGTGGCCCGCGTTATGGATGCGCTGCGGATCGTCGCCGCGCGACGGCGCATTCCCGCGCGCGTGCCCGAGGCGCTGATCTTCACGCAGGCAGCGGTTCGCAGCATCCGCCTGTTCGGGCGGCTGTTTGAAGCGGGCGTGGGAGCAGAGGTCAATCTCCGGATGCGCCAGCCGCTCCGCCAGATGAAGTTCGCGCTCCGCATGCTCAAGGCGGGCAAGCTTCGACTGGTGCCCGACCTACCCGGTCGCCCCTCGGACAAACAGGCGGAAACGGGCGAGATCGCATACTACCCCGGGTGCGCGCTGCACGGCAGCGCGAGGGAGTACGACACCTCCACGCGCGCGGTGGCCGCCAAGCTCGGGGTGAAGCTGCGAGAGATCAGCGGGTGGCGGTGCTGCGGGGCCACCGCGGGGCACCAGACTTCTGCCGAGCTAGCCCTGGAGCTACCGCTGGCCAACCTGAGCCTTGCCGCCCGGGCAGGGCACGCCGCCGTAACCGCGCCCTGCGCCGCCTGCTTCTCCCGGCTGCGTCATGCCCAGGTGGAGGCCGCGGACCAGGCTCCGCAGGCGCTGCGCGTGCAGCACCTGCTGCACACCTTCCTGGAAGGCGGGGTGGAGTCGGTCCGTGCCAGGGTCCAGCGTCCGCTGCGGGGCATGCGGGTGGCCTGCTATTACGGCTGCCTGCTCACGCGACCGCCCGCGGTCACCGGCGCAGCGCGCCCCGAGTATCCGATGGAGATGGATCATCTGATCCGGGCGTTGGGCGGGGTTCCGGTCCCCTGGTCGTACAAGACCGAGTGCTGCGGGGCGGGACACGCGGTCGTGCGCCCTGAACTGGTTATCGAACTGACGGGGCGCATCTTGCGGGACGCTCAGGCCGCCGGCGCAGAGGCGTTGGCGGTAGCCTGCCCTCTCTGTCACAATAACCTTGACGCCCGGCAGGAAGAGGCGGCGCGCGCCGCCGGTCTGCCACCCATGCCGGCCTTCTACTTCACTCAACTGATGGCAATTGCATTTGGCCTCCAGGAGCGTGCTGCGGGTCTTGAGGGTCTGATGACCGATCCGCGCCCGCTGCTCCAGATGAGGGGACTCACCGGCAGCGGTGCCGAGATCTGATCACAGGGAGGTAGACATGTACCCGGACATGCCAATCGATGAGTTTCTGGCCAAGCTGGCCTCGGCCGCCCCGGAGCCGGGAGGCGGGGCTGCGGCCGCGCTGACCGCGGCCACCGGCGCCGCGCTGATCAGCATGGTGGCCAACCTGACCGTAGGCAGGGAGAAGTACGCGGCGGTCCAGGCGGAGATGGAGCAGGCCAGGGATCGGGCCGACGCGCTGCGAGGGGAGTTCTTGGCGGCCATTGATCAGGACGCCGAGTCGTTCCGACGGGTGATGGAGGCCTACAAGATGCCCCGCGAGACCGATGAGCAGAAGGCTGCCCGCAAGGCGGCAATCCGGCAGGCCCTGCGCGAGGCCTCCGCGGTTCCGGCCGGGGTGATCCGCCTGTGCGAAGAGGTGGCCCGCTGGAGCAAAGTCGTGACCGAGAAGGGCAACGTGCAGCTTATCACCGACGCCGCCATCGCGGCGCTGCTGGCCGACTCAGGGGCGCAGAGCGCCGCCCTCAACGTCAAGATCAACCTGGGGCCGATCGGTGATCCCTCGTTCACCGGTCCGCTGTGGGCAGGGATCCAAGCCAGCCTGGAAGGCATACGGGCGGTGCGCGACGAGGTGTTGAAGATCACCTACGAGAGGCTTGGGTGAGCGCCGATGGCAGAGATCATTGACGGCAACGCTATCGCCGAGGAGATCAAGTCCGAACTCAAGGTCGAGATCGCCCGGATGCAGGCGGGGGGGCGCAATCCGGGCCTGGCCACGCTTCTGGTCGGAGATGACTACGGCGCGAAGATGTACCGGCGCCAGGTAGAGCGCACCGCGGCAGAGATAGGGCTGGCCTACAGGGACGTCTCGCTACCGGCAGAGGCCACGCCGTCTGACGTTCTGGGTGGTATGCACGCGCTCAACCAGGACCCAACGGTGCACGGTATCCTCCCGCTGCGGCCATTCCCCAAAGGTATACCTGAGGCGCCCGTGCTCGATGCGATGGACCCTGCCAAGGACATTGATTGCCTGCACGCGATCAACGCCGGCCGCCTGTCCCTGGGGCAGCCCTTGGTCTACCCCGCCACCCCATGGGCCTGCTATGTCCTGCTGGAGCGGTTTTACGCCCGCAAGGGGCTGGATCCGAAGACGGCTTTCGAGGGCAAGGAGCTGGTCATAGTAGGACGCAGCAACATCGTGGGCAAGCCAGCGTACTTCCTTGCGCTGGAGCGAAACGCGACGGTCACCACCGTGCACTCCTTCACTTCCAAGGCCGGTACCCTGCCCGCGCACACGCGCAGGGCCGACATCCTGATCGTCGCCATGGGTAAGGCCGAGTTCATAACCGCTGCGATGGTCAAACCGGGCGCCATCGTCGTGGACGTGGGCATCAACATGAAGCCGGTTGTGGACGGCGCGGGTCAGCCCGTGCTGGACGACCGCGGCCGTCCCAAGAAGAAGACGGTGGGCGACGTTGCCTTCGACGAGGTCCAGGAGGTCGCGGGCGCCATTACACCCGTACCGGGTGGTGTCGGATCGGTCACCAACATGCTGCTCATGCGCAACGCATTTCGAGCCGCGGGGAGGGTTTGATAATGACCTCTGCCGTGTCAGGCACCACGGCCCGGCCGCGCAAGACAGTCTACCTTGGCGATCCCCTGGCCGAACCGCCGCCGCCCGAGCTGCTGTGCCTCCTGGAGCCCTATCGAGGGCGCCGTGACACCGTTGTGTCGGCGCTGCAGGCGCTTCAGGAGCGGTACGGCTATCTACCGGAGCGCGCGATGCGGTACGCGGCCCGCGAGATGGGCGTTCCGCTCGCGCGTATCTACGGGGTGGCCACGTTCTACAATCAGTTTCGTTTCACCCCCCCGGCGCGCTACTCGGTCCACGTGTGCCGCGGAACGGCGTGTCACGTGGCCGGCTCGTCGGCGATAATCAAGGCTATCAAGGAAGACCTGAGGATCTCGGAAGATGAGAGCACTCCTGACGGGATGTTCAGCCTTCAGACCGTCGCGTGCATCGGATGCTGCAGCCTGGCGCCTGCGATTGTGGTCAACCATGATGTGCACGGGACGGTAAGCCCGGAGCGCATCAGAGGGGTTCTGGACAGGTACAGGGCTCCAGACGCGGAGGCATCGCAATGAACGAGCCCGGAGGTCGAGGCCCAACCGTAACATTGCCACTGCGCGGGGAAGGGGCCGTTCTGCAGGCTGAACGGCAGTTTGCCGAGATGGTGGCCGCGGTGCCGCGGCGGTTCCAGGTATGCGCCGGGACCGGTTGCGTCTCCAACGGCAGTCTTCAGGTTGCCGAAGCTCTGGGCAAGACGACCTCCTCACCCGTGAGCATCACCGGGTGCCACGGCTTCTGTGCCCGGGGTCCGCTCGTACGGGTGGAACCCCATGGGTTCTTGCTTACCGGGGTTCGCCCTCAGGGCGTTTCCGATCTGATCCAGCGGCTGGATACCGGGGGGGAGCCATCCGAGGATCTGCTGTACCACGATCCCCTCACCGGCCAGAGCCATCTCTTGGAGCACCAGATCCCCTTCTATCACCACCAGCAGCGGATAACGCTGCGCAACTGCGGCGTCGTGGATCCCGAGGACATAAGGACCTACCTGGCGCGGGGCGGGTATTCCGCCCTGGACCGTGCGCTTTTCGAGATGAGCCCGGAGGGGGTAATCGGCGCGGTTTCCGAGTCGCGCCTGCGGGGGCGCGGCGGCGCCGGTTTTCTAACAGGCAGGAAGTGGATGCTCACCCGCACCCAGAGCGGGGCCCGGAAGTTCATCATCTGCAACGGCGATGAGGGCGACCCCGGCGCCTTCATGGATCGGAGCATCATGGAAGGCGATCCCCACGCGGTTATCGAGGGGATGCTCCTGGCAGGGTACGCCGTGGGAGCTTCGGAAGGGTACATCTATGTGCGACACGAGTACCCGCTGGCCGTGGGGCGACTCAAGAAGGCAGTAGAGGAGGCGACCTCCTGGGGTCTGCTGGGTCCGTCGGTGTTGGGGACCCGGTTTGCGTACCAGATCCACGTGCGCGAAGGGGCCGGTGCCTTCGTATCCGGCGAGGAGACCGCGCTGATCCGTTCCATCCAGGGCGAGCGGGCGGTGCCGTACATGCGGCCTCCGTACCCGAGCGAGCGAGGGCTCTGGGGGCACCCCACCTGTATCAACAACGTTGAAACGCTTGCAACCGTTCCGCTGATCGTGATGCGGGGCCCTGATTGGTATGCCGGTCTCGGTACGACCCGCAGCGGAGGGACCAAGGTCTTCGCCCTGACCGGCGCCATCCAGAACACCGGCCTGGTCGAGGTGCCGTTGGGAACCTCGTTGCGGCACGTGGTGGAGAACATCGGGGGTGGAGCGCGCCCCGGACGCCGGATCAAGGCCGTACAGATCGGAGGCCCCTCCGGAGGGTGCCTGCCGGCGTCCCTGCTGGACACCCCGGTGGACTACGAGGACCTGGGGGCGACCGGCGCCATCATGGGCTCGGGCGGGCTTGTGGTCGCAGATGACACCACCTGCATGGTGGACCTGGCGCGCTACTTCCTGAGCTTCACGCAGGACGAGTCGTGCGGCAAGTGCATACCCTGCCGGATCGGGACCCGCAAGATGCTGGGGATTCTCACCCGGATCACAATGGGCGAGGCCCGCTCCGGCGACGTTGATCGGCTCGAGCAGGTCGCCACAACCGTGCGTACCTCTTCGCTGTGCGGCCTGGGCCTGACCGCACCGAACCCGGTCATGACAACGCTTCGGTACTTCCGAGACGAATATGATGCCCACGTTCAGGACCGGCACTGTCCGGCCGGGGCGTGCGAGGCCTTGAGGTGATGGCGATGGCGATCCTGACCATAAATGGGAAGAGTGTAGAGGCTAGGGAAGGGGCCACAGTGTTAGAGGCAATTCTGGGGGCCGGCTTCGACGTCCCGCGCCTCTGCGATCATCCCGAACTCACCGCCTGGGGGGGCTGCCGGCTGTGCTTGGTGGAGGTCGAAGGGTATGCCGCGTCCATGCCGAGCTGCGGGCTATCCGTTGCAGACGGCATGGTGGTTACCACGCACAGCGATCGCCTTACGATGCAGCGGCGCGAGGTGCTAGATCTGCTGCTGTCCGACCATCCCCTAAATTGCGTCATTTGCGAAAAGGCGGGTGCCTGCGACCTGCAGCGCTATGCCTATGAGTTCGGTATTTCAGAGAGCAGCCACGAGAAGGAGATCGCGCGTAAGCTGTACCAGGATGAGAACGCGTTTCTCGTGCGGGACCACCAGTACTGCATCCTGTGCACGCGTTGCGTGCGCGTCTGCGAAGAGGTCGTGGGCGCCAGCGCCATCGAGGTGGCGCAGCGCGGGTTTGAAGCGCTCGTGGCCACGCCGTTTGATGCCCCGCTCGTGGAGACGCCGTGCACCTTCTGCGGCAACTGCGTCCAGGTCTGCCCGACCGCGGCGCTCGTGCCGGTGGATCGCATCGGCAAGGGGCGTGAGTGGGATCTCACCCGTACCCGCACGGTCTGCCCATACTGCGGCACCGGCTGCGGGATCGAGGTGGCCACCCGGGGTGGCGAGATCGTGTCGGTGTCCGGCTACGGTGCGCCCGCCAACGGCGAGTTCCTCTGCACCAAGGGTCGGTTCGGCCTGGGGTTCGTGGGCCACCCCGACCGGCTCCGCCGGCCGCTGATCCGGCGCGACCTGGCCTACTCGCTGGGGCTGATTGACACGCCTCCGCCCGCGGCGCTGGGCCGCTCCCCGCTGGGCCGCCCGCCCACGGCTGGGGAAACGCATGTCGAGGTGGATTGGGAGATCGCCCTCGACCTGGTTGCCGACCGCCTGGCCGCGGTGGTGGGGGAATCGGGTCCTGACGCCTTTGCCGGGATCGGTTCGGCACTGTGCACCAACGAGGACAACTACGTCTTCCAGAAGCTGGTGAGGGGGGTGATAGGCACCAACAACGTGGACCTCTGCGCCAGGGTCTGACACGCTCCTTCGGTGGCCGGTCTGGCCGCCGCCTTCGGAAGTGGAGCAATGACCAACAGCATCCGAGAGATCAGGGACACCGACTGCATCCTGGTTATCGGATCCAACACCGGCGAGGCGCACCCGGTCATCTCCTACGAGGTGGTCAGGGCGACGAGGCGCGGGGCGACGCTGATCGTGATTGATCCCAGGAAGATCAGCCTGACCCGGCACGCTACGCTGCACCTGCGGCCGACGCAGGGTACCGACCACGCGCTCTACCTGGGGATGCTGAACGCGATCGTGACCCGCGGGTGGCTCGACAGGGAGTTTGTTGCCGAGCGCACCGAGGGGTTCGAGGCGCTCGCCGTTCACCTTGAGGCCTGGACCCCGGAGGTCGCGGCGGCGGCGTGCGGCGTGCCTGCCGAGCAGATCGTCGAGGCGGCCCGGCTCTACGCGCTGGGGCTGCGCCGGACAGCTGCGGAGGGCGGCGAGAACGCGCCGCCGCGCGGTGCGTCTACCATTCTCTACGGGATGGGAATCACGGAGCGCTCCAACGGTACCGAACTGGTCAAGACGCTGGCCAACCTGGCCATGGTGACCGGGCAGATCGGCCGTCTCTCTACCGGGGTCAACCCGCTGCGCGGGCAGGTGAACGTGCAGGGAGGGTGCGACATGGGCTCGCTGCCCAATGTCTACCCCGGCTACCAGCAGGTCGCAGACCCCGCGGTGCGCGCCAAGTTTGCGCGGGCCTGGGCGCAGCGCCAGTCCAAGGCCGGCCGAGAGCTGACCATGCCCGAGGCACCCGGACTGACCTTCATCGAGATGATTCGGGGCGCCGCCGATGGGCGGATCCGGGCGATGTACATCATGGGCGAGAACCTAATGATGACCAACCCCGACGCCACCCTGATGGAACGGGCGATGCGCTCGCTTGAGTTCCTGGTGGTCCAGGAGATCTTCCTGACCGAGACCGCCCAACTGGCCCACGTGGTGCTGCCAGCGGCCTCGTTTGCGGAGAAGAGCGGTACCTTCACCAACACCGAAAGGCGGGTGCAACTGGTACGCCCCTTCACCCCTCCGCCGGGTGAGGCACGGCCCGACTGGGCGATCCTATGCGAGGTTGGCCGCCGTCTGGGCCGGCGGCTCCGCCGCCCCCTGCGCTGGGCATACGGTTCGGCGGCCGAGGTCATGCGCGAGGTCGCCGCGCTATGCTCGATCTTCGGCGGCATCACCCACGAGCGGTTGGAAACCGTGGGGCTGCAGTGGCCGTGCCCGTCCCTCGAGCACCCCGGGACGCTGTTCCTGCACGCCGGGCAGTTCTCGCGGGGCAGGGGGCGGTTCCACGCGACCTCCCCGATGCCCCCGTTCGAGCCCACCGATGACGCCTACCCGCTGGCGCTCTCTACCGGTCGAATCCTGTATCACTACAACGGCGGGCCCATGACGCGGAGGGCCGCGCCCTTGGACTGGCGCGAGCCGAGGGCCTATGCTGAGATTCACCCTGACGATGCCGCGCGCGCCGGCGTGCGCGACGGCCAGGCGTGCCTGATAAGCAGCAGGCGCGGCAGCATCCGCGTCCAGGCCCGCGTGGGGGATGTTGTGCCTCCGGGAATGATCTATGTGCCGTTCCATTTCCGCGAGGCCGCGGCCAACCTGCTCACCCATGCAGACGGGCTGGACGCCGGCGCCAAGACGCCGGAGTACAAGTTCGCGGCGGTGCGCCTCGAACGGCTGCGGGCCGAGCGTTCGGGCGCTGCCGGGGGGTCGCATCCGCCGCCTGAGTAGGCCAAACGCATGCGGCTACACCTGAAGATCTCCCTGTGGACGGTCGCCATTCTTGTGGTGGTGGGCGGGATCTCGGTCTATGCCCTCTACGCCTTCCAGCGCCGCGCCTCAATCCAGCAGTTCGAGGTGATGGCGCACACGCTCAAGACGACCATCCTCAACAGCCTAGAGATCACGATGGTGCGCAACAATCAGGAGGAGATGCGCGAGATCATACGCCTCATCAAGCGCGAGGAGATGATCCGCGACGTGACCATCTACTCGCGCGAAGGCCGCGTGTGGGCCTCGTCGGGAGTGCGGACCGGGGTGCCTGCGCGGGAGGCCGACGCGTTTCAGAGGGCGGCCGGCGGACATACACACCTTACCGTAGAGGACCAGGGCGCGGGCGAGCTGGTTGTGCTAACGCCGGTCTTCAACAAACAGGCGTGCCACGCCTGCCACGCCGCCGACCCGCCGGTCCTGGGTGTGATCAGCGTCTCTCTGTGGACGGTGCCCATTGCCAGCCAGCTGCGACGCAGTGCTCAACTGCTGGCCGCTCTGGTGGCCTTCACCTTCCTGCTGGCACTGGGCACCCTGAGCCTGCTTCTGGGCAGGCTCGTGCTGGACCCCCTGGCAGCGATGGTCACCGCGGTGCGGCAGGTGGCGGGCGGGCAGTACAGCGCCCGCGTTGCGGTGCGGGGGCGGGACGAGCTTGGAGTGCTTGCCGGGTCGGTGAACGAGATGGCGGAGCGCATAGACCACTACACCGCGGCCTTGAACATGCAGATCGGCGATCTAACCGAACGGCTGGCAAGCCTGGGGATCTGTGGGCGCGCCTTGACCGGAGCCTCGGACCTCTCAGCGGCCATGGGCGATATGACACGGGGTCTTAGGGATGTGCTGCGGGCCGACCTGGCCGCGGTGTACCTGCACGAGGAAGGCCGCCTTCGGCTGGCCTGCAGGTCCGGCGAGGGCTTCTTGCCGCATCAGGTGCTCTCCGGGGGGGAGCGGCAGGAGGCGCCGTGGCGCTGCGCCGTACGTTGCAGCAGCCCGGCGCTGAGCAAGGGGATGTTCTGGCCGTCCCGCTGCTGATAAAGGGCAGCGCACTTGGGGTCCTGGTGGTCGCGCGCCACTCGGCGTGGCCGTTCGTTGAAGCAGATGCCAACCTGATGGCCACCCTGTCCAATCAGCTCGCTATTGCCATGGAGAACGTGCGGCTCTTCGAAGAGGTGCGCGCAAAGGAAGCGCACAGGGGAGAACTGCTGAGCAAGTTGATCACCGCCCACGAGGACGAGCGTCGCAGGATAGCGCGCGAGCTCCACGACGAGGTGAGCCAGTCGCTGACCGGTCTGTTGATGGGCATCACCGCGACCGAGAGTCTACGGGACCCAGCCGCGGTGCGGCAGCGTCTAGACGCGCTCTACGCCTCAACCGAGGCCACCCTTGAGGAAGTTCGGAAGCTCATCTACGACCTGCGCCCGACCGCCCTGGACGACCTGGGTCTGGTCTCGGCGGTCAGGGCCCACGCCCGGGACCTGTTGGAAACCGTGGGCGTGAAGCTGGCATTCGACGCCTCGGGATTCGGCCACCGCCGCCTGAACGCCGCGGTGGAGACCACCGTGTTCCGCGTAGCCCAGGAGGCGATCGCCAACGTTGCGCGCCACGCGCGGGCGCGCTCGGCGGTGGTGCGGTTGACGTTGAAGGGCGGGATACTCAACCTGGTCGTCGAAGATGACGGTGTGGGGTTTGACTTGGCCGGCACCGTCGGCCGCCCAGATGACCGGCGGATGGGCATCCTGGGCATGCAGGAGCGGGCCGCACTGATCGGAGGCGAGCTGCGCATCGACTCCGCTCCGCAGCACGGGACCCGCGTGGAGCTGACCGCACGGATACGGGAGGGCGAGACGTGATGGCTGAGCGGGTACGGGTGCTGATCGTGGACGACCACGCGCTGGTGCGCGAGGGCATCAAGTCGTTGCTGCAGGACGTCCCTGAGATAGAGGTGATAGGTGAAGCCGGGGACGGGTTCGCGGCGATCGAGGAGGCGCGCCGGCTTCGGCCGGACGTTGTGCTGATGGACATCGCCATGCCGCGGATGACAGGGGTGGAGGCCACCAGGCACATTCGGGAAGAGATGGCTGAGGTGCAGGTGGTGGCGCTGACGATTCACGACAACGAGGAGTACCTCTTCCAGATGCTGCGGGCGGGCGCGGCCGGCTACGTGCTCAAGAAGGCGCATCCATCGGAGATGCTCACCGCGATCGAGGCGGCGATGCGTCAGGAGACCTATCTGACGCCGGCGATGGCAAAGGGTCTGGTGTCGGACTACCTACGGCGCGTCCGCACCGGCGAGGAGCAGACGACCTACCGCGACCTCACCAACCGCGAGCGCGAGGTGCTCAAGCTCATCGCCGAGGGGTACACCAACCCCGAGATCGCCAAGTTGCTGAACATCAGCGTCAAAACGGTGCAGGCGCACCGCGGGCACATCATGGAGAAGCTTGACCTGCACCGCCCCGCGGCGCTCATCATGTACGCCATCCGCAAGGGGTTGGTGGAGACGGACGGCTAGGCAGCCACGTTGAGGAGACGGAGGGGGACATGCGGACAATCGCTTACCAGGATGTCGCAGAGACCGCGAGGCGAATGTGTATTGATGCCAACGTCCACCTGGGAGAGGACGTGCTCGGTCTGATTCGCTCCGCCCGGGAACGGGAACCCTCGGCGCTCGGCCAACGTGTGCTCGACGAAATCTTGGAGAACAACCGGATAGCCGTGGCCGAGACCGTGCCCATATGCCAGGACACCGGGACGGCCTTCCTGTTCGTGGAGATGGGCGAAGAAGTCCGCATCACCGGCGGAGGGTTGTGTGATGCCGTGGACGAGGGCGTGCGCCGGGGGTACACGGAGGGGTATCTGCGGAAGTCGATGGTGTCGGATCCGCTCCGGCGCCGGAACACCGGCGACAACACGCCTGCCGTTGTGCACGTCGAGCTCGTCCCGGGCGATCGCGTGCGCATGACCCTTCTGCCCAAGGGCGGCGGCGCCGAGAATATGAGCCGGATGACCATGCTGACCCCTGCCGACGGCGAGGGGGGCGTGCGGGCCTTCGTGATTGAGACCGTGGAACGGGCCGGCCCCAACCCCTGCCCGCCCGTCGTTGTTGGGGTAGGGATCGGCGGGACTTTCGATACCGTCGGATTCCTGGCCAAGCGGGCGCTGATCCGGCATGCTGGCGAGCGCCACCCCGATCCCTTCTACGCCCGCATGGAAGAGGATCTCCTGGCGGCCATCAACGCGCTGGGCGTGGGTCCCATGGGGTACGGTGGCGAGACCACCGCACTGGACGTACGCATTGAGGTCCACCCTTGCCACATTGTGAGCCTACCGGTGGCGGTCAACCTGCAGTGTCACGCGGCGCGTGTGGCCCGCGCCGAACTCTGAGATACCGGAGATGGAGCCCATGAACCCGAAACGCCTGACGACGCCCTGGTCCGATGCGACCGTGGAAGGACTGCGCGCGGGGGATCTCGTCCTAATCAGTGGCGTGATCTACGGGGCAAGGGACGCTGCGCACAAGCGCCTGGTGGAGGCACTTGAGCGTGGCGAAACGCTGCCCGCTGATCTGCGCGGCCAGCTGGTCTACTACGTTGGTCCGGCACCGGCGAAGCCCGGCCAGGTGATCGGCTCGGCCGGACCGACCACCAGCACCCGCATGGACACCTACGCTCCCACGCTCCTGGCCCAGGGACTGAAGGGGATGATCGGCAAGGGCTACCGGTCCCAGCCCGTGCTGGAAGCCATGCGGCGGCATCGAGCCGTCTACATGGCGGCGACCGGCGGCGCGGGAGCGCTTCTGGCGCGGTGCTTCACCCGCGCTGATGTTGTAGCCTACGAGGACCTCGGTCCAGAAGCCCTCTTTCGGTTCGAGGTGGTCGACTTTCCCGTTATCGTCGTCAACGACGCCTTCGGGGGAGACCTGTACGCGCAGGGGAAGAAGGCCTTCAGCAAAGCCACTCCTGGATGACGTTCCTGGCCCGCTCCACGAGGGCGGGCAAGGCAGCGCGCACCGGTTCGGAGAGGTCCGCGCCAAGATAGACTTCGGGTGTGCGCTCCACCGCCACCACGCGGATCTCTTCCGGCATCTCCAGCCCCACGGCGACGCCTATGGCAAGGGCCTCGCCGTATCCCACGTAGTGCGCTGACGGGCTGCGGACCACCGAGGGCTCCAGAGAGAACTCGGATATCGTTCCCGGCCGCCCCCCGGTGGTCTGGCTGTCTATCA
Source organism: bacterium (assembly GCA_031082185.1). Taxonomy (NCBI): domain Bacteria; species bacterium. The sequence continues at coordinate 127,706 of JAVHLI010000002.1, read as the reverse complement.
ACAAAACGCGGCGGGCGCCGACGACCTCGTCCAGCAGGGCCAGGCCCGAGCGCACGCCCGTCCGGACCGACAGGCCGTCTTCACGCAAAGCTTCTGCAACCAGCAGGCCTATCGCGTCGTCACCCAACAGATCGTTCCCGATGCCAAGGACAAGAATGTCCTTGCCGCTCATCGCCTGATCTGACGCACTAGCTCTCCCGCGCTGTCGTAGACCGAGGCGACCAGGGGCATTTCCCCCGGCAGCGAGTGCGTGGCGCACCCGTGGCAGGGATCGTAGGCCCGGAAGGCCATCTCTACCATGTTGAGCAGGCCGTCGTCCACTTGGCCCTTGTGGATGACGCCCTTGGCGGCACTATCAACGGACATGGCGATACGCGCCGCGTTGTTCTGGGTGGCGACTATGAGGTTGGCCCGGGTGATGAGCCCTTGCTCATCGGTCTCGTAGTGGTGAATCAGCGTGCCCCGGGGGGCTTCCACGACGCCCACGCCGACCGAGGGCTGCTTGGTGGGCAGCACGCGCAGCGCGGTGCTCGTGATCTCTGGGTCATCGGTCAGTTCCACCAGGCGCTCGGCGGCGTAGAGCAGCTCGATCACCCGGGCCCAGTGGTTGGCCAGGGTGTGGTGCACCGGCTTGCCGCCCAGCGTGGCGAAGAACTCCTCGTAGGCCTGCTGCGCCAGGGGCGTTGCCATGCCGTCCGACGCGTTCAGGCGCGCCAGCGGCGCCACGGCGTAGACGCCGCTTTCCGGGCCGTCAACGAAGCCCTTCCACCCGACCGGCTTCAGGTAGCAGAACTTGACGTAACTCCACGGCTCCACGCGCTCCGCGATGTAGTTCAGGTAGTCCCCGGACTTGAACTTGGCGTACTCCACCCCGGACGGATCCACCACGCGGATCATGCCGTCGTAGAAGTTAACCTTGTTGTTGGCGTCCACCATGCCCATGTAGTAGGTCCGGTGGGTGTAGGCGTCGGAGGTAATGAGGCGGACGTAGTCGGGGTTCGCCAGCACCACCTTGCGGAAGACGTCGAGCGTGAACTTCGCGAACTCCACCGCGCGGGCCGCTACCTCCCGGAAGCGCGGAAGATCACCGGGGGCGATGCCCTTGGCGACACCACCGGGCAGCCCCATTACGGGGTGGATCGTCTTTCCGCCGAGGTAGGTCTCCAGGTCGCGGAGCTCGCGGCGCATCGCGATAACCCGCTTGCCGACCTCGATCCCGACGGCGGCAATGACCCCCAGGACGTTGCGTTGCTCCTTGGGGGCGGTAGGCCCTACGACGAAGTCCGGGCCTCCCAGGAAGTAGAAGTGCAGCGCGTGGTCCTCGACCATGAAGAGCGAGTAGTCCAGTTCGCGGATCTTCTTGGCCGCGGGCGGGGGCTCCACCTTGTAGAGGTCGTCCAGCGCCTTGACCGATGCCATATGGTGGGCGAGCGGGCAGACCCCGCAGATGCGGGAGGTGATCTGCGGCATGTCCTCGGCTGGGCGCCCCCGGCTGAAGGTCTCAAACCCGCGCAGTTCAGGCACCTGGAAGTAGGCGCGCTCGACCTCTCCCGCGTCGTCCAGGAAGATATCTATCTTGCCGTGCCCTTCCAGGCGCGTGATTGGATCAATCACCACCCGCCGTCGCTGGCTGTAGGCCTGGTCTGCACGCTCTTTGCCCGCTTCCCATGCCTGCTGTGCGGCCTCTGAGATCTTCTTTGTCATCGTACCTCACCGGATCCTTTCTCGCGGTATCTATCGCGCAAGCGCAAATGCAGGCGTTACCAACTCCGAGCCTATACCCAGCCGCTTCGCGGGTATTCCCATCGCGAGCCCGAGCAACTGCGTGAAGTAGAGGATCGGCAAGGAGAGATTCGTGCCGAACTCGCTATTCACGTGCCGCTGGTAGCACTCCAGGTTGAGCTGGCACAGCGGGCAGGCGGTTGCGATCACCTCGGCGCCGCGATCCACGGCATTCTGGAGTAGGTCGCGGACCATGGTCAGCGCCGCCCTGCGGTTGGTCACGATCAGGGAACCGCCGCAGCACCGCAGTTTGAGCGGGTAGTCGATTGGGGTTGCCCCTACGGCGGAGAGCAGGTCCTCGAAGAACTGGGGATGTTCGACGTCCTCCCGGTCCTTCTGCGGCCTGACCACCTGGCAGCCATAGTAGGGCGCAACGCGAAGGCCGTTCAACGGGTTGGAGACCTGCTTCCGGATCTCGTCTAGCCCCACGTCTTTCGCGAAGACCTCCATCAGGTGCCGCACCTGGATGCTCCCCGAGAACTGCAGGTCGTCTTCCTCCAGGGCGTAGTTGATGTGCTCCGCCAGATCAGGGTCTTCCTTGAGGTGCGCGTTGGTGAAGTACATGTTCTTGTAGCAGCCGCTGCAGGGCGCCACAAGGTCCAGGCCCGCCCGTTCGGCAATGGCCAGGTTGCGAGCGGACAGCGTGTGCGCGAGGAGCTCGTCAACGTGGAAATACGCGGTGGCGCCGCAGCAGTTCCAGTCCTCCAGCTCCTTGAACTCCACCCCCAATTTCTGCGCAACCTCCATGGTGGAGACGTGGTAGGATGCAGCCATCTTCTCGAGGGAGCAACCAGGGTAGTAGCTGTAGGCCTTCATGCCACCCTCCCCATCGGGATGATCCGGTTGAGGATCCTCTTGAACCTGGCCGACCTCTTGAGTTTCTTGGGGAAGAGGGGTAGGCGCCCCTTCATGAAGAGGGCCAGGCCGTTGCGGGCGTCGTACAGGAAAGCTCTCAGGCCGTAGTGGAAGAGGTACGGCGTAGCCAGAGCAGGCTCCCAGGACTTGCCGTTCTTCAAGATCATCCTTGCGAACCGCCTGGAGAAGTCCGCCCCGACCGAACCTTTCTTGAAGTGGCTTCTCCACATGGAGTAGCGCTTGAGACCGTACATCATGCCCGCAATGTCAATGCCCGCCGGGCATCTCACGGTGCACTGGTAGCAGGAGGCACAGCACCAGAAAGCGTTACTCGACAGCACGGGCTTTCTGAGATCTGCCCGGATCAGTGCGATGATGTTGCGCGGCGAGTGGTCCATGAATTCGACCGCCGGACAAGTCGAGGAGCAGGTGCCGCACTGGATGCAGCTCTCCACCGGATTCGTTTCCGCGTTGTACAGCAGGTTGACTATCTCTCTTGAAAAAGAGGGTTTTGCTGGCATCGGATTATCTCCCTATTCCTACTATACTACTTCTCTGACTTGCGCTTTGCTGCGCGTTCGAGCAGGGTGCTAACCTTGTCCAGTAGAAGCGCGGGCTCCACCGGTTTCTCCACCAACTCGTCCACCGGAAGGAGGTGGGGGTGTACGGGCTGGCCCGGGAAGAGAAAGGCGATCTGTTCCCGCAGCCCCGTGATTATCAGCACCGGGATCTCGTTGAGGAGGGGGTCCTTTCTTATCTTGCGTGCCACCATGATCCCTTCTGCGCCCCGTCCCATCATGATGTCCAGCAGCAACAGGTCGTACGGCTTGGCTTTCAGCGCCTCGAGGCCGGTTCTTGGGTTATAAGCGGCATCGACCTGGTAGCCCGCGGACTCCAGTATGGACTTGATCCCCTCCACGAAGTCGGGATCATCGTCTATGATCAGCAGTCGCTTTTCTTGGCTCATGTCACACGTCCCCCTTGCGGATTCTCCGGTCCGCCGGCTTCCGGAGTAGGATGCGTTCCCGTACCAGAACCCTGTGCCGGTAAGGCAATCACAAATGTGCTACCTTCACCCAGCCTGCTGGTTACCGTGATCGTCCCTCCGTGGGCCTCGACGATGCGTCTGGTGATGGCGAGACCCAGTCCTGCTCCGGCCTCGTCTCCCGCGCCGGCCCGGCCCCTGTAGAAGTTCCCGAAGATGTAAGGCAGCTCGTCTTCGGCTATGCCGATGCCCCAGTCTCGGACCGCGACCAGTATGTGATCCGTCTGCTGCTCGGCGCTCACGTGCACCCTGCTCTCTGATCGCGAGTACCTTATCGCGTTGCCGATCAGGTTGACCAGCGCTTCAACCAGTGTGCCTTCGTCTCCGTGCACGAGGTCTAGCGGCTCCCCTATGGAGACGTCTATGTCGATGTCCTTCCGCACGGCGTAGGGGTAGACGTTCTCGACCGCCCTGGAGATCGCGGTGGCAACGGAAGTTGGAACGAAGCCCTCCTTGATGCTCCCGATGTCGCTGGAGATCGCCCTGAGCCAGGTGTGGATCATGGTTAGGAGGTCGTTGATCCTGGATTTCATCCGCTCCAGGCGGGCCATCTGGGCTTCGTTGACCTGGTCCGACAGCTCCTGCACCAGCCGGATCAGGTTCTGCTGAACGGCGCTGAGCGGGGCCTTGAGCTCGTGAGAGATGATGGCCGCGAAGTTCTGCTGCAGCAGTTCCTTCTCGCGCCTAAGCGCGATCGTCTCGAGGACCAGCTCTCGCTTCTCGATGCCCCTCTTCGTAATCAGGCGGAACTCGTCGGGGGTGAAGGGCTTGGGGAGGAAGTCATAGGCCCCTTTCTGCATGGCTTCCACGGCGGAGGCCAACGTGGCATACCCGGTGATCACGATTGCCACGATTGAGGGGTCAAGGGCGCGGATCCTTTCCAGCACCTCGAACCCCGAGATGCCGGGCATCTTGAGGTCCACATACACGAGGTCCGGCTGGAACTCCGCCACCTGCTTCAGACCAACCCAGCCGTCTGTTGCCGTCCTCGTGGTATACCCGCTGCCCTCGAGGATCTGGCTGCACGAATCCAGCACGATCTCCTCGTCGTCTATGATGAGTATCCGGGGTTCGATCTTCATCTGTTACGCTTCCCCAACAGTCTTGACGGGCAGCCTCACCATGAACGACGTTCCCTTTCCTACCTCGCTCTCCACCAAGATCGTGCCGCCGTGCTCCTTGACGATTCCGAAGCTGATTGACAGCCCCAGCCCGGTGCCGTGCCCCTGGTCCTTGGTGGTGAAGAAGGGGTCGAATATCCTCTCCAAGTCCTCCGGGCGGATGCCGTTCCCGGTATCGGTGATCGTAACCTCGAGGTGCCCCCCGTCTGGATCGGTCCGTGTGGACAGGGCCAGCCGCCCCACGCCGCCCATCGCCTCGGCGGCATTGATTATCACGTTCATGAATACCTGCTGGATCTGAGAGGGGTCCACGACGGCCAGCGGCAGTCCCTCCTGGAGCTCCTTGACGACCTGGATGTTGTGGAACTGCGCCTGGTTCTCGACCAGCGAGACGCACTGCTGCAGGAGGGAATTGACGTCCGAAGGCCGTTTGTGAGGCTTCACCGGCCGGGCATAGTCCAGCAGTCCCCGTACGATGTCCCTGCAGCGGCCTGCCTGGTCCACGACTTTACCGAGGGTTTCGCGCAGTTGCCCTTCGGGCGGGGCCTTCTCCAGGAGCAGGTGGGTGAAGGCGACGATTCCCTGGAGGGGGTTGTTCAGCTCGTGGGCCACGCCGGCGGCGAGCTGTCCGGTGATCGCGAGTCTCTCAGACTCCATGATCCTCTTTCGCGTGTAGTCCTTCAACTGGGCGTCCCTCTGCTTCAAGGCGGACGCCATGGTGTTGAAGCTGTCGGCCAGATCCTGCAGCTCGTCGTTGGTTCGGATCTCCACGGTTGCGTCCAGGTTGCCGTGGGCCACTTCCCTCGAGGCGGAGACCAGTTGCCGCACGGACGCGGAAACCCTACGTGAGATGAAGTAGGACACGCCCATGGACAGCAGCGCGCCCGTGAGCGTCAGCGCCAGGAGCACGGACACGGCCTGTTTCCTAAGGTCCACGTACTTACGTTCCAGAACCCCCACGTACAGTATCCCGATTATCTTGTGGTTGAGGCTCTTCATCGGTTCGTAGGCGGTGATGTACCAGTTGTTGACCACGTATGCACGGCCGATCCAGGGGTTACCCGACACGACAACTTGGTCGTAGACGTCTTCCGCGATCCGCGTTCCCACTGCCCTCGTGCCGTCGGCGGTCCTTACGTTCGTTGAGATCCGCACGTCGTTCAAGAAGATCGTTGAGGTTCCGATGTCGTGTCCCTTGTACTCTACGTCCTGGAACACGGTCTGCTTGATCTTGTCCACGATCTCGAAGTTCCGGTTCAGCAGAACCCCGCCGTACAGCACCCCGAGCAGGTTGCCGTGGGAGTCCAGGATCGGGGCCGCCGCCTTGAGCATCATGCCCGCGGTCTCCTCCGCGGCCTCCCTGGGCGCGGCCCTGGGCGTCTCGATGATCTTGAAGTGGGCCTGCTCGGCCAGGGACGGCGACTCCCTGCGCAGGGCGGCCGAAGGAACCAGTGAGATACCCGCGGCGGGCTTCCTGCTGTGCAGGACGGCCGCCACCAGCTCGTCATGGCTTACGTTGTCGCCGACAAGTTGAGGGTTGCTGGTGCGCAGGAGCACATTGCCGGACCGGTCGGTGACCGTGAGCACGTCCAACCGCTCACCTTCTCGGATTCTTCCAAGCTCCTTGGCGATCGGGTCCGTCCTCCCCGACGGCAGCGCGTCCCTTAGGAAGAACCTTTCTGCTGTGAGCCGGACCACGTCGTTGACATGGTCCAGCCTGCCGTGCAGGATCTCGCGTGCCGCGTTGAGGTTGTTGCGCACGCTCGCCTGGGCTTCAGACATGATGATCCTGCCGATGAGGTGGGTCCCCACGAAGGCGAAGACGGCTATCGTGACCCCGATGATCAGCAGGTAGCTGACGATAAGCTTGGTGGCTACAGGTACCGTTCCACCGTTCCTGCGGCCGGAGATGAACCCGGGCAGGTACCTTCCGATGATCCCCCTCAGGTCACTGGACATCGCGTCTTACGTGTCGAGTCCTTCTCGGCCTTCTACTGTGCCGCCTCGGCCGGGGCGGCCTGCGACACCTTGCGCCGCAGGCGTGAGGCCGGGAGCGAGTACCGGTAGAACGTGCCCACCGGATCGGGAATCGTGGAGAGAACTGCCTCGATGGCATCCGGGCTGCTGGCGTCGAATGCCGAGCCCACGGCGGAGATCAGCTTGGCGCCGACGTCGTGCACGCGCGACGTCGGTCCAAAACACCCGCTGCAGGGCATGTTACCGCTAGGACACAGGGCCTCACATCCGGCGCGCGTGGCCGGCCCCAGGCACAACAGCCCCTGCGCCAGCAGGCAGGTTTCGGGATCAATCAGCACCTGGTGAGGGCGCTTGAAGCTGGTCAGGAGCAGCCGGTCCGGCTTGGTGGCCTTCAGATGGCACTGGTCGCACAGCGCGATATCAGGAGCCAGCACGCTTCCCCGCGGTGGAAGGGCGCCGGTAAGGATCGCCTGAACCGCGTCCATCAGAAGCTTCGGGGTGGGAGGGCAGCCCGGGATGTAGTAGTCAACTTCCACGACCTGATCCAGGGTCCGCACGGTGTCGCGGAATGCCGGGAGCGTGGTCATGCGGCCGTCTTCCTGCCAGGATTCCTGGGGCAGGGTGCCTTCCGGGTTGACCACCGAGGGCGGATCGCTGTAGCTACCGCGGAAGATGGTCTTGCGGTCCCAGAGGTTGGCGAGCCCTGGGATTCCTCCCAGGTGGGAGCACGCGCCAAAGGCGATCAGGACCTGTGCTTTGCGCCGCATCAGGTGCGCCATCTCCTCCTGCTCCGAGGTGCGGACGGCGCCGTTGACGAACGCGACCGCAATGGATCCGTCCGGCCGCGCCTCCACGTCGCTGCGCTTGAAATCCAGGGCAACCGGCCAGAAGATGATGTCCACGGCATCCACGACGGCCAGGACGCCATCGGCCAGATCAACGACCGCCTCCTCGCAACCTCCGCAAGATGCGCACCAGTAGAAGGCGACCTGCGGCTTTGTGGGGTTTGACATCTCGTTCACCTCCCGTCGGATGCGGCGGCGGCCGCGAGGGCCTCGGTGGGCCCGTCATGGTGCAAGAGCTCTGCGTCCCAGCCCTTCCGCTTCCCGGGCAGATCGAGCCTGCCCAGCCGGCGCACGGCCTCCACCATGTCGTTGATCACGCGGGCCACTTTGTCGCCTTCCGAGGCAGAGATCCATTCCAGCCGGAGACGCTCGTCCTCAATTCCCATTTCGCGGAGGACACGCTTCAACAGCGCTATTCGGCGCAGCGTCTTGTAGTTGCCCTCCACGTAGTGGCAGTCCCCAGGATGGCAGCCGCCGATGAGGACCCCGTCGGCGCCCTGCGCGAACGCCTCGACCACGAACTGCGGGTCCACCCGACCCGAGCACATCACGCGGATGATGCGGACGTTGGGAGCGTACTTCATACGCGAGGTGCCGGCCAGGTCCGCCGCGGTGTAGGTGCACCACGTGCAGAAGAACGCCACGATCGTTGGCTCCTGCCCATTTGCCTTCCCGACTCTCTGCTCTTCCATCAGACTCCCCACCTCACTGGCGGATCAGATCGTTCTCAGGAAGCCGTCGTCGCCCCCGCGAGCACTCCCAGGATCTCGGCGTATATCTGCCTGTCGTCAAAGAGGTGCTGCTGGATGGACCCCGATGGGCAGGCGGCCACGCAGACCCCGCACCCCTTGCACAGCGCCTCATTGATCTGTGCCTTGGCGGTAGCCGCATCGAAAGCAATGGCGTTGTAGGGGCACAGGGGGATGCACGTCTTGCACCCGGAGCACTCTTCCGCGAGCAGGTACGCGGTCGTGGGCTCCAGTTCGAAATAGCCGGCGTCAATGAGCGCAAACGCCTCGGCCGCCGCTGCGCCGGCCTGGGCCACGGAGTCCGGGATGTCCTTTGGCCCCTGGCAGGCGCCGGCCAGGAAGATGCCGTCGGTGAACGTGTTTACCGGCGCCAGCTTCGGGTGCCTCTCCAGGAACCAGCCCTCGTTCGAGCAGGAGATGTTGAACATCCTGCGCACCTCCTGCGCGTCCGGCTGCGGATCCAGCCCAGGACTGAGCACAACCATGTCCACGGGAATGCGCCGGATCATGCCGGCCAGCGTGTCCTCCACCTGGATTACCAGCTTGCCCTGCTCCTCCGGCGTGGTTGCCCAGTCGGACACCTGGCCCACCTTGCCGCGGACGAAGTGCACGCCCTCGGCCAGCGTCTTGGTGTAGAACTCCTCGAAGCCCTTCCCTGGGGTGCGGACGTCAATGTAGAAGTTGTAGACCTCGGCCTCGGTCCGCTCCTTGATCAGGTGGGCCAGCTTGATTGAGTACATGCAGCACACGCGGGAGCAGTAGACGTTGTAGTTCTCGTCGCGCGAGCCGACGCAGTGGATAATCGCTACCCGCTCCGGCTTGCGGCCGTCGCGCAGGACGACCTCGCCGCCGGTTGGACCGGAGGCGTTCACCAGACGCTCGATCTCCAGGGCCGAGTAGACGTTCGGATACACGCCGTAGCCGTAGTAGGGTACCCGGCCGGCATCGAACGTCTTGAACCCGGTTGCCAGGACGATGGCGCCGACCTCGATCTCTTCGATTCGCTCGGTCTGGCGGAAGTCTATGGCATTGCGCTCGCCGCAGGCTTCCACGCAGGTCTTCTTGCACTTGCCCGACTTGAACTCGATGCAGGTTTCCGGGTCGATGACGACGACCTGGGGGACCGCCTGGGGGAAGGGGATGTAGATCGGGCGGCGCTTGCTCAGCCCAAGGTTGAACTCGTCCGGGACTTTGGCTTCCTTGTAGATGCAGGCCGGGATGCACTCCAGGCAACCCAGGCACAACTCCTCGTTGATGTAGCGCGGCCGGCGCTTGACCTTGACCTTGTAGTTTCCCACGTACCCGTCAACCTGTGAGACCTCGGAGTACGTCCACAGCGTAATGTTGGGGTGGGCTCGGACCGCGGTCATCTTGGGGGTCAGGATGCACGCCGCGCAGTCGAGCGTGGGGAAGGTCTTGTCGAACTTGGCCATGTGCCCGCCGATGGTGGGCTCGCGCTCCACCAGGTAGACGCGCTTGCCGCCGTTGGCAATCGTGAGCGCGGCATGGATGCCGGCGATCCCGCCTCCCACCACCAGTACTGCCGGGTTTATCGGGACCCGCCGCCGCTCCAGCGACTCGTGGTAGATGACCCGATGAACCGCTGCGCGGACCAAGTCCTGAGCCTTGCGCGTTGCCTCTTCCTTGTCGGTGTGCACCCAGGAGGCGTGCTCCCGGATGCTCACCATCTGGAAGTAGAAGGGGTTCAGCCCCCCTGCCTCGGTGGCGCTCCGGAATGTGCGCTCGTGGAGCAGCGGTGAGCAGGCCGCGACGACGATCCGATCCAGCTTGTGCTCCGCTATGTCCTTCTGGATGAGCACCTGACCGGGATCGGAGCACATATACTTGTAGTCTCGCGCCACGGCGACGCCGGGCAGGGTGGCCGCGTACTCGGTCAGGCGTTGAACGTCAACCAACCCGGCGATATTCTTGCCGCAGTGGCAGATGTAGACACCGACTCGCGGCCCGCCGTTTGCGGAAAGGGCCTCACGCATGACCAGACACCTCCGGGGTTGTTGCTTCCTCGACCAGTTCGGCGAGATCCTTGACTACGAACCCTTCCTCGTGTCCTGTTGTCTTCTGTGCGTCACGGAACATGGTGATCTCCTTGGGGCAGGCCACTACCAGCGTTCCAACGCCGTCCAGCGCGGAGGCTTCCCGGATGCGGCTCTCGGCCGGCCTCTCCCTGATCCCCTCCGTCTCCTTCATCCAGATCCGACCGCCCCCTGCCCCGCAGCAAAACGAGTTGCCCCGGTTTCGCGGCATCTCCACGATGTTTGCGCCCAGCGCGCGCAGCACCCTGCGCGGGTGGTCGTAGACGCCGTTGAACCTCCCCAGGTAGCACGGGTCGTGATAGGTGACCCGCCGGTCCATCTTCCTGGACGGTTGGAGGCGGCCCGACTGGATCAGGCGGTCGAGGAGCTCGGTGTAGTGAATAACCGGCCACTGCATCCCGAACAAGGGGTACTCATTCCTCAGCGTGTTGTAGGTGTGGGGATCGGTCGTCACGATCTCCTTGAACTCACACTTCCGCATGGCGTTGACGTTCTTCTCCGTGAGCTCCTCGAAGAGGCCTTCCTCTCCGACACGGCGCATGTCATTGCCGCTGCCGCTCTCTCCATCATACATGATCCCGAAGTCCACCCCGGCGCGCTGCAGCAGGCGGGCGAACGACCTCGTGACCTCCCGGGCGCCCGGATCGTACGAGGCGTAGTCCCCGACGAACCAGAGGATCTCCGCCGGCTCCTTGCGCACGTCCTTGATGTTGAAGCCCAGCCCCTGCGTCCACTTGGCGCGTATCTTCGGTGATTGACCGAGAGAGTTGCCGTATCGGGACGACGCCGTCAGCGCCTCCTGCAGGTTGGGGTCCACGCTTCCCTGGCCGACCAGGAACCGGCGCATCTCCACGATCTTCGGGATCGGCTCTATGTACACCGGGCAGGCCTCGTGACAGGCGCCGCACGTGTAGCACGCCCAGATGGTCTCGTCGCCGATGACCTCCCCGGCGATCCTTTGGGCGCCGTTCTTGGCCGGCAGCGCCCGCATGTGGTCCCGGAGGTCGAGAATCAACCCCTTCGGGGAGAGGGGGGTGCCGGCGTGCCATGCCGGACAGGCCTCCTGGCAGCGTCCGCACTCGGTGCACGCGTCGAGGTCGAGCAGGTGCTTCCACGCGAGTTGCCGGAGCAAGGAAGCCCCCGGGCCCTCGGCGCCAGGGCCCCCGCCCGCCGGAAGCCTACCCAACGGTTCGAGAGACCGGAAGAAGATGCTCAGGGGAGCGGTGAAGATGTGCATCGCCCGGGAGAATGGCAGGTAGGCGATGAACGCGAAGGCGACCACCGCGTGTCCCCACCAGGAGATGCGGTGGAGCCGCTCGAGCCCCTCCTGCGGCATGCCCAGGAACGCTTGGGCGAACAGCCACCCGCCCGGAGACCAAGCTCCCCACGGGTCGCGTGTGGCCACGATCCGCAGACCCTCCACCACGAAGCCGCTCGCCAGGATCACGAAGATCAGGACCAGTAGGACGGAGTAGCCGTCGCTCCCCCGGGGCTCCACCAGGCGCTTGGGTTTTAGCACCCACCTCCGGAGGAGCGCCATGCCGGTGCCCACCAGCGCCAGGATGCCGAACAGATCCACCACGAGGGACATGAAGTACAGGTAGAATGGGCCCTGCAGCGTCGGCAGGCCCAGGTACTCCTGGAGCATCACGAAGCCTGTCGCCGCCAGCATCACGAAGAACCCCCACGACAGGGTAGCGTGGAGCACTCCGGCGTAGGTCTCCCTCAGTATCCTGAACTGTACCCCCGCCTGAGCCACCACCCCGACTAAGCGCTCCCAGAGCCGATCCCACCGAGGATCGGGCCGGCCTTGTAGCCAGCGGCGTACGGTCACGAACACTCCCCACAGGAAGACGATCAGGAACGGCAGGAAGACCGCATAGATCAGCTTGTGCTGGGCAATGTTCCAGTTCAGCTCGCGCATCGGCTCCATGGGTTCTACCTCACGCCTTGCGTGCCTGGAGCGCCTGCGTGAGGGCGGGTAGGAGATCGTACATGTCGATGACGATCCCGTAGTCCGCGACGTCGAAGATGGGCGCCTTGGAGTCGGAGTTGACGGCGATGATCAGATCAGAGTCCTTCATCCCCTCCGTGTGCTCCGGGGCGCCGCTGATTCCCAATGCCAGGTAGAGCTTCGGCTTGACGATCATGCCGGACTTCCCGACCTGCCGGCCCAGGGGAAGCCATCCTTGATCCACCACGGGGCGCGAGGCGCACACCGTCCCGCCCAGCGCTCCGGCCAGCTCCTCCGCCAGCGGGATGTTGTCCTGCCTCTGTATCCCGCGCCCAACTGCCACCAGTACGGCCGACTTCGTTATATCCACATCGCCCGGCTCCGGCTCGAGAAGCCTGACCGCCCTCATCCCAACGGTCTCGAGCGTGGTCGGCATTGGTACTACCTCAACCGGGGGAGGGCTTTTGGCAATGCCCGCCTCTGCGGGGAACGAGCCAGGCATCACAGTCACAACGACAGGCCCGCTCGCCTCCGCCTCGCAGAGCAGTTTACCGCCGCACATCTGGCAGGTGGCGATTGTGCGCCCGTCCCTTACCTGGAGGTTGACGCAGTTGACGATCAAGGGCCTCTCGAGCGCCCCCGCGAGCACTGAGGCGAGGTCCATTCCCATCGACGTGGCGCCGAAGAGGACGGCACGCGGCGCCTCTTTCTCGACCAGGGCCCTCACGACCGCGGCGTGCGAGCCGGGCGTGTACTCGGCCAGGCCGGCATCGTCGACGTACAGTACGCCGTCCGCCCCCAGGGTCTCCGCGAGCGGCTGGACCCCGCTGCCGACGAGCACGGCGACCAGCCGGCCGGCCAGCGCGTCGGCGATCTCGCGCCCCTTGCCAAGGAGCTCGTAGGTATGACCAGCGACCTTTCCCTTCAGGTGCTCAACGTGGACCCAAACGTCATGACCGGCTGGACTCATGGCGCTAGCCCCCGATCCTCGAGGATCTTGACTATCTGCTGTGCCAGCTCCTCCGGAGATCCATCAAGTATCTGCGCGTGCTCCGCGGGTTCGGGCTTGAACAGGCGGGTGACTGAGATCGAGGCCGGGACCGTTACCGCGGCCGCCTCCCTCTCATCCAGCGCCCTGGTCTTCTTGACCTCCCGGATCCGCGCCACCGGAACGTAGCGTGGGGGCTGCGGGGCCGACAGCACCCCGATGACCGCCGGCAACGTGACCTCGATCTCGGCGGCGACCCCTCCTGGGTACTCCTTCTGAACGAGGATCTTACCTTCGCCAGAGGGCTCCACCGACCGCGTGACCCCGACGTAGGGGAGTCCCATCATCCCGCCCAGCATACCTGCGACGTGGGCATCCAGGTCGTCGATGGCCTGAACGCCGGTGAGGATTAGGTCCGCCTGCATGCCCCCCAGCGCCTCCCGGAACGTGGCCGCGGCCGCGCGCTTGCCCAGCCCCACCCCGGGTACCCCCGTGAGCTTGACGGCATCGTCGGCGCCCCGGGCCAGGGCCGCGAAGAGCACCTGGTCGGCATCGCCGTAGTCCAGTGCCAGGACCGAAACGCTCGCCCCGTGCCTGTCCTTCAGGAGCAGCGCCTGCTCGAGCGCGTGGTCGTCGCTCTCGCTGATGACGTAACGCAACCACTGGGTATCGAGTGCCGTCCCCGTGGAGTCGATCTCCAGCTCCTCGACCAGATCCGGGACCATGTTGAGCAGGACCGCTATTCTCACGCCGGTTTCACCCCCGGTGCACCAATGGACTCGTCCAGCAGCTCGAGAATGTCCTTGACGACCATTTTGCCTTCGTTCCCGGTGGACTTAAGGGCATCCTCGAAGCGTGACGCTTCGAAGGGACAGGACACCGCGAGAATGTCGGCTCCGGTAGAGAGGGCATGGGCGATCCGCCGGTCGGACAGCCGCTCGTGCGCGGACTGCCAGATCACGGTGTCCAGCCACATTCCGCCGCCTCCGCCGCCGCAGCACAAGGCGTTCTCCCTTGCGAATGGCATCTCCACGAGCGAGATGCCCGGGATCGCCCGCAACAGGTCCCTGGGTTGCTCGTAGATGCCGCTGAGCCGGCCCAGGCTGCAGTTGTCGTGGTAGGTGACGACGGCCTGCACGCTGTCCTTCAGCAGCGGCCGCAGCGCTTCCATCCTCTCGGCGAAGAACTCCACGTAGTGGCGGACTGGATACGTCCGCCCGGTGATCGCCGGGTAGATCCGCGTCAGCGAGTTGTGGGCGTGCGGATCCGCGGTCAGGATGAGGTCGTAGCCGTACTTGTCCAGCAGTGCCGTGTTGTACTCGATCAGGTTCTCGAACAGCCCCTTCTCGCCGGAGAGCCGTTCGCAGTCGCCCACGCAGTGCTCCTCTGGCCCGAGAACCGCGAAATCCACTCCCATCGCGTGCAGCACCCGGGCCATGGCCTGAGCCTGCAGTTGGTTGCGCGGGTGATATGAAGGGTAGCACTCAACCAACCACAGCGCCTCGACAGGCCGCTTGAGTTGGGAGATGATCGGCACCGGCACGCCTGCGCCCTTGGTCCACTCCATGCGCTTCCTGGGGCCTTCTCCGAGCGAGTTCCCATACCGGTTAGTGTTGTCCAGCGCCTTCTTGAACTCCGCGGGCAGCGTCTGGCCGGCGCTCATGGCAGCATCGCGCAGGGCCGGGAACAGAACGTCGGTGATCTTCAATCCGCTGGGGCACCTGGCGGTGCAGTTGTAGCAGGAGACGCACAACCACAGGGTGTTGCTCTTGAGCACCTGGTCCAGCAGGCCTTCCTTGAGGAGGTAGATGGAGTGGCGGGGTGTGTACTCCATGGCAAAGGCCAGGGGACAGGCCCCGCCGCACATCCCGCACTGGATGCAGGGGTTGAACTCCCTTTGCCAAGGAGTTTGTGGATCGGATAATGCAGAGGACGCAGACTGCTTGTCTCCGCTCAACACCGTGACCCCCCTGTGGAGGCCCTCTCCGCCCATGTGGACTCTGCCGGGCATGGACAGCCCCCATTCTCTTGCCTACAATTTCACTTCAGCCGGCCTAGTAAGAGAATACGGCGGCCACCCTATTCCTGCTTTTCAGAGGGGCCCATACCTCGTTGCCACCGTCACGTCTTTCCAGGGGGCTCGCCCGTGGACGGCGAATACGAACAGGGGTGATGCAAATGATGCTTAAGAGACGCGACCTGACAGCCGTCATTCGACCCTCAACCATAGCCGTCATCGGCGCTTCCCGCGATCCGGCCAAGGTGGGGCACGCGATCTTCCACAACATCCTTACCGGAGGGTTCCAGGGCGCGGTGCATCCGGTAAATCCCACTGCCCGCGCGATCAGCGGGGTACGGGCCTATCCGTCGGTCTTGGAGGTTCCGGATCCCGTAGACCTGGCAGTGGTGATCACCCCGGCCCCCCTGGTACCGGGAGTGCTGGACGAGTGCGGCCGCGCCGGGGTGCGCGGCGTGGTGGTGATTTCAGGCGGGTTCCGCGAAGTGGGGGAGGAGGGCCGGAAGCGGGAGGATCTGGTTCGCGAGCGGGTTGCGCGTTGGGGTTTTGCCCTGATCGGACCTAACTGCCTGGGCGTAATCAACACCGCCCCAGACGTTCGGTTGAACGCGACCTTCGCCTCGCAGCTCCCCGACGCCGGCAACATCGGTTTCCTATCGCAGTCCGGCGCGCTCACCGCGGCCGCGCTCGACTACGCCCGCACCAAGCGCATCGGGTTTTCAAAGGTCTTCAATCTCGGCAACAAGGCGGACGTGACCGAGCTGGAGTTGCTGGAGGTGCTGGCCGCCGACCCGGACACGCAAGTCATCCTGCTCTATGTGGAGGAGCTGAGCGAGGGGCGGCGCTTCATCGAGACCGCCCGCGAGATCAGCGAGCAGTCGCCTCCCAAGCCCGTCCTCGTGCTCAAGGCGGGTCGCACCGCGGCCGGTGCCAGGGCGGTCTCGAGCCACACCGGGTCGCTGGCCGGCTCCGACCAGGTCTACGAGGCCATCTTCGCCCAGGCCGGCGTGCTGCGGGTCGAGAGCATCGAGGAGCTGTTCGACTACGCGGCCGCGTTCTCGCGCCAGCCGCTGCCCAAGGGGAGGCGCGTCGCGATTGTCACCAATGCCGGCGGCCCCGGCATCCTGGCCACGGACGCCTGCATACGGCAGGGCCTGGAGATGAGCAAGCTCTCGGATGTGACGATCGGGGCGCTGCGGCGCGTCGTGCCCGGCGAAGCCCACGTTGGCAACCCCCTTGACATCATCGGCGACGCGGACGACCGCCGGTACGACGCCGCCCTCGAGGCGGTGCTGGCCGACCCGTCGGTGGACGCGGGCGTGGTGCTGGTGACCCGCCAGGCGACCATTGACGTTGAGGCCGCGGCCGATGCTGTCATCCGACGGGCGCGCGCCTCCGGGAAGCCGGTACTGGCCTCGTTCGTTGGCGCCCTGGCCGTGGAATTGGGCGTTGCCCGCCTGGTGGAGGCCGGGATCCCGCACTACCCTTTCCCTGAGGCGATCGCGCGGACGCTGGCCGCGATGGCGCGGTACGTCTCGTGGATCGGGCGGCCCCGCACCGATTACGTAGCTTTCGACGACGTGGACCGAAACCGCGCGCGGCAGATCATCGCCGGTGCGCAGCCGGGGTTTCTGTCGGAGTCGGCTGCCCTGGAGTTGCTGGAGGCCTACCGGCTTCCGCTGCTGCCGTGGGCAGTGGCCACCAGCGCCGGCGAGGCGGCGGAGCGCGCGCTGGAGATCGGCCTTCCGGTGGCACTCAAGATCCTCTCCCCGCAGATCATTCACAAAGTGGACGTGGGCGGGGTGCGCCTCAACCTCGGGACCGCGGCCGAGGTCGCCGCTGCCTACGAAACTATGATGGTCTCGATACGCAAGCACCACCCCGACGCGGCGTTGGATGGAGTGCTGGTTCAGGCGATGGCGCGCAAGGGGCATGAGGTGATCCTGGGGATCAGTCACGACGCGCAGTTCGGCCCGGTGTTGATGTTCGGACTGGGCGGGATATACGTGGAGGTCCTGAAGGACGTCACCTTCCGCCTGGCGCCGGTGCGGGAGCTGGGTGCCCGGCGTATGGTCGAGGAGACCCGCACCGCGGCCATCCTGCAGGGCGTCCGCGGCGAGCCCCCGTCGGACATGGAGGCCATAGTCGAGTGCCTCCTGCGCCTGTCCCAGCTGGCGGTTGATTGCCCGGAGGTAGTGGAGCTCGACATCAATCCCCTGTTTGTGTACGCGGAGGGGCAGGGCGCCGCTGTGGCGGACGCACGGGTGCGGATCGCGCCTCCGCCAGGGTGATGCTCGATTGGAACCCGGCGCAGGCCAACATGATGGTGAGATTGAAAGGCCCGATCACTGAACACCCGGAACAGCGCGCACTCGTTCTGCTTCCGGATGGCGCCCGCGAGAATCGCGAGGCGCGGATACGATCTGGGTTGAGATGGTGCGACTCGGGCGGAACACTGCACTTGCCGCGCTGGTTGCCGCAGTCCTCCTGATCGCGCTGCCGCCAGGGCTCGCAGGCCAACGGCCGGGTGGCAACCGCGCCGCCCAGACCGATGCAGCCAAGATAGCGGAGGAGGATGAAGAGAGTGTTCAAGAGAATCGCGATCGTTGCAATGCTCGTGGCACTGGCAGCGGCCCCGGCTGCCGTGGCCCAGACGCCGGCGGTCCAGAAGGCGATGTTCGCGTTCATCGCCAACCTACCGGCCGACTTCCTGAGCCTGACGCCCCCGGCGCTCAAGGCCAAGATGGACGCGGGCGAGAAGCCGTTCCTGGTGGACGTGCGCGAGGCAACCGAGACCGCCACCGGCCACATCCAGGGCGCGGTGCTGATGCCGGTAAGGACGTTCCCCAGGAACCTGGGCAAGATCCCATCCAACCGGAACGCCGAGATCATCGTCATCTGCGGGTCCGGTCTGCGGTCCTCGTACGTGGTCATGGCGCTCAGCACCATGGGCTACAGGAACGTGAAGGGCATGGCGCTGGGGATGCGCGAGTGGAACGCGCAGAACTTCCCGGTGGTCAAGTAGCCACATTCAGTGGAACGCACTCCGAACAACGCGGCCCCGGCCCCGCCTATGGTCAGACGCCCCGACCTCCCATAGTCTAGTGAGAGCAGCGGCCGATGCTGCCGCCTTGAGGAGGGACGCCTTGAACCTGCCTGTCACCCACGTCGAGGACGCGCTTGCTCTCATCCTGCGGTCTGTCTCCCGGCAGCCCGTCGAGGAGGTGCCGCTCTCCGAGGCCGCAGGGCGGGTGCTGGCAGAGACCGTCCTGGCCACCGAGGACCTCTGGCCCTTCCCACGGGCGGCCATGGATGGCGTGGCCGTGCGGGCCGACGACCTGGCCAGGGCATCCGACGGCGCGCCGGTCTCCCTGGAGGTGGTCGGCGCCATCTTCTCGGGCCAGGTGTGGACCCAGCCCCTGGAGCCTGGCACCGCCGTCAGCATCGCCACCGGAGCGCCGGTGCCGGCGGGCGCCGATGCGGTCGTGCCCCAGGAACTGCTCCGCCGCAGCGGTGATCGGGTGACGATCGCCCAGCCGGTCGAGCGCGGCCGCCACGTCCTCCCAGCAGGGGAAGAGGCACGTGCCGGCGAGGCCGTTCTCCATGTGGGGACCATCCTGGGGGGAGGAGACCTGGCTCTTATTGCCGCGATCGGGCGCAGCAGCGTGCCGGTATTCAGGCGCGCGTCGGTGGCCATCCTGGCCACGGGCGACGAGCTCGTGCCGGCAGGGTCATCCTTGGGCCCCGGACAGGTGCGCGAGAGCAACTCAGTTGCCCTGGCCGCCGAGGTGGCGGCGCTGGGCGCGGCGCCGCTCCAGCTGGGGATAGCGCCGGACGATCTGGCAGTTCTCGGGGAGAGGATCCGGGAGGGGCTGGCGGCTGATGCCCTGATGATCTGCGGCGGGGCATCGGTCGGCGAGCGCGACCTGGTGAGAACCGCCCTCCGCCGGCTCGGCGTTGAGATGAAGTTCGCCGGCGTCCGGATGAAGCCGGGCTCGCCGGTGGCATTTGGGCTGGTCGGCGCGCGGCCGGTGTTTGCGCTTCCCGGCACGCCCGGGGCGGCCCGCATCGCCTTCGAAGTGCTGGTGCGCCCGGCGCTGTGCGCGATGATGGGCCATCGCGAGATCCACCGCGACGTTGTGACGGCCACGCTGGCGAGTGCGCTGCGCGTGAAACCAGGGCGCCGCCGCTTCTTGTGGGGCCGGGCAGCCCACTCCGCTTTCGGCATCGAGGTCGCCCCGCTCACCCGGCAGGGGACCTCGACGCTGCGCTCGGCGAGCGAGGCCAACGCCCTCATCGTGATCGAGCCAGGGGACTCCGATCTTCCCGCGGGTGCTCGGGTTACCGTCCGGCTCCTCGTGCCGGCCGGACTGCGCACCGCCGATGGCGGAGGACCGGCTGTCCTGGGTGTGGTCGGCGGATCCGGGAGCGGCAAGACCACCTTGATTGAGCGGCTGATCCCGCCTCTGCGCCGGCGCGGCCTGACGGTCGCGGTTGTGAAGCACCACGCGCACATGCGGTCGGTTGACGATGAGGGAACGGACACCTGGCGCGCGGAACAGGCAGGCGCGATCGAGACCGTGCTGGCAGGTCCGGGCGGCGCCGTGTACCGGCGGCCCTTTGAGGGCGATCCGCCGGTGGTGCAGGTACTGGCAGGATTGCGCCACGCGAACCTGGTCCTGGTGGAAGGATACAGCGGGTCACCCTGGCCGAAGATCCTCGTGATCAGGGAAGGTGTTACGCAGGACCGACCGCAGCCCGCGGGCCCGATCATCGCGATAGTGAGCGACGGACCTGCCTGCGGCGCAGAGGGCGGTGGCGCTCCGGTGTTCACCTGGCAGGATCTGGAAGCGGTTGCCGACCTGGTCGTGCGCAAGGTGACTCCCCCATGAGTCTGACGCCCGGACTTACCGGGGTGGTTCTGGCTGGAGGCGCCAGCAGGCGCATGGGGGCCGACAAGGCCTTTGTCGAGGTCGAAGGCGTGCCGATGATCCAGCGGGTGATCCGCGTCCTCTGCGCGTGCTGTTCCGAAGTGTTGATCGTCGCCAAGGAGCCATCGGCCTACGGGCACCTGGGGCTCCACGTGATTCCGGACAGGTCTGCCGTCCAGGCGCCGATGGTAGGCGTCTGCAGCGGTCTATGGGCGGTAACGACGCCCTGGGCGTTCGTGGCGGCGTGCGACATGCCGTACCTCTCGCCGGATGCGGTGCGGCTCCTGGTCGGGCTGGCAGAAGGCTTTGACGCGGCCGTTCCCAGGGTGGAGGGTCGCTGGCACCCCCTGCACGCCGTCTATGCCACGGGGACGCTGCCCCTATTCGAGGCGCAGCTGGCGGCGGGAGAAAGGCGCATGTGGGCCGTCCTCGGGGCACTGCGCGTGCGCCAGGTGACGGCGGCAGAACTGGAGGCCGTTGACCCAGGCCTGCGCACGCTGCACAACGTCAACACGGCCCAGGAGTACCGCCGGCCAGGAGGGTCGCGTCCCGACCGTATTGAAGAGTAACCACGTGAAGGCCGTCGTTTCCAACATCACGATCCCCAGATACCTGGCTGCGCGCGCCCTGGGCCGCTTCTGGCGGCCCGCGTTCTGGAGCCGGTTGAGCCCGGTCCGTCTGACCGACATCCCCGAACCCCGCCTGCCCGGACCTGACTGGGTTAAGGTGCGCGTGCACCTGGGCGGAGTCTGCGGGAGCGACCTGCATGTGGTGCTCCTGGAAACGAGCCCGTATGCCACGGTATACGCCTCGATGCCGTTCGTCATCGGGCACGAGAACGTCGGCACCGTGGTGGAGGTCGGTCCTGATGCGGGCGTGACGGTGGGCAGCCGGGTTGTGGTGGAGCCGGTACTCGCGTGCGCGGCGCGCGGTTTCGCCGATCCATGTGTGGCCTGCGCGCGAGGCGACTACAACCTGTGCAGCCGGTTCGCCGAGGGGTGCATCTCTCCTGGGCTCGGACAGGGCGCCTGCCGCGACACCGGTGGTGCATGGGGCGAAGTGATGGTCGCCCATCGCTCCCAACTTGTCTCCGTCCCTGCCCATGTCTCCGATGAGCAGGCCATCCTCGTGGAGCCGCTGGCAGTGGCGGTGCACGCCATCCTTAGGTTCGTGCCCCCAGACGCGGAGACGGTGCTGGTGGCCGGCGCAGGAGCGATCGGGCTTGCAACTGTGGCGGCGCTGCGCGCGCTCCGGCCGGGATCGAAGGCCATCGTCCTGGCGCGGTACCCGCATCAGGCCGACCTGGCGCGCCGCTTTGGGGCCTCGGCGGTGATTGCCCCTGCCGGGGACGCCCACTACCGGGAGATCGCCTCACTCACGGGTTCCAGAATACTGAAACCCCTGCTGGGGCCGCCGGTGCTGACAGGAGGCGCGGACGTTACGCTGGAGTGCGTGGGAACCGGGCGCAGCATCGCCGATGCATTCCGCCTGACGCGGGCCGGGGGCAGGGTTGTGCTGCTGGGGCTGGCAGCGGTTCCGCGGGGCGTGGACTGGACCCCGATCTGGCTGCGCGAGATCGCGCTACATGGGGGCTTCGTCTACTCGCACGAACGGGTGGACGGCCGCGTGGTCCGGTCCATGGACCTGGCCATGGACTTGCTGGCGACCGGTGGCGTGGACCTGCGACCACTGATCACGCACCGGTTTCCCCTGGCGGAGTTCCACCGCGCGATCGAGGTGGCTCTCGACAAGCGGCGGCACCGCGCCGTCAAGATCCTCCTGGCGCCATCATAGGCGGGCAGGTGCGTTGCTCCCTTTCGTCTGGTAGAATACGGCCACGCGCGCGAACTACGGAGGTGCAAGCATGCCACCTCGCATAAGCACCATTCTGGTACCGGTTGACTTCTCCACCGGGTCCGCGGCTGCGGTCGAGTGGGCTCAGGTACTCGCCGGAGCATTCGGTGCGAAGATCGTCCTGCTCAGCGTGATTGACGTGTCGGTGAGCGCCATTATGGGTGGTCCCGGCGGCGTCATGGTTCCGCCGCCTCCGGAATCGCTGCTGGACCAGATGCGTGAAGAGGCGCGCACGGAGATGGCGGCGGTGGTCGCGCGCGTGCCGGGAGCGACGCCCGTGATCAGGGAGGGCACGCCGCGTCACGAGATCCTTGAGGTTGTCAAGGAGGTTGGGGCCGACCTGATCGTGATGGGCACGCACGGACGCACCGGACTTGCGCACCTACTGTTCGGGAGCGTGGCCGAGCACGTGGTCCGACACGCCGAAGTCCCTGTCTTCACCGTCAGAGGGTCCAGGGAATGATGAGATCCGGACACCGTTCCCGGCGAGGCCTGTGGGCCATCATTGGAGTTGTGGCCGTTTCCGGTGCGATCGGTGCGGCAGTGCTCCACTGGAGGACCGCGGCGCCTCAGGCGGCAGTACCTTCGCGGCCCGCGCCGGAAGCGGCTACCGGCACGGCGCGCGGGCGCCCTGATGCGCCGGTGACGCTTGAGATCTTCTCGGACTTCCGGTGCAAGTACTGTGGTGTCCTGGCCGAGACGGTTGAGCCGCTCATTGTGTCCGAGTACGTCAACACTGGGATCGTCCGGATGGTGTACCGGCAGTTCCCGGTGGGAGGCCCGCTTTCTGAGCAGGCCGCCGAGGCCAGCCTGTGCGCAGCCGACCAGGGCAAGTTCTGGGCGTACCACGGCGCGCTGTTTGCGCGACTGCCCCGAGGTGAGCTGCGCGGGGCCGGGGACCTGGAATCCGCTGCTCGCGAGATAGGTCTCGACCAGGCGGCGTTCACCCGCTGCCTGCGCAGTGGGCAGATGCGCGCCCGCGTGGACGCCGACCGGAATGAGGGGCTGCGACGCGGCGTACAGGGTACCCCGACCAGTTTCGTGGGCGGCCGGACGATCGTAGGCGCTCAACCCATTGAGGCGTTTCGTGCCGCCATCGAAGCCGCGCGCCCGCGCTAACACCGTCCGCGCCAACGCCGTCCGCGTATCCGTCGCCGGTAGATCGAGCCGCGCCTGGCCGGCAGCGGCAGCGGTCGCAGTGGCCGGAATCGCGGTTTCCGGATACCTGCTCATCAGCTATGCGCGGAACATCGCGCCCGTGTGCCTGGCAGGTCCCTGCGCCGAGGTCGCCACCAGTTCCTATGCGCGGTTCCTCGGAATCCCGAACGCAGCCCTGGGGTTGACGCTCTATGTGGCGGTCGCCTTCGTAGCGATCGTGGCCGCGTCCCGCGCGTCGGTTAGGTCCTGGGCGTCCCCTGTTCTATTTGGCCTCGCGGTGTTCGGCGCGACCTTTTCCGCCTACCTTACCTGGCTGCAGGTGGCCGTGCTGCAGGCGGTCTGCGCTTGGTGCGCACTGAGCGCGGGACTGTGGGTGGTGCTGCTAGTACTGTCCATCGTGATCGCACGCAGGAGTCCCTGAGCCGCCCTCAGACTGAAGCTCGGCCAATATCCGTCCAGAACCCTATTGTGCCGTCCAGTGGCTTTCCTACGATGGAGCCAACCGCACCTACGCCTTTGGGGCGGCGGGGTTTGGATATCATGCTTGTTCGCGATCGGATGAGCACTCCGGCGATCACGGCGGAGACCAGTACCTCACTGGCCGAAGCCCTCGGTATGATGCGCCGACTCGGGATCCGCCGACTCCCTGTGCTGCAGCGAAGCCGGCTTGTGGGAATCGTTACCTGGACCGACCTGATGCGCGCGCAGCCCTCCCTCGTTGCAGGGGTGGATGCCGAGGCGGCCTCAGCCTTCCTGGAACGGACCGCGGTACGCGCGATCATGAGCCCAGGTCCCATGACGATCGGGCCCGACGCGCCGATCGAGGCCGCCGCGGTGATCATGCGGCGCGAGAAGATCGGCGGGCTGCCGGTCGTCGAGAAGCGGTCACTGCTGGGTGTGGTTACCGAGAGCGACATCTTTGAGGCGTTCATTGACCTCACCGGCCTGCGCCAGGGTGGCGCACGGCTGGTGGTGGATCTCTCTGGCCGCGCTAACGCCATCGCCGGGCTCGCGGCCATCGCCGACGGAGCCGGTGTTCCTCTCGACTCGCTGGCCACCTATCAGCAGTGCGACCGCAGGCTGGCCGTCGTGCGCGTGGCCGTGCCGTACCCCTTGCACCTCGTCGAAGCGCTCAGCGAAGGGGGATTCCCGGTGCTGCACCTCGCCGCCCCGCCGTCGGAATCGGACGCGACCAGGGGGAAGCGGCGGTACTCTACCTACTCCCGCGCCTGGGAATCCGCGGCGCGGTAAGGGCAATCCTGGCGACGGTGGTGGTGCGGACACTCCTCACCCCCCGTCGGACAACCGATGCGGAGACTGTGCCGCCACCCCGCCAGGAGTTTCGCACCGACCCTGGTGCGTCCATCCAGCCGGGAGAGTATTCCCCCGCCTGACCCAATGTGCAATACTTCACCTCCAGAGACATGTGTCTGGCATTGCCGCTCCGCATAACCAGGGTTCTCGGACCCGGAAAGGCCCTAGCAGAGGGCCCGGACGGGGAGCGTACCATTACGACCCACCTTGTCGGTGAACTTGCCCCAGGAGCGTACGTCATTGTGGTCTATGGGGCCGCAATCCGCGAGGTCCCCCCAGACGAGGCGGCAGAAATCCTCGGGCTTCTGGCCGAGATGGCAGGGCAGGATCCGCCCTTAGCGCAATGATCCGCTTCCAACCCGTTCGCCCCGCGTGTGCGCGCCGTCACGTGGCAACGTTCGTCGTGTCGCTGCTGCTCCTGATTACCGTCTCGGAGAGCGCAGGGGCGCTGCCTGCCGGGCCGCTGCGGCTGGTGTGGTGGACGGACGTAGGGTTTCCGACGCCGTTTGCTGTTTCAACGCTGGGACCGGGCGGGGTAGTACGCCTTTCGCTCCTCTACGACACCCTGGTGTGGAAGGATCACACCGGCGTGATTCCCTGGCTGGCGGAATCCTGGCGGATCTCCCGCGACGGCAGGCGGTGGACGTTTACCCTGCGCCCGGACGTGGTCTGGCACGACGGCCGGCCGCTGACGGCCCGCGACGTGCAGTTTTCCTTTGAGTACTACCGCACCCACCCCTTTGTCTGGGTTGATACATCCGTCGTTGCGGAGGTTACCACGAACGGCCCGTACACCGTGACCTTCGTACTCCGCGAACATTTCGCTCCTTTCCTCGAGGACGTCGCTGGGATCGTTCCCGTGATTCCGGCGCACGTTTGGGAAGGGGTGGGCGAGCCGCGTAAGGCGCAGGGTCTGGGTATGGCGACCGGCTCAGGGCCGTATCGGCTGGCAGAGTACCGGCCGGGAACCGGAGAGTACCGGTTTGAGGCCAACCGGCGGTACTTCCGGGGCCGGCCCAAGTTCGAAGAGATTCAGTACACGGTCATTCCCGCGGAGCGGCAGTTGCTGGCGGTTCAGAGCGGCCAATCCGACGCGGCGATGTCCGATACGTACGACGTGGTGCGCGCGTTCTCCGGCCACCCATACCTGCGGGTCTGGCAGAGCGAGCCCCTGTCGGTCGCGCGGCTGCTGTTCAACCTGGAACGGCCGCCCTTCGATCAGAGGGCGGCACGCCAGGCGGTGGCCTACGGGATCAATCGCACGCAACTGGCGACGCTGGTTACGCGCGGGCCGGGAGTTCCTGGAAGCCCGGGCATCGTTCCGCCCACGGACCGCTGGCATAACGCGCGTGTCCGGGCCTATCCCTACGATCCAAGCAGGGCCCGGAGTCTGGTCGCGCAGGCAGGCCACACGCCCCTCTCGTTTGAGCTCCTGGCCAGCCCTTCGCCGGTGGTGCCGGTAGTGCAGGAGATGCTGCGGCGCGCCGGCATAGAGGTGGCGGTGCGCACCGTGGACGCCCGGACAAGGGCCGCCCTGGTTGCGGAGGGCAAGTACCAGGCAGCGTTGACGTTTCACATCGGGGCCGGAGGGGACCCCGACTACCTGCGGCGGTGGCTCGGCGGCGGAGAGGCGAACCTCTTTGGGCAGTCGGTGGAGTTCACCCACCCCGAGTTTCAGCGCCTGGCCGCAGGGCAGGCCCGGACCCTCGATCGGGCCGCCCGCCGCGCGAGCGTCTACAGGATGCAGGAGATCCTCGCGGACGAACTTCCTACCCTGGCGCTCTACTACAGGCGGTTCTACTGGGTTTACGACAGCCGCAAGTTCGTCCCCACAGCCACTGCCGGGGGATTGATGAACGGGATCCCGCTGATCGAGAACAAGCTCGCGTTCCTGGGGCGGTAGCCGGGGTAAGGATACGACCGTGCGACGTCTGGCACGCTACGTCGGGCTGGTGTGCACCGTCATCCTGTTGAACTTCCTGGTGCCGCGGCTGCTTCCTGGGAGTCCGGCGGCAGGCGGGGGCGGCGACGAGGCGGCGGTCCTGCCGTCTGCCGCCTACCAGGCGCTGGTCGCCACCTATCACCTCGACCTTCCACTGCAGGCCCAACTCGCCAGGTACCTTGCCGGGCTGCCCAGGGGAGATCTGGGATGGTCGTTGACGTCGCACCGTCCGGTTGCCCGCATTGTGATGGAGCGGCTGCCCTGGACGCTCCTTCTTGTAGGGAGTGCCGTCGTGCTGGCCGCCGCGCTCGGCGGCGTGCTGGGGTGGGCGGCCGCCTGGCACGGGCGCCGCCGGGCCGTCCGCCTCCTGACCGCGGCGACCGTGGGTGTGGGCGCCCTGCCCGAGTTCCTGATCGCGATGGTCCTGATTGTGGTATTCTCTTCTCGCCTACAGTTGTTTCCATCCGGGGGTGCCACCACGCCGTTCGCCGGCGAGGCGGGTCTGATGTGGGGCCTGCTCGATGTGGCGTGGCACGCGGCCCTCCCCGGGCTCACGCTCGTCCTCGGCTTCACCCCGGCCTTTGCCCTGCTGATGCGCAGCGCGCTGGTTCCAGTGTTGGGTGAGCGGTACCTGGTCACGGCACGGGCCAAGGGGCTCACCTCCGGACGTGTCGTCTGGCACGCGCTGCGCAACGCGCTGCCGCCCGTGGCCACGCTCCTGGGACTCCGGCTGGGTACGGCCGTCGCCGGCGCGGCCGTGGTCGAGCGCATCTTTGCCTACCCCGGGATGGGCCTGCTTCTGTACGAAGCGGTCAGCGCGCGCGACTATCCCCTAATGCAGGGCGTGTTTCTGGTCGCCAGCCTGGCGGTGCTGACGGTCAACCTGCTCCTGGATCTCATTGCAGCCAGGCTCGATCCGCGTGTTGAGGGGCAGGCGTGAACACTTCCGGCCACACGCGGCGCCGGCGCACCGGACACGGCCCAGCCGCCGCCGGAGGCGCGGTGCTGCTCGCCCTGATCCTCGTGGCGCTGGCCGCGCCCCTGCTGTCCCCGGAGGAACCCGGCCGGATAGCGGGAGACCCGGCCGAACCCCCTGGAGCGCGCTTCTGGCTGGGCACAAACGCGTTGGGGCAGGACCTGTTCAGCCACCTGCTCTACGGAGCGCGGACCTCTCTCCTTGTGGGGTTTCTTGCCGCCTGCCTGTCCACGGGCCTCTCCGCCGCGGTCGGCATCTCCGCCGGCATGTGGCGGCGGGGCCAGGGCATGCTCATGGCGCTGGTGGACCTCTTCCTGGCTTTGCCCCAAGTGCCGCTCATCGTGCTGATGGTGGTCTTCTGGGGCCCGGGCTTCTGGTCGCTCGTGGGTACTCTCGCACTGATCGGATGGGCGGCGTTTGCGCGCGTGGTGCGCGCGCAGGTTTCGGTGACCCTACGGAAGGAGTATGTTGAGGCGGCCCGCGCGCTGGGGGCTTCGGAAGGACGCGTGCTCCGGGCAATCGTCCTCATGGAGGTGGCCCCGATCCTGTTCACGAAGTTCCTGCTGACGGTGCGCTGG
This sequence comes from bacterium, assembly GCA_031082185.1. NCBI lineage: Bacteria > bacterium. Next base: position 99,566 of record JAVHLI010000002.1, on the reverse strand, counting down.
GCGGTCCTCATGGAGGCCACGCTGGGGCTGCTGGGACTGGCCGACCCCGGGCGCGTGAGTTGGGGGCTCGTGCTCCATCAGGCCTTTGGGTATCCGCTGCTCTTCCTGACGGGTGCCTGGATCTGGTGGGCGGTTCCCCCGGCGATCGGGATTGTCGTGGTGACCGTGGCCTTGATGGCCGTTGGGCAGGACGTTGATCTGTGGCTCAACCCGGCCATGCGTCCTCCGGCGTAGACCCTAGGGACGTCATGGGCGGGGCATAGTGCGCGGCACCGATGGGCGGCCTGCGGTCCCCATCCTATTATGTCCGTGGAGGAATGCCCTGGATGTCAACCAGATCGTTGCAGGTCAACCCTCCTGTTCTTGCCGCGGTGGGAGCGGGAGGAGTCCTGGACGGCATGCTGCTCTTTGCCCGGTTCGCCTTCATGCCTAACCACCTGGGCTACTGCGGTGACGACTCTAATGCCGCGCTGCTGGCCTACATGAGTGAAGGCGTATCCGACCAGGGGCTGCGCCGCCACCTCCAGGCGTTTTCCGGCGCCCTACCCTACCTCCAGGTAATCGCGGAATCCAATGGGATAGCCGATCCGTTTGATGCGCGTGTGGTAGAAGCATACTGGATCGGCAGCGACCTGCTGGAGACGGTGGACTGGGCGTTTCACGCCAGGCGCCTTCACGAGCGGTTCAGCGGTCGGGTGCGTCCGGCTACGATGGAGCTGCTCGTGGGCAAGCCGCGCGCCGGCGCGCGCGCCCACCATGCATTCCACGTGTTCGATGTGTCGTTCCGCACCGGACTGCCCCAGGGCGACGCCGCGCTCGATCTCTGCCGCATCAGCTGGGGGACCGTCAATGCCGTGGAACCCGGCGCCTTCACGGTGACGTACCGGCCGATCGTCCTCCGCGGGGGACGCCTGACCTTCGGCGAGCCCCAGGGCGAGCGCGTGCTCCGCGCTATGGGCAAGGATCAGTTCCTGGATGAAGTCTCTGTGGGCGACGTGATCGCCTTCCACTGGCGCTGGGCATGCCTCGCGCTTGCCCCGGCGCAGGTGGCCAGCCTCGAGCGGTACACCCGGGGAATGCTGGCCCTGGCAAATCAGACTTTCTGAGGCAGAGGCGGATGCACGAGGTGGCAATCGCACAGGCGCTGCTGACTGAGATCACGGCCGCGGCTTCGCGGCATGGGCTGAAGAGCGTTTCGGCGGTGGGGGTCTGCGTGGGTCACAGAAGCGGCGTCGCGGCAGAGGCCCTGATGCAGGTGTTCGAGATCCTGCGCGAGGGCTGCGCCGGTGGTGCGGTGCTGGACCTAAGAACCACCGAAGGGGCTGATCTTCGCATGGAGTGGTTGGAGGGAGAATGACGGTGCGCGTGGAGGTGGTGGAGCGCATCCTGCGTGCCAACGACGCACTGGCCGCCGAGGTCCGCGCCCTGCTCGATCAGGCCGGCATCACTGCCATCAACCTGATCGGTTCCCCGGGCAGCGGGAAGACCTCTCTCCTGGAACGGACCGCGGCTCTGCTCCACCCGCGGATCCGACTCGGGGTTGTAGAGGGAGACATCGCCACGACCCGTGATGCCGAGCGCGTTGCCCGCTGCGGCATTCCCGCCGTGCAGATCGAGACCCGCCTGGTGGGCAACGCATGCCACTTGGACGCGAGCATGGTGCGGGCCGCCATCGGCCATCTGCCTCTGACGGAGGTGCAGGTCCTCTTCATAGAGAATGTTGGAAACCTGGTTTGTCCCGCGGCGTACGATGTGGGTGAGCACCTGCGCGTCGTGGTGGCCAGCGTTCCCGAGGGCGACGACAAGGTGTACAAGTACCCGTCCACGTTCGCCTGGGCCGACGCGGTTGTACTGAACAAGGTAGACCTCGTACCGGTCACCGAGTTCTCGCTCGAGACCTTCACGGCCGGCCTGCGCGAGGTCACCGCGGCACCGCTCTTTCCCGTCTCGGCGCGCACGGGAGAGGGTTTGGAGGGCTGGATCGCATGGGTGGAGGAACAGCAGGATGGTAATGCACGCGATGCGGTTCGTCCCTAGGACGCCTCCGGTTGGGACTCGACGGTGGCGGATGGGGTAGGGACGGGCTAGTCAAAGGGGGTGGTGACATGGAGCCATGCTCTCTCGCCGAGGCACTACGCTCCGCGCAATTGTTTGGGGCGCTGGAGCCGCAGCATCTGGAGAAGCTGGCCGCGATTGCGACTGAGGTCACCTGGACCGAGGACCAGGTCGTGTTTCGTGAAGGCGAAACCGATGATAGGCTGTACCTGGTGGTCGAGGGGCTGGTGGCTCTGGAGATGTACATCCCCAACCGCGGCCGCACTACTATCCTGACTGCCGGCACGCACGAGGTCTTCGGGTGGTCGGCGGCCGTACCGGTTGTCGGGAAGAAGACCGCCAGCGCGCGCGCGCTGCAGCGGACGCGGGCTATCGCCATAGATGCGGACGCACTGTGCGCGGTCTGCGAGCAGGATCACCACCTTGGCTACTACCTCTATCGTACCTTGTCACACGTCATTGCCAGCCGCCTGACCGCGACACGCCTGCAACTTCTGAGCGTGTACGCGGTAGGCAAGGGAGAGTGAGGGACGGTTGATGGCTGAGCAGGCACCTATTCTTGGCGGGCAGGTGGTCATCTCAAAGCCCGCTCTGCAGCAACTCTTTGATGCGTTGCGCGGAGCCGGCTACAGCTTGATCGGCCCGACCGTGCGCGAGGACGCCATCGTCTATGACGAGATCGCCCACCTGTCTGATCTCCCCGTCGGCTGGGCCGACGAGCAGGCGCCGGGCACTTACCGGCTTCATCGCCGCAGCGATCAGGCGCACTTCGGGTTCGTCGTCGGCCCGCACTCGTGGAAGAGGTATCTATACCCGCCGTCGCTGAGGCTCTTTTCCACGCGTCGGAACGGGGACGGGTTCAGTGTCGAGACGAGCAAGGATCCCCCTCCTAGATATGCTTTCGTTGGCGTGAGAGCGTGCGAACTGGCGGCCATTGCAGTGCAGGACCGGGTGTTTCTCGATGGTCCGGTACAGGAGCCGCACTACAAGGCACGCCGCGAGTGTGCCTTCGTCCTGGCTGTGAACTGCACCGAGCCGGGCGGCACCTGTTTCTGCGCGTCCATGAGGACGGGCCCTCGGTGTTCGTCGGGTTTTGACCTGGCCCTCACCGAGCTGGACGACGTATTCCTGCTTGAGGTCGGTTCTGCACTCGGTGCCCAGATGCTCTCCGGGGTAGAGTGGCGTCCAGCAGGAGCCTTCGAACTCAGCCGTGCCCGGCAGGTAATGGCCGAGGCCCAGACGCGCATGGGTAGAGGGCTCAACACCCAGAACCTGCCTGACCTGCTATACGACAACCTGGAACACCCCCACTGGGCGAACGTGGCGGAGCGCTGCCTCTCCTGCGCCAACTGCACCATGGTGTGTCCCACCTGCTTCTGCTCGGACGTGCAGGAGACAAGCGACCTCGCGGGCGAGACCGCCGCGCGGGTGCGCGCGTGGGACTCCTGCTTCAATCGCGAGTTTTCGTACGTGTTCGGGGGACACCTGCGGCCCAACACCCGCGCCCGATATCGACAGTGGCTGACGCACAAGCTGGCGTCGTGGACGGACCAGTACGGAGTCTCGGGGTGCGTGGGGTGTGGTCGGTGCATAACGTGGTGCCCCGTGGGCATTGACCTGACCAAAGAACTCGCGGCGATAAGAGGGGAGAGCCCGCTATGAATTCAACCCTGGCCAAGAGCCAAAGTCTACCGGCCACCGATCATCCCATGGTACCCCAACCAGCGGTGATCACCCACGTGCAACCCGAGGCGCAAGGCGTCACGACGTACACGCTCGGGTTCAGGGACCCGGCTGTGCGCGAGGCATACAGCTTCCGCCCCGGCCAGTTCAACATGCTTTACCTGCCCGGCATCGGGGAGGCGGCCATCTCCATCAGTTCGGACCCGGCGGAGCCCGCCGATCTGCGTCACACGGTCCGCATCGCCGGCAACGTAACCCAGGCCGTCTCCAGGATGGAAGTCGGCGGCGTGATCGGCTTGCGCGGTCCCTACGGCAGCTCCTGGCCCGTGGACCGGGCCGTGGGAGACGACCTGATAATCGTGGCCGGCGGCATCGGCCTGGCCCCACTGCGCCCGGCCATCTACCACGTCCTCCGGCACAGGGCCGACTACGGCAAGGTGACCATCCTAAACGGCGCGCGTCAGCCGGCCGACCTGCTCTACCCGCAGGAGTACGACGCGTGGCGAAGCCACGATGTCGAGGTCGTGGTTACGGTGGACCGCGCCGACGAGACATGGAAAGGCCGCGTGGGCGTCGTTCCCATTCTGTTCTACGCGCTGCGGCCCGATCCCAAGCGCACCACGGTTTTCACTTGCGGCCCGGAGATCATGATGCACTTTGTGGTCTACGAGGCGCTGGCGCGCCGTATCCCAAAGGATCGTATCTTCCTGTCGCTGGAGCGCAACATGAAGTGCGCCGTTGCCTTCTGCGGCCGCTGCCAGTACGGCCCGACTTTTTTGTGCAAAGACGGGCCGGTTCTGAGCTACGATCGCATTGAGCCGTTCTTCGCCGTGGAGGAGTTCTGATGGCCACCCAAAAGAAGCGCAAGCCCAGCCTGGCGGTGTTCAAGTTCGCTTCATGCGACGGCTGCCAGCTTTCGCTGCTGGACTGTGAGGATGCTCTGCTCGCCATTGCCGACGCGCTGGAGATCGCCAACTTCGTCGAAGCGCGCAGGCAGGTTCTCCCGGGCCCCTACGATGTGACCCTGGTAGAGGGCTCGGTAACCACCGAGGAGGAGATCGAGCGAATCAAGGAAGTGCGGCGCCAGTCCGGTCTGCTGGTAACCATCGGCGCGTGCGCCACCGCCGGCGGCATCCAGGCCCTGCGCAACTGGGCGGATGTGGGCGAGTTCACACGGACCGTCTACGCCAGCCCCGAGTTCATCCACACACTGGACCGATCGCGTCCGATCAGTGACTTCGTGCCGGTGGACTTCGAGCTGCGCGGCTGCCCCATCAGCAAGCAGCAGCTTGTGGATCTGGTCACCTCGCTGCTGATTGGGCGCAAGCCGTCGGTTCCTGAACATTCGGTGTGCAACGAGTGTAAGCGGCACGGGACGGTCTGTGTGATGGTCGCGCAGGGGATCCCGTGTCTGGGTCCGGCCACGCAGGCCGGGTGCGGCGCAATCTGCCCGGCCTACAACAGGGGGTGCTACGGGTGCTTCGGACCAATGGAGCTGCCCAATCCGGCCGCGCTGGGCGCCCGATTCATCGCGCTGGGACAGACCCCTCGGGAGGTCAGCCGCGCCTTCCGAAGCTTCAACGGTTACTCGCCGGTCTTCCGGGCGGCAAGCGAGCAGTTTGAAAAGGACGCCATCCCAAGATAGTCGGGGGAGAGAAGCAATGGCCGAGAGACGCATCAACGTAGACTACCTGGCCCGCGTCGAGGGTGAGGGCGGGTTACGGGTGAAGATCAAGGGCGATCGAGTTACCGACGTGCAGGTCAACATTTTTGAGCCGCCCCGCTTCTTCGAGGCGTTTCTGCGCGGCCGTACGCCCCAGGAGACCGTGGACATAACCGCCCGAATCTGCGGCATCTGCCCGGTGGCCTACCAGATGAGCGCCGCCCACGCGCTGGAGAAGGCCCTGGGCGTGACCCCTCCGCCTGGCGTGCGCGCCCTGCGCCGGCTGCTCTACTGCGGCGAGTACATCGAGAGCCACGTGCTGCACATTTTCTTGCTGCATGCACCGGACTTCATCGGACACGAATCGGCCATCAGCATGGCAGGCGATCCGGCCCTTCGTCCGCTGGTCGAGCAGGCGTTACGCATGAAGAAGATCGGCAATCACCTGGTTACGGTTATCGGGGGGCGCGAGATCCACCCGGTCTCGGCGTGTGTGGGCGGTTTCTACCGAGCGCCGCGCAAGTCTGCGCTGACCGCCCTGGTCCCGGATCTTGAGTGGGGTCTTGAGCGCGCAGTGGAGGCCGTGCGGTGGGCGGCAACGCTGGACTACCCCGACTTCACCGCCGACTACGAGTTCGTCTCCCTGTCACATCCGGACGAGTATCCCTACAACGAGGGGCGCGTAGTCTCATCCAGCGGCCTGGACATTCCTGTTGAGGAGTATGAGCGGCACTTCCTGGAGGAGCATGTAGAGCACTCCAACGCGCTTCACTCGCGGCGCGCGGGCAGCAAGACAAGCTACATGGTGGGACCGCTGGCGCGGGTGAACTTGAACTTTGACCGGCTCTCGCCGAGGGCGCAGGCGGCGGCGCGTGACATCGCGCTGACCCTGCCCGTGCGCAACCCATTCATGAGCCTGCTCGCGCGCGGGCTGGAGCTGGTCCACGCTTATGAAGAGGCGCTCCAGCTGATCGCTTCCTACGTGGAGCCAGTCCCATCCAGATCGCCCATACCCACGCCTCCGCAGGCCGGGGAGGGAGCCCACGCCACCGAGGCACCGCGCGGTCTGCTGTACCACCGTTACGCGGTGGACGCAGAGGGCCTGATCGCCTCCGCCAGGATCGTTCCGCCCACTTCGCAGAACCTCAAGCGGATGGAGGACGATCTGTGGCAGTACGTGCCCGGAGTGCTGCGCCTGCCCCACGAGGAGGCCACGCTGCGCTGCGAGCAGCTTGTGCGCAGTTACGATCCGTGCATCTCGTGCGCCACGCACTTCTTGAAGCTCCACATTGAGCGGGAGTGAGGGGAACCCGGCGGGTGCCGGCCCCTTCACTGCGCTGATCATCGGAATTGGCAACGCGTCACGGGGGGACGATGCGGTCGGGCTGATCGCCGCCCGCCTGATCAGGGAGGCGCTTCTCGCCCTCCCTGACCCCCCGGATCAAGGGCGCGTTGCGGTGCTCGAGCAGGATGGCGAGGGTACGGCTCTTATGGCGCTTTGGGAGGGCGCAGGGACCGTGATTCTGATAGACGCGGCCCTCTCCGGCGCGGATCCGGGCAGCATTCACCGCTTTGATGCCCGCAGCCAACCGCTGCCCGCCGGACTACGCCGGTGCTCGACCCACGCATTTGGGGTAGCCGAGGCGATAGAACTGGCCAGGGCACTGGACCGGCTGCCGCCGCGGTTCATCGTCTACGGAATCGAGGGCCGGGCGTTCTCGACAGGCGGGGTGCCCTCGGGGGCGGTCGAGGCCGCGGCACGGGCGGTGGCCGAGCGCGTGCTTGGCGACTTAGGGTAGCGCCGGCCCCCCTCCGGCGGAAATACTGTTCCCATCCGATGGTCTGCTCCGCCCGAGCGGGCTATTCTGCTACCGGTGAGAACACTCATGGTCCCGGCCGCGGAACAGGCACGGGCATTCCCCGAGATCCTCGCGCTCGAAGGCGGCGCGGCACTGGCGGAGTACGAGATCGCTCCAGGCCTCGGTGCTTTCTCCGCCTATGGCCGCCGGCGCGCGCAGATCGTTCGCGAGACGCTGGGTAGGGCGATCCGAGTTGCGGGCGGCGAGGTGTTTGTCGCCGTTCTCGACACGACCATCGTCGGCTACCTGCTGCTGGTGCCGGCCGGCATTGACCAGCCCTGGGGCCGGCTGGGGGATCCCAGGGTGCTGGAGGTCGGTATCGAGGTGGCGCGCGGGCACAGGGGGAAGGGGATCGCCCAATCGCTGTTCCGCCGTGCCTTCGCCCGGCCGGAGGTCGAGTCGCGGATATACGTGGCCACCGGCTACGTGTGGTGCTGGGACATCGAGGACACCATCATCGAAGCCGGGATCTACGCCGACCGGCTGCTTGCCCTCTTTGAGAGGTTTGGGTTCCGGCGCGAGTGGACCAACGAGCCCAACGTGGCCTTGGAGCCGCTGAACTTTCTAGCGGTGCGCATCGGGCAGGAGGTGCCCGATGCGCTCGTCAGCCGCTTTCGCCTGGCACAGCGGGGCGAACAGGTCGCCTGAGGGAACAGCGATGCGCGTGCGCACCCGCATGACTGCCCCGGCGCTGGTGGTTGGACCGGAGGCCCCGGCCTGGGAGGCCCTGGGGCTAATGCGGCGGCACCGCATTCGGCGTCTGCCGGTGGTTGACGGCGAGACCCTTGTTGGGATCATCACCTGGACCGACGTGGTACGCATGCACCCACCGGCGGTGGAAGGCCCCCACAGCACTCCCAGCCTGTCGGTGGGAGTCCTCGTCAGACACCTGATGGCAAGCGCGCCCGTCACGGTTGATCCGGACGCCACGATCGAGCAGGCGGCAACGCTCATGCGGCGGCACAAGATCGGGGGGCTACCGGTGGTCGAAGACGGCCGGTTGGTTGGCGTTATCACCGAGAGCGATCTGTTCGAGACCTTCACAGAGATGCTGGGAGCCGGCCCGCGCGAGGTCAAGCTCCACATTACCGTTGGCAGCATCTCCGTTGAACTGCCGAGGATCGTGTCCGGCCTGACCAGGGCCGGGATTCCAATCGCTGCAATGCACAGCATGCGTGCCTCGGGTACAGAGGTCGTCGAGCTCGTGGTTCATGAGAGCGATGTGGGGAGCGCCCGGGAGGTGTTGGGCCGCCTTGCTCTCGAAACAGAAGTCATGGAAGTGCAGGAGAGAGGGGACCACGCATGACGGCGTGCCCGGAAGGTGATGCTCCCACAGGGGTGATCCTACCGCAGCGGGTGCTCATCGCCGCGGAGCGGTGCAAGGGCTGCGGGCTTTGCGTGGCTGTCTGCCCGCCGGAGATCATGGAGTTGGGCTCGCTCAACCGTTTGGGGTATGCTGTCGTACACGTGACCGACCAGGCCCGGTGCACCTCCTGCACGGCATGCGCGCTGGTCTGCCCGGAGGTGGCGATCACCGTGCTGCGCCCCCGGAAATCCCCCCCTAAGCGGGAGGGTCCCAAGTGAAGCGCACCCTGATGAAGGGAAACGAGGCGCTGGCCGAGGCGGCCATCCGCGCCGGTTGCCGGGCGTATTTCGGTTATCCGATTACGCCGCAGAACGAGGTGCCGGAGTACATGGCCCGCCACATGCCAAAGGCGGGTGGTGTCTTCGTCCAGGCCGAGAGCGAGATCGCGGCCATCAACATGGTCCACGGCGCTTCAGGCGCCGGCGTCCGTGCCATGGCCACCACCAGCAGCCCTGGCTTCAGCCTGATGACGGAAGGCATATCTTACATGATCGGCTCCAGGCTGCCGTGCGTCGTGGCCAACGTGATGCGCGGCGGTCCCGGACTCGGTAACATCGCGCCAGCGCAGGGAGACTACTTCCAGGTTACCCGCGGGCTGGGGCACGGTGACACCCACGGCATCGTGCTGGCGCCGTCCACGGTCCAGGAGATCGTTGACCTCATGCCGGTTGCGTTCGAACTGGCCGAGCGCTACCGGCTGCCGGTGATAGTCGCCGCAGACGGCATCCTCGGGCAGATGATGGAGCCTGTGACGCTACCCGAACCCATCGCGCCGCCGCCGCCTCCTGACTGGGCCACGACCGGCGCCGTGGGAACTCCTCGCGTGATCTCATCTATCTACCTGGCCCCGGAAGAGCTCGAACAGCACGTCCTTTCTTTGATGAGGACCTACCAGGAGATCCGTGAGCGCGAGCAGCGATGGGAGGCCTACCGCGCCGACGATGCAGAAGTACTCGTTGTTGCCTACGGAATAGCGGCACGCGTGGCCCGGTCGGCCGTGGATCGCGAGCGTGCGCAGGGACATGCAGTTGGTTTGATCAGGCCGATCACCCTCTGGCCGTTCCCGACTTCCGCGTTCGAGAGGTCGCCGCGCCGGTGGCTGGTTGTGGAACTCAGCGCGGGACAGATGGTGGAGGACGTTCGCCTCGCCCTATCGGGCAGGGCGCCGGTCGGATTGTACGGCCGCGTCGGTGGGGTAGTGCCTTCTCCGGTGGAGGTGTCGGAGGCGATTCGGTCGGCCGTGGCCGGGGAGGTGGCCTGGGCATGATCAAGGATATGGTTGAGGTTACCGCCAGGCCCCGCTCGCTGGTGGACGTGCCCCTGCACTACTGTCCGGGCTGCACGCACGGTATTATTCACCGCCTGGTGGCAGAGGCGATTGACAGCCTCGGCATCCGGGAGCGGACGATCGGGGTTGCTTCGGTTGGGTGCTCGGTCTTCATCTACAATTACTTCAAGGTGGATTTCCAGCAGGCTCCACACGGCCGTGCTCCGGCGGTCGCCACGGGCATCAAGCGCGTGCTGCCCGACCGCGTCGTGTTCACGTACCAGGGCGACGGCGATCTGGCCTCGATAGGCATCGCTGAGATCCTCCATGCCGCCGCGCGGGGCGAGCGCATCACGGTCATCTTCGTGAACAACGCGATCTACGGCATGACCGGCGGTCAGATGGCGCCGACCACCCTGTCGGGAATGAAGACCACGACCACCCCCTACGGCAGGGACGTTCGCCAGGCGGGGGGGGCGTTGCGGGTGGTCGAACTCCTGGCCGGCATTGACGGCGTGGCGTATGCCGCACGCGAAGCGGTCACGAGCCCGGCCCGCATCCACCGGGCTCGACGCGCCGTGGAGGCCGCGTTCCGGGCGCAGCTTGAGGACAGGGGTTTGGGCATCGTCGAGCTGCTCTCGACCTGCCCGGTAAACTGGAAGCTCCCGCCGGTCGAGGCCATCGCGTGGTGCGAGGCCAACATGATCCCCGCCTTCCCTCTGGGCGTTCTGAAGGACACCACCAGGAGCGGGGAGTAGCCGCATGGCCGTTCACGAGATCGTGATAGCCGGCTTCGGGGGGCAGGGCGTGCTGTTCCTGGGCGAGGTTCTGGCGCAGGCGGCCCTCAGCGAGGGGCGCGAGGTCACCTGGCTGCCCGCGTACGGACCGGAGCAGCGGGGCGGCACCGCGTACTGCACGGTAGTGATCAGCAGCGAACCCATCGGCTCGCCGGTGGTCTCCGACCCAACCGTGATGATCGCAATGAACCGACCTTCGCTGGACCGGTTTGAGCCCGCCGTTCGGCCCGGGGGTCTCATCGTTTGCGACAGCACGCTGACTGGGCGGGTTCCTGAGCGCACCGACGTGGAGGTCATTGCGGTGCCGGCGACGGCCATCGCCGTCGAACTGGGCGCGGCGCGGGCGGCCAACGTCGTGCTGCTTGGCGCCACGCTCGCTGCTCGGCCGATCCTCTCTGCCGAGAGCGTGCGCGCGGCCCTGGACGGGATGGTGGCAGACCCTCAGATAATCGCGCGCAACGCGGCGGCGTTCGAGCGTGGCGCGCGCGAGGGCTCCCGCCCGTGAGCCAGTTCCAAGACGTTGCGCCCGGAGGTCCCAGGACCATCCGGCTAATTGTCGCCGATGACCATGCCATCGTGCGGGAGGGCATTAAGCGCCTGCTCCAGGCCGAGCCGGACATTGAGGTCGTGGGTGAGGCGGGCGATGGCGTCGCGGCCGTGGAGCTGGCCCAGAGTCTCAAGCCCGACGTGGTGTGCCTGGACGTTAGCATGCCGAGGATGAACGGGGTGGAGGCGACCCGGCGCATCAAGGCCTCCCTGCCGGACGTCGGGGTGGTCATCCTGACCATGCACGAGGACGAGGACTATGTTTTCGAGTTGGTGAAGGCGGGCGCATCGGGCTACGTCTTGAAGCGGGCCAGCGCCCGCGACCTGGTGGATGCCGTACACGCAGTGGTCGGAGGCCATACCTTCCTGCATCCGATGATCGCGCGGCGGCTGGTTTCGGATCACGAGACGTCCACCAACCGCGACGAAGAACGCCGGCGGTTCGACGGCCTGACGGAACGGGAACGCGAGGTCGTATGCTTGATCGCCGATGGCCTGACCAACAAGGAGATCGCGGAACGACTCCACATCAGCGTCAAGACTGTTGAAACCCACCGCACGCACATCATGGAGAAACTCGACCTACACGATCGCGCACACCTAGTGCGCTACGCGGTCCGGAAGGGGCTGGTCACCGCATGATCCCGAAGGATCAGGGCGCGCCGACCTCAGCCCGGACGCTGGCCGGACGCATCGAGCACTCGGTTCTGGCGCCCGAAGCAGGTCAGGCCGACGTGGAATCCGGTTGCACCGTGGCGCGGGAGTGGGGGGTTCGATCCGTGGTGGTCAAGCCGGTGCACGTCGCCTTGGCCCACAGGCTGCTGGAGGGGAGCGGGATCCGCGTGGTGAGCGTGATCGGGTTCCCCCACGGCAACTCTACGTCGGCGGTGAAGGCTTCGGAGGTCTCCGCCGCGGTCCGCGACGGCGCCGATGAGGTGGACGTCGTAGTGAACATCGGCGCTCTCTGCGATGGCCGATGGGAGGTTGTGCAGGAGGAGCTCCGATCGGTCGTGGCCGCGTCCGGCGGCCGCCCGGTGAAGGTGATCCTGGAGACCGCGCTGCTGGATGACGCCGTCAAGGTTCAGGCGTGCGGGCTGGCAGCAGCCTCCGGCGCGGCCTATGTGAAGACTTCCACGGGATTTGGCAGGGCAGGGGCAACGGTGGCCGACGTGGCGCTGCTGCGGCGCACGGTAGGCTCCGGCATGGGCGTCAAGGCGTCGGGCGGGATCCGCACGCTGGCGGATGCGACGGCCATGGTCGGCGCGGGCGCCGACCTCATCGGAACGAGCCAGACCGAAGCGATCCTAGACGAGGCCGACTCCGTCGCCTGACCGCGCGCGACGCGGCTTTCCTAGGCCTTACGGCAGAGGAGAAGGCCCGACCTGCCCTGAAATATGGGGGCACAATGGCGGATGATGAACGCGCCACCCCAGGCGAGTCCTCCGGCGAACTGCTGCGCCGGCTGCTCGCCGACGCGGCGGCCCTTGGCGGAGTGTACGGACGCGCCGCACGGGAACACCTGCACGCTCTGGCAATGGACTTCGCCTTTGCCGCTATCATGATTGGCGCCGCGGTGGCGCTGGGCGTGATGGCCGTAGGCGTGGCCGTCGCCGCGCTCGTGATGGTGGCCGCGATCTGGCTGCCAGGATGGCTGGCCGCCCTGGTGGTCCTGGGCGTCATGATAACCGCGATGGGCGTCCTGCTGTCGCTCGGCAAGGTCCGGTTGCGGCGACGGAGGGCGGCCTGGGCGGCACGCATGGCCGAGGAGATCCGTTGGCTGCAGACCCTGTTGTCTCGTCGGAGTTAGCGACGCTCCACCACCGCATCGGCCGGGATCTGGCCGAACTGCGCCTTCGGTTGCGCAAGGGGGCCGTCACCTTCCGCCTCGGTCCGGTTATCTCGGAGCGCGCGGGCATTGCTGGGGTAGCCTCGCTGGGCGCGGCCGCCGGACTGGCGGTAGGAAGGCTCTTGCGGGCCCGGTGCAGTAGTAGACGGCCGGCCCGGGGTCTATAATGAGAGCTGGAGGTAACTGAAGATGACTGGATTCGTACCGCCGGCGGTGATCGGCAGCGTGGGTCCCCTGGAGATGCTCGTTATCCTTTTGATCCTGCTGCTTCTGTTCGGAGCCAGCCGGCTCGCGGGCCTGGGGGCGGCGGCCGGGAAGACGATCAAGGAGTTCCGCAAGGCGATCCGGGACGTAGAGGACGACGTGAACGAGACGAAACCCTCGAAGCCGGATGCCTAGATCACATGCACGACCGACCGATGACGATCGTGGAGCACTTGGAGGAGCTGCGGCGGCGGCTCCTCATCGCGTTTGCCGCGCTGGGTGTGGGTGCGGTGATTGGATTTGCCTTTGTGGACCGCGTGCTCGATTTGCTAATCCGCCAGCTGCAAGTTCCGCACGTCGTCTTCTTCGCCCCGGCGGAGGCGCTGTTCATCCGCATCAAGATCGCCCTCCTGCTGGGTGTCTTCATAGGCCTGCCGGTGATCCTCTACCAGCTCTGGGCGTTCATTGCCGTGGGGCTCACCGGGACCGAGCGGCGCGCGGTGATGGGATTGCTGCCGCCCTCGCTGGTGCTCTTCGCGCTGGGCGCGGCGTTCGGGCTCTTTGTGATCATGCCCGTGGGCGTCCGGGTCCTGCTGGGGTACCAGACCGAGAGGCTGCAGCCGATGCTTGCGGTTGGGCCGGCGCTTTCGTTCCTGATGGCGTTCGTGCTGGCGTTCGGGTTCATTTTCCAACTGCCGATCGTCGTGGTCTTCCTGGCCCGGTTGGGCATAGTGTCGCCTGCCACGCTGGTGGCGGGCCGCCGGTACGCCATAGTCGGCATCGTCGTGCTTTCCGCGGTGCTGACGCCTGGGACCGACGTGGTTTCCCAGATGCTCATGGCAGTGCCGACGTACGCGCTCTACGAGATCAGCATCTGGCTGGCACGATTAGTTGCTCCTCGGCCGGCCTCGAGCGCCCAGGCTTACGTCGAGTAGAGGTGAGCGATGGCCCGTCGCACCCGGAATCCCTGGTGGGTCCTGTTCGTGATCATCCTGTTTGGCGGCCTGCTGGGTAGCGTCATCGCCGAGGCGGTGGTCGGTTACCCGGTGCTCGGCTTCCTGGCGCGCGAGGTCCGCGCCGGCGTTGACCCTCCGGTCACGCTCGATTTGCGCATCATAAGCCTGACCGCGGGCGGGATCATCCGGCTCAACCTGGCCATGCTGCTGGGCGTGGTGATCGCGGTCTGGATCTACCGGTTGTTGTAGCTCCCCATCCCGGCTGATATACTTGCCCTGACGTGCATATTTCGGCCCCTCTGGGGGACGGGGTGCCGCCGCTGGTGTTGGCTTCCGCCTCTCCCCGGCGCGATGAGCTCCTGCGTCAGGTCGGGTGGTCCTTCGAGACCGCAGCAACGGTCGCGGAGGATGAGACGTTGGGAGTGCTTGCATCCGGCGCGGGCCACCAAGGGTGGACCCTCGATCAGGTGCGGGCGTACGCGCGCGGGGCTGCGCTGGGGAAGGCCAGGCCCGTCAGCGAAGCGCGGCCGGACGCGGTGGTCATCGCCGCCGATACGGTGGTGATGGTAGATGGGATCGTGCTGGGAAAGCCCACGACGGCGGGCGAGGCGGTGGAGATGCTCCATCGCCTCTCGGGTCGCACGCACCACGTGATCACCGGCGTCGTCGTCGCCCACGGTCGCCGTGGCGTGACGCTGGCCGATGATTCCACCACCGCGGTGCAGTTCCGGGTGTTGCCGCCGGAGGAGATCCTCCGGTATGTAGCGTCCGGCGAGCCGATGGATAAGGCGGGGGCGTACGGCATTCAGGGCCGTGCGGCGCTATTCGTGGAGAAGCTGGAGGGGGACTACTTCGGGGTGGTGGGTCTCCCGCTGGCACGGTTGGCACGCATGCTGGAGACGATCGGCGTGCGACCAGCCTAGCTCCGCCGGCCGCTCCGGTTCAGCCCGCCGCCTCCCGCGCGGGGGCGAACGGGTGTCCCCAAATGGCGCTGGAACCGGAGCGTTGATGGTGGTGGCTGGTGGGCTGTCCGTCAAACTGCTTCCCCCAGAAGACCGACCCAGGGAACGCCTCCTGCGCAGCGGCGCTGCCGGGTTGTCCTCCGTGGACCTCCTGACGGTGCTGCTGCGAACCGGCACCCGTTCCTCCGGCGCGGCCGAGGTCGCAGGCGAGCTGCTTGTCTCCTACGGCTCGCTTCAAGCCCTCAGCCAGGCAGGGCCGGACGATCTGCTGCGGCAGTGTGGGATAGGTCCGGCCAAGGCCGGGGCAGTGCTGGCGGCGTTCGAGTTGGGAAGGCGGGTGCAGGCCGCGCCGGCGGCGCGCCGGCCATTGGTCAGGGCGCCGGGTGACGTGGCGGCGCTGCTGGCCGGGCAGATGCGACACCTGGACCGCGAGCACTTCCGGGCCGTGCTGCTCAACACCCGGCACGAGGTGCTGGACGTTACCAGCGTGGCCGTCGGAGGGCTGGACAGCGCGCCCATACACCCGCGGGAGGTGTTCAAGGAGGCCATCAGGCGGAGCGCCGCCGCGGTCATCCTGGTGCACAACCACCCTTCGGGCACGCCTGAGCCCAGCGGGGACGACCTGCGTATTACCGCCCGTCTGCAGGAGGCCGGGCGCGTGGTGGGCATTGAGGTGCTCGACCACATCATCATCGGTGATGGGCGTTTTGTGAGTTTGCGGGAACGCGGCGCGCTGGCGGGCTGACGCCTGCGTGCCCTGGAGGCTGAGATGATATTGGACAGGTTGCTGGCGCATTTTGGGCGCGACATGGGGGTGGACCTGGGTACGGCCAATACCCTGATCTACGCACGCGGCGTGGGCATTGTCCTGCGCGAGCCTTCGGTGGTCGCCAAGCGCCTCGACGACGGCCTGATCCTGGCAGTGGGCGAGGAGGCCAAGCGGATGATCGGCCGCACACCTGGGGACATCGTGGCCACGCGGCCGCTGCGCGACGGCGTGATTGCCGATTTCGACACGACCGCGACAATGCTTGCCTACTTTCTCCGCCGGGCTTCGAACGGCCGGATGTGGATACGGCCGCGGGTCGTGGTGGGCATCCCGTCGGGCTGCACCGAGGTCGAGAAGCGGGCGGTCGTTGACGCAACGCTGCAGGCGGGTGCCCGAAACGCCTACCTCATCGAGGAGCCCATGGCCGCCGCGATCGGCGCGGGGCTGCCGGTTTCAGACCCAATCGGCAGCATGGTGGTGGACATCGGCGGAGGCACGACCGAGGTAGCGGTCATCGCGTTGGGCGGTATCGTGGCCAGCCGGTCCATACGCATCGCGGGCGACGAACTGGACGAGGCG
Organism: bacterium; assembly: GCA_031082185.1. NCBI lineage: Bacteria > bacterium. Next base: position 83,014 of record JAVHLI010000002.1, on the reverse strand, counting down.
ATCATCCAGTACGCCCGCCGCTCGTACAACCTGCTCATCGGCGAGCGATCGGCGGAGGGGATTAAGATCGCTGTAGGCTCCGCCTTTCCCGTTCGGGAGGAGAACGCCGTGGACGTACGCGGGCGCGACCTGGTCTCGGGCCTGCCGCGTACGGTGCGCATGACCAGTGGGGAGGTCCGCGAGGCGATAGCCGAGCCGGTACAGGCGATCGTGGACGCGGTGAAGCAGACGCTGGAGCGGACGCCTCCGGAGCTGGCCGCCGACATCGTTGACCGCGGGATGATCCTGGTTGGCGGTGGCGCCCTACTGCGCGGAATGGACCGCCTGCTGGCGGAAGAGACAGGCATGCCGGTTTCGCTCACGGAAGACCCGCTGGCGGCCGTGGTCATGGGCGCCGGGAGAGTCCTGGAAGATATCGAGACGTTGCAGAAGGTGCTGGTCGCGTCCAAGCGCGGATAGGAGCGCTGGCGCACCATGGGGCCGAGTGTCGCCTAGGTGAGACGGCGGATCGTACTGGTGGCGGTGTTAGCAACGGCAGCGCTAGCGTTGCTGACGTTTCAGGTGCGCCTGCCCGAACGCCGGGCGCTGGGTCCCGTGAGTTCCTTCCTGCTGGCGTGGCTTGGTCCCGCCCAGGGCGTGCTTTCGCGCGTGGGTGATGCCGGTACACGGTTCTGGCGCCTCTACTCCGAGATAGGGCGGTTGCGCGTCGAGAACACGCGCCTGCGCGAGGATATTGAGCGCCTCTCCGAAGAGACGGTTCGGTTGCGCGAGCAGGCCCAGGCAACGCAGCGGCTGGAACGGCTCCTTGAGTTCAGGCGCCAAGCCCCAGGCCGCGCGATCGGCGCACGGGTGATTGGACGAAGCGGCGCGCAGTGGTTTGCGGTCATCCAGGTGGATCGCGGCGCCAGGGACGGCGTACAGCGCAACGACACCGTGGTGGGTGCCGGAGGTCTCGTAGGCCGCATCATTGCCGTCACCCACTCGACGGCGCAGGTGCTGCTGATAACCGACTCGCGCAGCTCCGTGGGCGTGGTGCTACAGCAGTCGCGCGAATCGGGCGTGGTGGATGGTCAGGGTGGGCCGCTGCTGCGCGTGAAGTACCTGTCCAGGGCGCGCGAGATAGCGGAGGGAGAGGCCGTGCTGACCTCGGGCCAGGCCGGCGTGTTTCCCCGCGGCCTGCCGGTGGGAACGATCTCAGCGTTCGTGCGCGAGCAGGGCGCCCTTCACCAGGAGGCAACCGTCCGTCCCGCAGCAAGCCTGACCCACATCGAAGAGGTGCTGATTCTGATCGGGAGCCCTCCTAAGCCGTGACGCTGCTGAGGATCGCGCTCTTCGCGGGCCTGCTTGTAGCAGGTGCGGTCGTTGACGGCGCCTGGCTGTCCCGGCTGCCCTGGTGGGCCTCACCCGACCTGCCGCTTCTCATCGTCGTGGCCTTCGGCCTACGGGGGGGGGTGGAGGCCGGGGCTCTGGCCGGCGCTGCTGCCGGATACCTCCGGGACGTGACCGGCGGCAGCCCTCTTGGGGTCTTCACCCTCTCCTACCTGGCAGTAGGCACCGCGGCAGGAGCACTCGCAGCCGTGGTGGATCTGCGGCAGAGGTATCTGTATGCCGCCGCTGCGGCGCTCGCCACGATGGGACTGTCGCTTACGAGCGGTCTGGTGGTGGCCGTCACCGGTCTCGCCTCCGTGGGTTGGCCCCTACTGCTGCGGGAAGCTGCTGCTGCCGCCGCCTTCAACGCGCTCTTTGCCCGGCCCGTTGCCGCGGTTGTAGCATGGGCCGAGACCGTTTCCCGCGGTCGCGATTCGACGAAGATCGTGGCTCGAAGGGCGATACGATGAACATGGACACCGCGCCCTGGAGCCCGCGCGTGGCCCGGTTGGGCTTGATTATCCTCCTGGTGTTTGCGCTGATCGAGGGGCGCCTCTGGTCTCTGCAGGCCATTGACGGAGGCCGCTACCTCGAGCTGTCCGAGCAGAACCGGCTGCGCGACTACAAGGTTCCGGCGCCGCGCGGCGTCATCTACGATCGGGGCGGGCACCCGATGGTGACCAACCGGCCGGCCTTCACGGTGAGCGTGCTGCCCATGGAGGTGTCCGATCCGCAGCGACTGGCCTCAGGGCTTGCCTCCATCCTGGGGGTCGAGCGCGACGAACTGCTGGCCCGCCTGGAAGCCGGCCGCGTCAGGCCGTTTGAGCCCGTGGCCCTGCGCCGGGACGTGCCTAAGAGCGTTGTGATGACAATCGAGGAGCGCCGGCTCGACCTCCCAGGCGTGATCGTGCAGGCAGAGCCGGTACGCGAGTACCTTCTGGGGAGCCTGGGAACGCATGCCCTCGGTCACCTGGGAGAGATCACCGAAGAGGAGCTCCGCGCCAAGCCACAGTACCGGGCCGGCGACCTAATCGGCAAGTCAGGAGTGGAGCGCACCCACGACACGCACCTGCGGGGAGAGAACGGCAGGCTGCGCGTCGAGGTGGATGCAGCCGGGCGGCCGGTGCGCGTGCTGAGCCGCAAATCGTCCCGCCCCGGCAACTCCCTGGTGCTCAACCTTGATGCAACCCTTCAGGGGGTTGCGGAAAAGGGCCTGCGCGGGCGCACCGGCGCGGTGGTGGTGATGGACCCCCGGAGCGGAGAGGTACTGGCGCTGGCCAGCGCGCCCACGTTTGACCCCGGTCTGTTCTCCGGAGGGATCAGTCCCGCCAACTGGCGGCAACTGACCGCGGACCGCAGGCTCCCGCTGCTGAACCGGTCGGTTGAGTCCACCTACGAGCCCGGATCGGTCTTCAAGGTGGTCACAGGGCTCGCCGCGCTCGGCGAAGGTGTGACGCAGCGCGACAGCCGGTTCGAGTGCACGGGATCGCTCCGGCTCGGCCGTTGGGTCTTCCGGGACCTGGTGGTACACGGCACGGTCAACTTCATCAAGGGCACCGCGGTATCGTGCAACGTGATGTTCTGGCAGTTGGGCCGTGCGCTGGGAGAGGACAGGTTGGAACACTACGCCAGGGCCCTGGGACTTGGCCGGGTCACCGGGATTGATCTTCCGGGCGAGGCCGCCGGTCTTGTTCCCTCGGCCGCGTGGAAGCAGCGGGTCTGGAAGGAACCCTGGTACCCCGGAGACACGCTCAACATGAGCATAGGCCAGGGGTTTGTCCTGACCACACCCGTGCAGATTGCCCGCATGGTGGGCGCGGTGGCGACCGGCGGGAAGCTGGTTCGGCCGCACCTGGCGCGCCGAGTGCTGTCGCCGGACGGCACCGAGGTGATGGTATTTGGTCGGGAGACCGAGGACGCACCGCTGACATTGACGCCGGCTGCCCGCCACGCGATGCGCGAGGGGATGCGCGCCGTGGTCGAGGGCGGGACCGGTGCCGCGGCGGCGGTGCCGGGCATGGCGATCGCCGGTAAAACCGGCAGCGCCGAGAACCCCAGGGGCATCCCGCACGCTTGGTTTGCGGGCTACGCTCCAATTGAGAGCCCGGCGCTGGTCGTGGTCGTCTTCATAGAGCACGGTCGCCGGGGCGGTGAGGTCGCCGCGCCGATCGCGCGCGCGCTGTTTGAGGCGGCCCGGCCGCTCCTGGCGCCGCAGCCGGCAGGTCTGGTGCGGCCGTGAGGGCGCGCCGGCTCCGCGAGGTGGACTGGGTGCTGATCGGCGCCACCATCCTGATTGCCGCTTTTGGCGTCGTGGCACTGATCTCGGCGCGGCACGGATCCGCGGATGCGGCGTCCTTCCTGCGCGCCCGCGCGCTGCACCTGTCGCTCGGCGCCCTGGCGCTGGTTGCCCTGGCGGCGACGGACTACCGCCAGTTCGCCGGCGCGTGGCAGGTGGTCTACGCGGGCACTCTGGTGCTGTTGGCTTCGGTGTTCGTCCTCGGAGACACGCGCATGGGGGCGCAGCGGTGGATCGCGCTGGGGGCGTTCGGTGGCTTCCAGCCGTCGGAGGTCGCCAAGCTGGCCCTTGTGATCACGCTTGCCAGGCACCTGGAGGGTGTGAAGTCACTGCCCCGCCTGCGTTCGCTCTTTCCGTTCGCCCTGCACATCGCCCTTCCGGCTGTGCTGATCGTCCGCCAGCCCGACCTTGGCACCGCGCTGGTGCTGCTTGCCGTACTGGCGGCCGTGCTGTACGTGGCCGGCGCGCGCGCGCAGGATCTGGCCGGGGTCGCGGCCGCCGCGGCCGTCGCCGCCCCGTTCTTGTGGAGGATGCTCCACGACTACCAGCGCCGGAGACTGACGGCGTTCCTAGATCCGGGTGCCGATCCGCTGGGCGCCGGATACGCGCTGATACAGTCCAAGATCGCCGTTGGGTCTGGACAGATCTTCGGCAAGGGGCTTTTTGCCGGCACCCAGAGCATGCTGCGGTTCATACCAGAGCAGCACACCGATTTCGTGTTCACGGTGGTCGGGGAAGAGCTTGGTCTGGTCGGTGCCACCCTGCTGCTCGGGTTGTACCTCGTGTGGTTGTGGCGCGCGCTCCGCATCGCGGAGGGCGCGCGCGACCGCCTTGGAGCGCTGGTGGCCACCGGCATCGCCGCGATGGTCGCGTTTCACGTTGTGGTCAACGTGGGAATGACGGTGGGGCTGATGCCCGTAACCGGCATTCCCCTGCCGCTGGTGAGCCACGGAGGCACGGCAATACTCACAACTCTTGCCGGCACGGGGATGCTGCTCAGCATCCACCTGCGCCGGCGCCCGGGAAGCTGACAGGGGAGGCGGGTCCGGGAGAACAGGGAGATGGGATCATGGAAAGAGAGATAATCGCCAGCATCGAGGCAGGCGAGACGCGCGTGGCCGTCTTGGAAGACGGCACGCTCGTCAACCTGTTTGTTGAGCGGTCAGAGCCCGTGGCCGGCAACATCTACAAGGGCCGGGTCACCAACGTCCTGCCGGGGATGGACGCAGCGTTCGTGGACATCGGCCTTGATCGCAACGCCTTCCTTCACGTGGCCGACATCCGATCGCAGCGGCTCGACGGTGAGGAGGGTGAGGAGATCGAGGAGTCGTTCGGCCGCGGTGCGATCGCCGAGCGGCTGCGCTCCGGCCAGGAGATCCTGGTTCAGGTCACCAAGGAGCCGATGGGGTCGAAAGGCGCGCGGGTTACGACCTACGTGGCCCTGCCGGCCCACTATCTGGTGCTGATGCCGACCGTCAACTACGTGGGGGTGAGCCGCCGCATCACCAGCGAGGCCGAGCGCAAGCGGCTGCGCCAGATCGCCGAACGGGTTCGGCCCGAGAAGGTGGGCATCATCGTGCGCACCGCCGCCGAGGGAGTCGAAGAGAAGGTCCTCTCCGACGACGTGGCGTTCCTCCGGCAGATGTGGAACCGGGTGCTTGAACGCGCGCGCGCCGGCAAGGCGCCGGCGCCCGTCTACCAGGACCTGCGCCTGATCCGGCGCGTCGTGCGCGACCTGTTCACCGAGGACGTGGATCGGTTCGTGGTGGACTCGCCGGAGGAGTACGGACGGATCGCGGACCTGCTTTCCTCGTTTGCCCCGCAGCTCCGATCCCGGCTTGTGCTCCACCGCGACGTTGAGCCGATCTTCGAGCGCCGAGGGATCGAGCGCGAGATAGACCGCGCGCTGCGCCGGCGGGTCTGGCTGAAGTCGGGCGGGTACGTGGTGATAGACCGGACCGAGGCGTTGACCGTCATTGACGTCAACACCGGCAAGTACGTCGGGAAGACCGACCTGACCACCACGATACTGCGCACGAACCTCGAGGCCGTCGGCGAGGTCATGCGCCAGATCACGCTTCGGGACATCGGCGGCATCATACTGGTGGACTTCATTGACATGGAAAAGGCGGATCACCGCCAGCGGGTCCTCGACGCGCTGGAGGAGGCCGTGAAACATGACCGGTCCAAGGCCCACGTGATTGACCTCACCGGCCTGGGCCTGGTTGAGATCACCCGCAAGCGCGTCTACCAGGACCTGGACGAGATCATGCGGACTCCGTGCCCGTACTGCGAGGGCCGCGGCCGGGTGCTCTCTCCGGAGACGATGGCGGTCCGAGTGCGGCGCGAGGCACGCAGGCTGGTCCGCGGCACGAAGGCACCCGCGGTGCTCATCGAGGTGCACCCACAGGTGGCCGGCGCGTTGCTGCGGGACGGCGCCGACTGGGTGCGATCGCTGGAGGAGGCCTCGGGCAGGCGCGTGCGCTTCCGCGGCAGAGAGGGACTGCACCTGGAGCGCCTGAACGTTGCCGAGGGCGAGAGTTTGAAGGAGCTGGAGGCGGTTTCTACTGAGGGCGGCAAGCGGGTTCAGTTCTGGATGGACCGGGGCCCCGACGAGGTTCTCTCGCTGGCGGAGCCGGACCCGGATTACGAGTTGGCCCTGGCGCTGGCCGAGGAGCCACGGCAGGGGGCCGGCCGAAAGGGAGTCGTCGCGCGGGTGCTGGGGTTGCTGCGGGGAAGGCGCGAGCAAGCGAATTGACCCATTCCTGCCCCCGTGGTAGAATTCGTCCGGTCTGGTGGAGGTGCGATGTGTACGCGGTTATTGATTCTGGAGGCAAGCAGGTCACGGTCCGCGAGGGCGATCTGGTGCGCGTCGAGCGCATAGCCGGCTCGCCGGGCGACCAGGTAACCCTGGACCGGGTGCTGCTCATTGGTGACGGCGAGACGCGGGTGGGTACGCCGACGGTTGAAGGCGCTTCGGTGCAGGCACGCGTCGTGCGGCAGGCCCGGGCGCAAAAAATCATCGTGATGAAGTACAAGGCCAAGGCGCACTACCGCCGGAAGACCGGCCACAGGCAGAATTTCACCGAGTTGCGCATCGAGCGCATAGCCGCGCCGGCTGGCTAGACAGAACCAGGGGGTAGGGAGATGGCATCCAAGAAAGGCGTTGGCAGCAGCCGGAACGGCCGCGACTCCAATAGTAAGCGCCTGGGCGTCAAGCGCTTCTCGGGTCAGGCCGTGAGCGCGGGCAGCGTCCTGATCCGCCAGCGGGGTACGAAGGTATTTGCCGGCAACAACGTCGGCCGAGGCCGCGACTTCACGCTGTTCTCGCTCGTGGACGGCGTCGTGGCTTTCGAGCGCCGCGGCCGGGACAGCCGGCAGGTCAGCGTCTACCCGGTTGCAGTTGCGGTCTAGCCCAACAGGTGCGCGCGGCTCAGGCCCGGGTTGCATGACCCGGGCCGTTCGCTTCTCCTGCGAGGCCTCCCATGTTCATTGATCAGGCGAAGGTCTACGTCAAGGCCGGTGATGGGGGCAACGGCTGTCTCAGCTTCCGCCGGGAGAAGTTCATACCCAAGGGCGGGCCGGATGGCGGGGACGGCGGGGACGGCGGCAGCGTGATCTTCGTGACCGACCCCGGACTCCTGACGCTCGTGGACTTCCGCTATCGCCGGCACCTGCGCGCCCGTCGAGGCGCCCATGGGGAGGGCGCGAAGCGCTCGGGCCGCCGCGGCGCGGATCTGGTCGTTTCCGTGCCCGTGGGAACGATCGTGCGCGATGCCACAACCGGAGAGGTGATCGCCGATCTGGCCGAGGAGGGCCGGCGCGCCACGATCGCCGTCGGCGGCCGGGGCGGCCGGGGCAACGCGCGATTCGCCACTGCCACGCACCGGACGCCTCGGCGCGCCGATCCAGGGCAGCCCGGTGGGGAACTGCAGATTGAGATGGAGCTGCGGCTCCTGGCCGACGTCGGCCTGGTGGGTTTGCCCAACGCTGGCAAGTCCACGCTACTCCGCCGCATCTCGGCCGCGCGGCCCAAGGTGGGCGACTACCCCTTCACGACCACAGAGCCGACGCTGGGCGTGGTTGAGATCGAGCGTGGAGTGAGCTTCGTGGTCGCCGATCTGCCCGGGCTGATCGAAGGCGCCCACTTGGGTGCCGGGTTGGGGCACGCGTTCCTGCGGCACACCGCCCGGACGCGCGTGCTGATTCACCTGGTGGACGCCAGCAGTCCCGAAGACCCGGTCGAGGGTTTCGGCGCCATCCGCAGGGAACTCGGGCTGTACGATCCACGCCTGCTTGAGCGTCCTGTAATTGTGGCCCTCAACAAGATGGACCTGCCCGAGGCCAGGGCGCGCTCGGCGGACCTGCTGGCCCGGTTTTCCGCGTTGGGGATGCTGGCTCTGCCGACCTCCGGCGCCACCGGAGAAGGGCTGGAGGCGTTGATACGCGCGGCCTACGGCGCGCTGGGCCTAGGCCTCGACCAGGAGGAGACCTCCGCGGGCGGGAAGAAGTCAACCTCCGTGCGGGCCAAGGACCGCAGCCAAGGCGGGCGCGAGGCGACGGCGTGACCAGGGTCGGCGTCATGGGCGGGACCTTTGACCCGATTCACCACGGGCATCTGGTCACCGCCGAGGAGGCCCGGGTCCAGTTCAATCTCGACGGCGTCATCTTCGTCCCCAGCGGACAGCCGCCCCACAAGGATCCTGCCGACGTCACTCCCGCCGAACACCGGTACCTTATGGCTTTTCTGGCCACGGTTTCCAACCCGCACCTTAGCGTGTCGCGGTTGGAGATCGACCGCTCCGGTCCATCGTACACGATTGACACGATCCGTCAGCTGGCGGAGGAGTTCGCCGGCGCGGAGCTGTTCCACGTTACCGGCGCCGACGCCATCATGCAGATCATGCGCGGAGAGTGGGAGCGGTCACCCGAGCTGCTCGGTCTGTGCGAGTTCATCGCTGCCACCCGGCCCGGGTTCGTCTTGGATCTCGATGTGCTTAGGCGTGACAACTGCACGGGGAGGCCCCTGGTGAATGTTCACGCGATGGCCATTCCGGCACTGGCGATCTCGTCCACGGAAATCCGCGCCCGCGTGCGCACTATGCGGCCCATCAAGTACCTGGTACCCGAGGCGGTCGAGGCCTACATCGTCAAGCACGGCCTCTACAAAGAAGATCCGGCGCGTCCGGAGCCATCAGGTGGCTAGGCCCCGCCCGCGCGGAAAGGCGCCCGGCGGCAAGGCGCCCGCTCCGGAGTCGCTGCCCAAGGCGCTGCTGGCCGCGGAGACGGCAGAGGCGAAGCGTGCCGAGGACGTGCTCGTCCTCGACCTGCGCCAGCAGACCCTCGTGACCGACTACTTCGTATTGTGCACCGCGACCAGCCGCGTGCAGATCCGTGCCGTGGCAGACGCAATTGCCGAGGCCCTCAAGGGCAACCAGACCCGTGGCGTGCGCGAGGGTGCCGAGACCGGGCAGTGGATCCTGCTCGACTACGGCGACGTTGTAGTCCATGTCTTCGGTCCCGAGACCCGGGCCTTCTACAGGCTCGAACGGCTCTGGGCCGATGCGCCGGTCGTGGACCGGTAGGCGGCCGATGCACCTGGCCGTCCGGCCGGCGACGATCGAGGACGGCACCACGCTCGTCCGCGTGCTGGACGCGGCGTACGCCGGCGGCTACTCGGCCACGTTCGACCGCGACGGTCCGCTGCAGCCCAACGATCTGTGGTGGGCCCGGTCGGAGAAGGACATCAGCGTGATCGAGGTCAACCGAGATCCCTCCGGGCTGCTGGTGGTCGGCCGCAGCGGCGGCCAGTGGCTTGCTGAGGAGATCTTGCTGGACGGGTTCTCCGGGTACCCGGCCCGGACGCAGGAGGCGCTTCTGGGCCGGATCAGCACCCACCTGACGGCCCTGTTCCAGCGCGCGGGCCAGAACGCGATGCTCCTGCGCGTGGCCGATACGAGCCCGTTCGGCCTCCTCCTGGTTCGGAGCCTGCACGCGGTTTTCACCAACGCCCTGCTGGTCTATCGGTATCGCGGCCCCAAGCGCCCCGGTATCGGCTCTCCACAGGGTTACGAGGTCCGCCGATGGATGCCCGCCGACGCGCGCGAGGTCGGCCGGCTGGTGCGCGAGGTAACGCCTGACCGCAGCCGCATTGACGAGGTCGAGCGGGCGCTGCGGGCCAAGGACGGGAAGGGCCACGTGGCGTGCAGGGATGGCCTGGCCGTTGGTGTTGCCACGGTCGAGATGCGTCAGGGCCGGCATGATTGGTTCGTCGGCGTGCGCGAGACGCACCGGCGCCGCGGGCTGGGGCGCGCGCTCGCGCACGCGGTCATCGGCGCGATGGCGGCGCGCGGGACGCCGCCGTACGCGACCGTTTGGGCACTCGACCCCATAGCCGGGCCGTTCCTGCGCGCTCTTGGATTCGTCGTAGAGCGGACGTATCTCTATGTGGAGAAGCCGCTTTAGCGCAGCGACCCGCGTAGCGCGGTGAGGACCACCAGGACCGCATCCCTGGCTGTCCTGCTGCTGGCCTTCGCGCTTCCCGCAGGTGGGGGGCCGGCTCCTGCCGCCCTCGACCGGCCCCCGGGTGAGTTCGAACTGCCGTATTCGCCTGCCGACGGCGCGGTGGTCTCCATCACACCGCCGGCCTTCGTTTGGATTCCGGTTGCACGGGGCGCGCGGTACGCGCTGCAGGTGGGGCCGGCTCCGGATCCTGCAACGTCTGGAGGCCGAACGGTCCGAGGGATTACGATGGCCTCGCACGCGCTGCGCGAGGCGCTCGCTCCCGGACGCTGGGCATGGAGGTACGGCGTCGAGTCCTCCGATGGCACCGTCTCCTGGAGCCGCGTGCGGGCTTTCACGGTAGCTGTGGACGCGCGCGCCTGGCCCTATCCCGGTGTGGACGCCATGGTCGGTCGGGTACCCAGAGGGCGACCGCGTCTGTTCGTGCGCGCCGAGGAGGTGGCCGCCTACCGCGGCCGCGCGCGGGACGGCGACCTCCGCGGTCTGGCGGCGCCCATCGTGCGCGCTGCCGAGCGCGACCTGGGCGGGCCGCTGCCTCCGGAACCCGATTTCCTGCCGCGCACCCAGCCCGACCGCGGCCGCGTCTTCGCCGAGATCATCCGGGGCACGCGGCCGGCGATGGACGCGATGGAGCGGGTTGCGCTGGCCTACCTGCTGACCGGCGATGCGCGCTTCGCCGATGAGGCGCGGCGCCGCCTGCGGCACTTCTTCTCCTGGGACCCGCTGGGACCGACCGAGCTGGCGCACAACGACGAGCCGGCGATGTGGATGATGATGCGCGGGGTGCGGGCCTACGACTGGATCCACGACCGCGTCCCGCCCGAGGAGCGCGAGGCGATTGAGCGCGTGATGCGGGTGCGCGCCGAGCAGATGCACCAGGTGTTGCGACGCCGACCGTTCGAGAGTAACCCCTACGAAAGTCACGCCGGCCGGATCATCGGGTTCCTGGGCGAGGCCGCGCTTGCGTTTATCCACGAGTGGCCTGAGGCGCGCGACTGGCTGGACTACGTGGCTACCGGCTACTGGACTTCCTATCCGGCATGGGGCGGTGACGACGGCGGTTGGGCCGAGGGCCCGGCGTACTGGGGTTCGTACATGAACTTCATGCTGCACTTCGCTGTGGCGCTGCGGACCGCCGCGGGCGCGGACATCATGGGCAAGCCGTTCTTCGCCAACACACCGCACTACGCCGTGTACACCGCGCCGCCCTATCACCGCTTGGCACCGTTCGGAGACGGCCAGCACAGCCGGGTCGAGCTGGGCAGTCTCATGTACTGGTTCTCGTCGGTGCTGCGTGACCCGGTGGCGCGCTGGTATGCGGACGCGCGCCGGCGCGGGCCCAGCTCAGACATTCTGGGGGTCGTCCTGGCGGACGCGACCCTGGCAGGACGGCCTCCGACCGCGCTGCCCCAGAGCCGGGTCTTTCCGTCGGTGGGCCTGGTCGCCATGCACAGCGCGTTGGGCGATCCGGACAACGACATCTATCTGTTGTTGCGCAGCAGTCCCTACGGCTCGCACAGCCACGGACACTCCAACCAGAACGCGTTCACGGTTGAGGCCTACGGCGAAGCCCTGGCCATCGCGTCGGGATACTACCCCTGGTACGCCTCGCCGCACCACGACCTGTGGACGCGCGAAACCCGGGCCTCGAACGCGATTACGATCAACGGCGGGCAGGGACAGGGCAAACGCAGCATCCGGGCGCGCGGGAGGATCGAGGCGTTTGCCACCGGCGGCGGTTATGACTACGCTTCTGGTGACGCCACGCCTGCCTACGAAGGACGGCTGCTGCGCGCGGTGCGCCGAATCGTGCACGTGCGTCCGGGTGTGTTCGTCGTCTACGACGAGGTTGCCGCGCCCCAGCCGGTCACCTGGGAGTGGTGGCTGCACGCTCTCTCACGGATGGAGGTGGATGAGGGCGCTGCCGAGGTCCGTGTGCGCGAGGGGAGGGCAGGAATGGTCGTACGCTTCCTCGATCCAGGCGGCCTTGCGTTCGCGCAGACCGACCGCTTCACCGTGCCGCCGGAGGACGGGCGGCCCAACCAGTGGCACCTGACCTCCTCGACGCGGTCGGCGCACACCGCCACGGTCTTTCTCACGGTGCTCATGCCGCACCGGGCCGCGGAGACCTCGGGCCTGCCTCGCATCACCAAGGTAGAAGGAGAGGGCGCGCTGGGCGTCGCCCTGGCCTGGCCGGACGGCCGGCGCGACCTCGTGGGCTTCCGCAGGCCGGGCCGCTCCGAGGCAGTCAGGATTGAGGGGATCGAGGCCGACGCCGCGGTGTTCGCGGTGGGCACGGCACCAGGAGGCGTCCTGCGGCGCTGGCTGGTTGGGCAGGGGCGGCGCCTGTCGCTGGGTGACAGGGATCTGGCGCCCGGGGGCCCGGAACGCACGGCCACCTGGCCCTGACATCGGCTGATTGGGCAGGGGCGGCTTCCCGCGTGGGCGAAGCCAGTGGTATCTATGAGTGACGCGCTACGCCTAGCGGCTCTGATTGTTTCCCTGGTGACCCTCGCGACCACGGTGCGCCACCACGCGGCCTACCTGAGCGGTCGCCGACAGGGAGGGTTCTTCGCCCACCTGGAGACCGCCGGCTGGCTGATACTGACACTTGCCTTTGGAGCCGCGGCGTTCCGCCCGGATCTGTGGGTTCTGGCGATCAGCACAGCGCCCGTCGGTGCGCTGTGCATCCTGACCTGTTCCATGCTGAGGTCCCTTGGCCGTGCCTGAGCACAGCGACGAGAAGCTGATTGCCACCAACCGCCAGGCTCGACACGAGTACCATATCGAGGAGTCGGTCGAGGCCGGCCTGGTGCTGACCGGTACCGAGGTCAAGTCACTGCGGAGTGGTCGCGTCACGTTGGGCGAAGCGTTTGCACGCGTGGAGCGCGGCGAGGCGTGGCTGCTCCACCTGCACATCCCGCCCTACGACGCCGGTAACATCTTCAACCACGACCCGCTGCGGCCGCGCAAGCTGCTGCTCCACCAGCGCGAGATCCGGCGCCTGGCAGAGGCGGCCGCGCAGAAGGGCTACACGCTCGTGCCGCTGCGCCTGTACTTCCGTCGGGGCAGGGCCAGGGTCGAGCTGGCGCTGGGACGCGGCAAGAAGCTCTACGACAAGCGCGAGGCGATCGGGCAGAGGGAGGCACAGCGCCAGGCGCAGCGCGCCTTGAAGCAGTCGGTCGAGCCGCGCGTGCGCAGGAGAAAGGGAGAGGGCGGATGACACAGGCTTGGGGCCAGGGACCACTCGTTGGCATCATCATGGGCAGTACCTCTGACCGGCCGGTCCTTGAGGCCGCGGTCGAGATCCTGACCGAGATGGAGATACCGCACGAGGTCAAGGTGGTCTCCGCACACCGGACCCCCGACTGGATGTTCGAGTACGCGGCCGCCGCGGAGCGACGCGGCATCAAGGTGATTATTGCCGGCGCCGGTGGCGCCGCGCACCTGCCCGGCATGACCGCTGCCAAGACCGTGTTGCCGGTGATCGGCGTGCCGGTCCCCAGCGAGCACCTGAGAGGCCTCGACTCGCTGCTCTCGATCGTGCAGATGCCCGCCGGCGTGCCGGTGGGCACCATGGCGATCGGCCGTGCCGGCGCTGCGAACGCCGCGTTGCTGGCAGCGCGCATCCTGGGTCTTTGCGATGAGACGATCCGCGAGCGGCTGCGGCGCCGGCAAGAGGCGCAGGCTGCCGCGGTGCGGGAGGCCGATCAGGCGTGATCGCAGGCAGGGCCGCTCCGCAGATAGCGGGTTCCCCGCTGGCGCAGACAACGCCGCTAGCCCCGGGTGGGACGATCGGCATCGTCGGCGGCGGCCAACTGGGCCGCATGTTGGCGCTGGATGCCCGGCGGATGGGCTACGGCGTGGCCGTTCTTGATCCATCCGCGGTGGCACCGGCCGCGGCGCTGGCCGATACGCACGTTCAGGCTCCGTTCGACGATGCAGAGGCGGTGGCCGATCTGGCTGCGTGCTCGGACGTGGTGACGTTCGAGCTCGAACACGTTCCACTGGCATGCGCGCTGGCCGCGGAAGCGCTGCGGCCGGTCCGGCCTTCGAGCCAGGTCCTGGCCGCCTGCCAGCACCGCATCCGGGAAAAGGAGTTCCTGCGGGAGCACGGGTTTCCTACGGCCCCCTGGCGCCAGGCCGGTTCCGCTGCCGAGATGGAGGAGGCGGTAGGCAGCCTGGGTCTGCCCTGTGTGGTGAAGATTCCCTTCTTTGGATACGATGGGCGCGGACAGGTGCGCGTCGCGTCGCACGACGATCTTCCGGCAGCCGCCGCGCTGGGGTTCGAGCGCGGGCCGCTGGTCGTGGAGCGGCACATCCCTTTCGCGTGCGAGGTCGCGGTCGTTGTCGCGCGCGGGATGGACGGCGGGCGGCGCGTCTACCCGGTCGTGCGCACGGTGCACGACGACGGAATCCTGGTGGAGGTGGCGGCGCCGGCGCAGGTTCCTGCCACTGTCGCCGACCGGGCAGCCGGCATCGCCGAGTCCATCGCCACGGCGCTCGATCTCGTCGGCGTCCTGGCGGTCGAGATGTTCGTGATGGATCGCGGCGAAGTTCTCGTGAACGAGCTGGCGCCGCGTCCCCACAACTCAGGCCACTACACGATCAACGCCTGTCCAACGTCGCAGTTCGAGCAGCACGTGCGTGCGATCTGCGGGTTGCCGCTGGGTGACGCGGGCCTGCTGGCGCCTGCTGCGATGGTTAACCTGCTGGGCGATCGCGAGGGTCCGGTCCGGCTGGTGGGGGTCGAGGAGGCTCTGGCCGTGGCCGGGATCTCGCTGCACCTCTACGGGAAGGCCGAGGCGTGGCCCCGGCGCAAGATGGGGCACGTCACCGCGCTAGGGGAGATCGCCGAGGAGGCGTTGGACCGCGCGCGGCGCGCGGCAGCGATGCTCCGGTGGGAGCCGGCGCCCCTCCGCGCCTGAGGCAGATGCCCGCACGCATCCTGACGGTTGATCCCGGCACACCCGACCCCGCGGCCATCGGCGAGGCGGCCGCGGTCCTCTCTGACGGCGGCCTTGTGGCCTTTCCCACGGAGACGGTCTACGGCTTGGGCGCGGATGCCCTGAACCCGCGTGCGGTGGAGCGTATCTTCGCCGCCAAGGGCCGCCCGGTGGATAACCCGATCATCGTCCATATCGCCGATTCCAACGCCCTGGGCGGACTGGTCAGCAACGTGCCCGCGGCGGCGCAGACCCTGATAGCGCGCTGCTGGCCTGGACCGCTGACCCTCGTCCTGCCGGCCGCGCCGGTGGTGCCTTCCGTGACGAGAGGCGGACTGCCGACGGTGGCCGTGCGCATGCCCGCGCACCCGGTTGCACTTGCCTTGATCCGCGCCGCCGGATGCCCGGTGGCCGCGCCCAGCGCGAACCGGTCGGGCCGGCCCAGTCCGACCACGGCGCAGCACGTGCTTGCCGACCTGGGTGGGTCGGTTGAACTCGTGCTCGACGGGGGCCCGACCCCGGTGGGGGTGGAGTCCACGGTGCTCGACCTCACCTGCGATCCTCCAGTGCTCCTGCGGCCGGGCGGGGTATCGCTGGAACAACTTGTGACGATCGTCGGTCAGGTGACCGTTCCCGCGCCGGGTGCCGCCGCGGCAGGCACCGCTGCGCCGGAGGTGCAGGTCGCGCTGGAACGCTCGCCCGGCACGCGATACCGTCACTACGCGCCGCGGGCAAGGGTGGTGCTGGTGGAGGTCCCACCGGAGAAGGTTCTGCCGGAGGAGGTCGGCGCCGCGCAGCCCGGCGCCGAGCTGTCCGCGGCCGTGCGCCTGCTGTGGGACGAGGGCCTGCGCGTCGGCGTTATGGTGACCGCCGAGGCCGCTTCCGGAGTTCCCGAGGGTGCGGTCGTGCGGGTGATGGGGCCGCGCACCGATCCGGCGGCGGTCGCCGCCAAGCTGTTCGCCCTCCTGCGCGAGCTCGACGACGCGGGTCTCGACGCGATCGTCGTGGAGGGAATTCCGGAACAGGGCCTGGGCAGGGCGGTCATGGACCGGCTGCGCAGGGCGGCAGGCCAGGCCGGGTGAGCCCGTGTTCATGGTATAATGAGGGTGCTTGGTTGCGACCGCAGCCAGAATGTGGGGGCGATCGGTTTCGACTGGGTGGGAAGCAGCAGAGCTGCGAGCCGAGGTGGTCAGGTCCTCGTTAATCAACTGGCAGGCGCATAAACGCCAACACACAGTACGCACTCGCCGCTTAAATAGCGTCGACGCTCACCTGGTAGGGCCGGCGGCCCGGGCTGAGCGCCACAAGCCGGCTACCGTCGGGCGTCCTGGCCCGGGACGCGTGACGGGAATCCCAACGGGCTGGCTGTTCGGGCATCCGGTCTGCGGGAGGCCCAGACGGCGAGAACCAAAGCGCGGACTACGCTCGTAGAGGCTCCGCCCTCATCCACTCAGGACGCGGGTTCGATTCCCGCCGCCTCCACCATCGCAAAGAATTCGAACCGTTTTCCAGACTGTCCCCCTCGGGTAGCGTGTCGAGCAGCGCCAAGGTGTCGATTGATGTCCGCGCCAGGCAGTACGGCCTGCCGAAGTCCCCACGTGTTGGTTCGAACCGGATGGGTCGCAAAGTGCCTCTCGCGGCCTCCCTGCTCGCTCGTGAACCCGCGCCGCTCCTTGGCCCCTGGCCGGTTCTGTCGAATCTGCTGTCGCCGGGCGCGGGCTTCTTCCCAAGTGTTCTGCCCCGTCCGTCGCAGCACACTGCCCGCAATGCGGGGCCTCCCCCGCATCGGTGATCGGTTCTGAGGGAGGTGCGACTTCCGGCGCGAGGGCTGAATCTCAAGAGGGAGGATCGCCGCCGGACCGAATAGACGCAATGGGTTGTCCGATGGCCGCCCGCCGGAAGGGCGATGCTCGCGGCAGTCACTCTACGCAGAGGGGAGCGTCGCCATGGTGTGCGGTAGCCCTCTAGACCCTGAAGTTCCGACTACCGTCCCTCAACACACGTCGGCAAGCGCTATTTCCCAATCACCCCCATGCCTTGCAGCGGGCATCGTCGCCTTCATGGTTCTCGCGGCGGCGACGTTCTCGATCTGGAAGTGGCGGAGGAGCGTGTCGTATGGACCGTAGCCTTTTGCTCGGGGTCTTCATCCTTGGGTTGCTCGGGTGGATCGCCGGATGGCTGCTGATCCGGCGGGAGCGCGCAGACGGACGCCGGTTCACTCCGGTGTTCGCGGTGGCCGCCTTTGGAGCGCTTGTCCTCATCGCCGCCCTGACAATTCCGGGGCGGGCCTTGTGGCCGGCAGGTCAGGGATGGGGCCATGGCGCGGTGCTCGGCGGTCTGGCGGCGCTGCTGGCAGGATGGGTCGCGCTGCCCGCTGGGAATGCGACCAGCAGATCTAGGGGCATGGCAGCGATCGTCGCATCGTACTTCGCGGCGGTGGCCGCCGCCGCAGGTGTTCTGCTCTGGTTGCGCCCCACTCTCGTGGATAGTCTGATAGGCGCCGCGTCGGGATGGCTCCTGGTCTCGCTGATCCTGGCGCTCGGCGCAATCCGCGTCCCAGGGCCGGCGTCTGCGGACACGGCTTCATCCGGCCTCGCGCCTTCCACTCTGCTTGCCGCGGGGACCGGTTTCGCCGTTACGCTCTTCGCGACCGCCGCCATGGGGCACTACCGGGATACGGCCGCCTCAGAAGGCGCGGAGTGGAGCATTGCCGCGGTGATCCTGGCGGCCGGTGTCCCGCTCATCGTGCTGGTGACCGGACTGCTGGCCTCGGCCGGTCGCGGCGGCGCGAGCCGCTCCGGCCGGTCCTCCGGCGCCTTGTGGACGCTGCTGGGCGCGCTCCTGCTGGCCGCACTGGCGTACATCGTGGGGCAGCACATCCTGATGCAGCCGCGGTTCGTGCTGGCCGCAGCCGTTGGTCTGGTTGCGCCCTTCATCCTCTGGTGGCTCACCAGCGAAGGCATGCGCGAGGCCCGCGGCGGCTCACGCTCCCCTGCGAACGGACTCCCTGTGGACGTGGCGCTCGCGGCGCTCGTGGTGCTGGGCGCCACGGTGGCGTCCTTCTATCTGCTGATCGGCTATGGCGTGGGGGTCATGCTGGTGGCTGCCTGGCTGCCTGCCGGTGTCGTGCTGGCGCTCGGCGTCGGCCGCGCACCCGAGGGCGGCGGCCCGGCGCAGGAGGCGGTGAGCGACCCGGCCGCCCGCATCACCTCGCTGCTGACCCTCGGTGTGATCGTGCTGCTCTACCGGTTGTTCCTCCAGCGATTCCAGACCGATCTGTCGGGCGCGGTGTTGACCGATCACTTCGCGATCTTCACGCTCATCGCCGGCGCAGTGGCCCCATCGCTGCTGGCCGGCATGCTGTCGTCCGGGGGCGGCGGTGGGGAATCGCCCGGGCGAGGCCTGATGAGACTGCTGTTCGTCCTGGTCGTTGCGCTGGCACTGCCGGGTGCGCTGCTGGTCCTGTGGGGAGCGCGCGCGGCCATCGGGCTGCTGGCCGGGCTTGCGCTGTCGTGTGCGATCGTGCAGGGAGGCCGGCTGCATGCGCTGGTGGCGCTCGCACTGGCGCTGCCGCTGACCCAGTGGTCGCATGAGGTGCTCAGGGTCGCCGACCTGCCGCGGGCCGAGAAACTCCGCGTGCTGGGCTGGCTGGCCGCGGTAGTGCTTGTGGCGATCCTGGCCGTGGACTACTGGCCGCGGATCGCAGGCTGGTGGAACAGGCGGCGTGAGCTCCTCGCCGCCGAGGGAGCGCAGAAATGAGTCGAGTCGTGAGTAGCCCTTCGGCATCCCCGGCGGTCCGCATTGCGCACTTGATCCGGCCTCGTTTCGCCGCGGCGATCGCGGCCTGCGTGTGCGTCGGAGCGGTCCTGGCCTACGCGATAGTTGAGCAGCCGCCGGTCGGCCGCGTCCAGGGCCAGGTCGTCAATGCCAAGACCTATGTGCCGGTGGCCGGCGCCCAGGTGGTCTTGACTTCCGTGAACGCCGAGGGTGAGGAGAAACCGAAGTTGTACTATGCGCTGACCGATGCGTCCGGCGGGTTCTCCCTGGCGCATGTCCGGGCGGGCGAGTACCAGGTCGCCGCCTATCTGGACACCTTCTCGGTCGAGGAAGAATATGTGCGCGTTGATGAGGCCCGCACGTCCTCCATCAGGCTCGCGCTGTCCTTTGCCAGACCGCAGTTGCAGCTCGTTGGACCGAAACGCCACTTCACGACGGCGGAGAGCATGACCCTGCCGGTGCGTGGGTACGTGGATTCCACGACGGGCGCGGCGCGGGAGATCGCGGTCCGGGTCTTTCGAACGCGCCTCTCAGATCTGTTGAGCGATCAGAGGACCGCCCGCGCGCTGTCCTACGGCGGCGAGGATTGGCGGCCCGACAGACCCCTCCCCGAGGTCCTGCTCCATCCACCCGGGGTGGCGCCACCCCGGGTGGTTCTGGAACGCGGGTATCGTGTCAATGAAGCTGGCATAGAGGGTTTCTACACGAAGACGCTCGACTTCGGACAACAGCCGGTGGGTTTGTATCTCGTCGAAGCCCGGTACGTTGGCGCCACGGTGTCCACTTGGCTGCTGGTGTCAGACACCGCGCTGGTACTGAAACGGGCACCCGGTGAGGCCCTGGCTTTCGTCGCAGACGCGCTGGCCGGCACGCCCGTCGCCGATAGCACGGTCCGCCTCTACAAGGACGGAAAAGTCCTTGCGAAGGGTCGCACCTCGAAGGAGGGCATCGCCCGGATCGCACTCCCTGCGACCCTGGACACGTTCTACCTCATGACCATAGCGCAACGTGGCGCCGATGAGGCCGTGATCGGCAGGAGGGATTACCGTCTCGAGCAGGGCGGTCCGTTTGCCCTGCATGCCTACACCGACCGTCCCATCTACCGGCCCGGTCAGCGCATCCACTTCAAGGGCATCGTCCGGCGGAAGGTCGGTCGCGGCGCGCCGTACGCGGTGCCCGCCGGCGAGGCCGTGCGCATCGAGGTGCAGGATCCAGACGGCGAACCACTGCTGCGGCAGCGGCACCTTACCAACGCCTTTGGGTCGTTCCACAGCGAGTTCGACCTCAGCCCTGAGGCGCCCACAGGCTTCTACTCCCTGGTGCTCACTGCGGGCGAGTCCACGACTACGCACGACATCGTGGTCGCGGCCTACCGCAAGCCCGAGTTTTCGGTCTCGCTGGCCGCGGAGAAGCCGCGGTACCTCCGCGGCGATCAGGTGCGGATCGAGCTGTCGGCGCAGTTCTACTTCGGCGCGCCGGTGGCGGGCGCGAAGGCAAGCTACACGGTATACCGGACGCCCAACTGGTATGCCCAGTGGCAGGCACTCTACGACGAGGAACCGGACGAGGACATGGGGACGTCCGAGGGCTACTACGGCGACGGTCGCCCGGTCGCCGAGGGCGAAGTGAAGCTCGACGAGCAGGGCAAGGCGGCGATCGGCTTCCGCGCGGAGTTCCCCGACGCCACCGACACGCCGCAAGATCAGATCTTCAGCGTCCAGGTGTCGGTGAGTGATACCAGCGGCCGGGAGGTGACGGTCTCGCGCGACATTGAGGTGGCCGCCGGTGATTTCAGGGTGATGCTGAGGCCCGAGCGATACTTCGTCGAGCCGGGGCGCCCGGTGAGTACGACGGTGCTGGTGCGCGACCTCGACCGGCGCCCGGTGCCCGGCGTCAGCGTGACGCTGGAGACGTCGTACGTGCGGTGGGACTACGGCCGCCGAGAGTATGTTGGCCTGAAGGCGTGGACGCAAACGGTCACCACCGGACCGGACGGTTCGGTCCCGGCGACGGTGACGCTGCCGCGCAGCGGCTATGTGCAGATATTGGCGATCGCCAGAGACACTGCCGGCCGCGAGATCCGAGGCGACACCTGGCTGTGGGCCTCCAGTGAAGCAGGCGGCGACTTCGGGGTGCGATACACCGACCTCTCGTTGCAGACCGACAAGCGACGGTACCGGGCGGGCGAGACGGCGCGGGTGCTGCTCAACGCCGACAAGACCGGCCAGACCGCCCTGGTGACCATCGAGGGCGATCGCATCCACCGGGTGTTTGCCGTGCCGGTCGTGCGCCGTACGACCGTGATCAGCGTGCCGCTGCTCCCGGAGTACGGACCCAACGTCTTCCTGTCGGCGCTCTACGTGAGGGACAAGAAGCTGGCGCGGGGCGAGGTGGCGCTCAACGTCACCGTGCCCGAGCGTGAGTTGAAGGTCACGGTGACATCCGACAGGCCGCGCTACGGCCCGGGCGACCGCGCCACCTACAAGGTGCAGGTCACCGACGCGGCCGGTCGGCCACAGCAGGCCGAGCTCTCCCTCGCTGTCGTGGACGAGGCCATATATGCCCTGCAGGAAGACGATCCAAGGGCGCTGCGCAACGCGTTCTACCCTCGGCGATGGAATCTGGTGCGCACGCACTTCTCGTTCGAGCTGTGGTATCTGGGTGACGCGGACAAGGACGCCAGCCAGATCATGATCCGCCGGCGGTTCAAGGACACCGCCTACTGGCAGCCGGCGCTCGTGACCGACGCGCAGGGAAGAGCCACCATGTCGTTTGACCTTCCTGACAACCTGACCACGTGGCGGACCACGGTGCTGGCGCACACCAAGGAGACGCGGCTGGGCCGGGGTGTCTACAAGGCCATCGTGGCCAGAGAGTTCTTCGTGCGAATCGAGACGCCGCGGCTGTTCTCGCAGGACGACCAGTCGCGCATCACCGCGCTCGTTCACAACGAGACCGACACGCCGCTGCAGGCCACAGTACGGCTGAAGGCCGACGGGCTCCAGACCGCAGGATCGCCGCAGCAGACCGTCACCCTCGCGCCGCGCAAGGTGGAGGAGGTCATCTGGCCCGTCTCCGCCCGGCGGCCCGGCGAGGCCCGCATTCTGGTGACCGCGGAGGCTGCGGGCCAGCCGTCGCGCTCGGACGGCGTGGAGATCACCGTTCCCGTCCGGCCCTACGGACGCACGCAGATCACGGGGCAGACGGGAGACATCACCGCCGAGGGGCCGAAGACCGAGACAGTGGTGCTGCAGCGCAGCGCCATTCCCGAGGCGAGCCGCCTGACCGTGCGGATCACGCCGTCGGTGACGCAGGCCGCGGCCGGCGCGTTGGAGTACCTCATCGGCTATCCCTGGGGCTGCGTCGAGCAAACCATGAGCCGGTTCCTGCCCACGGTGATGGTACAGCGGGTGCTGCGGGCGGGCGGTCTGCCGCAGCCCGACTTGGAGCGCCGGATTCCGGACATGGTGCAGGATGGTCTCATCCGCCTGTACCGGTTCCAGAACGAAGAGGGCGGATGGGGTTGGTGGGAGTTCGACGAGGGCAGCGCGTGGATGACCGCCTACGTGCTGTACGGCCTCGCCACGGCGAAGGCCGAGGGGTACCCGGTGCGGGAGAGCGTGCTCGAATCAGGCCGGCGGGCGGCCCTGGAACTGGCCGGCCGGGCCGACCCCGACACACGCATGTTCCTGCTCTACGCGGTGGCGCTGGCGGGTGACCCCGAGACGGCGCGAGGACTCCGAGCGAAGACCACGCTGTCCGAACTCAAGACCGAGGGCGTGGCATACGCGGTGCTGCTCGACCGGCTGCTCGGCCGCAATGTGCGGCCGGCCTTCGCCGAACTGGGCCGGCGGTCGGTTACCGAGGACGGCACCGTGTCCTGGCGGTCGGACGATGCGACGCGCTGGGACTGGAACGAGCGGATGGCCACCGCCCTGGCGCTGCGGGCGATCCTCGCGGTAGATTCCCGCGATCCGCGGATCGAGGGAATCATCCGCTGGTTGATGTTGAACCGCACCGGCTCCTACTGGTGGAGCACGCGAGACACGTCGTGGGTGCTGGCGGCGCTGGCCGACTACCTGCGGGCCGAAGGTGGCGCGGCCTCGGCAACCGGCGAAGTGCGCGTGGCGCTCAACGGCCGGGTGGTGCAGACCTACCGCCTCACGCCGACCGTGCGTGAGGCGCGCGATCTGGTCCTCACCCTGTCGGGCAGCGCGCTCCAGCCAGGCGAGAACCGGATCACCGTGGAGCGCGCGGGTGGCACAAGCCGGGTGTTCTACACCGTGACGCTGCGGCAAACGATCGCCATGGACGCGATACCCGCGCTTGCTCCCGCCGATATCCGCATCGCGCGTGAATACCTGCGCCTGCTCCCGAAGCGCGCCGGCGCCGGCATCTGGTCGCTGCAAACCGAGCCGACGCGAAACGTGCTGCGACAGGGCGACCGGGTGCTGGTGCGGCTGACCATCACCACCCCGCGTGATCTGGCGTACGTGATCATCGAAGATCCGTTCCCCGCAGGCTTCGAGGTTACCGAGCGCGGACGCGCTGAAGTCGCCATTGACGACTGGCGCTGGTGGTGGGACTACACGGACGTGCGCGACGACCGCATCGCGATCTTCGCTCGCCGCATTCCGGCGGGCAAGCACGTGATCGAGTACAACGTGCGGGCGCAGACTCCGGGCACATACAACGCGATGCCGACGCTCCTGGAGGGCATGTACACGCCGAAGATGCGCGCCGAGTCCTCGGGCGCGCGGGTGATCATTCGGTGATGGCGGTGATCGCGTGACGCGGCGCCCCGACCTCCAGATGCTCGCTACCGGCGCGGCGCTGGCGGCCATCCTCGTGTTCGGCGCAGCCGGGATCGCCCGCATCGTTGCGACCCAGCCACAGGAGGTCGAACTGGCCGGCTACGCCACAAGACTGACCGGTCGGTCGGGAGGCCAGCGTCACAACGCCCGCCTCGCGGCCCAGGCGCTGACCGGCGTGCGGATCGCACCGGGCGCCACCTTCTCGTACAATCGCACGGTGCGGTCCTGGACCGTAGACCGCGGCTATGTCAAAGCGCCGGTAAGCTTCGACGGCGAACTGATACGAGCATTCGGCGGCGGCGTCTGCCAGACGTCTACGACCCTCTACAACGCGGCGCTCCTGGCCGGGCTGCCCATCGTCGAGCGGCACTCTCATGTCTTCGCCCCGACTTACGTAGCACCCGGTCGCGACGCGGCTGTGGCGCAGCACGACATCGACCTGCGCTTCCGCAATCCTTACGCCTGGCCGGTGCGAATCCAGGCGCGGGTCGTTGGTGATCGCCTCGAAGTCCGGCTCTTCGGCCGCCAGCGTCTGGATCCGACCATTGAGGTCACCTCTGATGTGTCCTCGGTCACCACCCCGGCCCGCTTGACTCTCGCGCCGGACCAGGCGGGTGAGCCGAATGGCCGCACCCGGCAGCGGAGTCCGGGCGCGACCGGCTACCGGGTGCTGACCTACCGCATCGTCTCTCAAGACGGGCAGGTGGTGCGGCGCGAGTTGCTGTCCGACGATACCTATCAAGCCGCCAACCGTGTCGTCACACTGATGCAGGCGCAGGCACCATAGGCCTCCGGCGAGCATCCCGTTGATCTCCCTCGAGGGCCTCCGAGATCTCCCAGCGAACCGTGCTGCGCCACCTCACGCTCCTTGAGGCTACCTTCCTCGTCGTCCGGGTGCCGGTGTGGACAGCCACCCTACGGAAGCGACTGCTCAAGACCCCAAAGGTCGTAGTGGCGGATTCAGGGTTGGCGGCATACCTGCAGAATGTCGATGCGCGCCGCCAGCGGTTGCACCGCGCCCGGCTTCGTCAGACACCCGATACTGAAGGGGGTCCCACAGGAAACGGGGGCGGGCCTCGTGACCTTCGACCGGTCTGGGCCCGAACACACCCGGGCAAAACCCACGTACAACCCAGGAGGTGGCTGCAATGAGCCGCAGAGTTCACCGAAGATCACCAGCCGACATCGTGGGTCGCCTGCACGCAGTACTGCTGGCAGCTCTTCTGACCGCGTTGCTGATCCCGCCTCCTGCGGCAGGGGCGCAATCGCCGGGACCGGTCGGGGAAGGGCTCGAAGGCCTGGCCAAAGAGGTAGTGTTCCGCGCGGCAGGGTCGGTGGGCGGCAAGATAGCAGGCGACGTTGACGCCATCGTGATCTCCCCACTCGTCGCCTACTTCACCACCGGCGAGACCGAGCGGCTAGGCGCGGCCTACCGGGCGCTGCTGGAGAGCGGGGTGGCGATGCAGTTCCCCGCCCTGGGCATCGCAATCAACGCCGGCAGGGTGGTGATCGGCGGGTCCACCTATGCGGTGCTGCGGCTCTATGAGGCCGCCGACGAGCGGCAAATTGACCGGATCGTGTTCGGCGGTTCGCGCTTCGACCTCCTCCGCGACCTGCGAAATCCACTGCGGGGCCATCCGTCCTTCTTCGAGGTGGCCGGTCGGAAGTTCGGGATCACCGAGGTCAACATAGCCGTGAAGGTGAAGACCGAGCGGCGGCTGAGAGAGATCTGGGACTCTTATACGAGCCCCTTGCGCGGTATGCCCGGATCGATCCGCCAGGAAGCCGACCGGGGGTGGCCCCGGTTGCGCGACTACTGGAAGGCGAAGACGGCGGAACTCCTTGCCCTGAAGCTCCGGGATCTGGCCCGGGCCCTGGAGACGGAAGCCCGCAAAGGCAGAGGCCGCGTCACAACCGCCCGGTCCACGTCAGATATCTCGGGGACGTGGTGGTTGAAGGGTGGGGGTACCTTCTTGATCGAGCAGACGGGCACCAGGGTGCGCTGGGTCCTTGAGATCCCATCCGCCGGGATCAGGCACGAGGGGCACGGCACCTACGTCGCCGGCGTCCTCAGTGGGACCTTCAGGGATACCCACAATCCCGGGGGCCTCCACGATGGGGAGTACACCGCCTGGAAGGTATTCCCGGACGGTCGCAAGATGTGCGGAGAAGTGCGATGGTGGCGGAAGGGCGACACCACGCGCAGACAGGGTGCCGGGGGCGGAAGTGACTGCTACTACAAGGAAAAGCCCGGCGCGTCCCAGCGCCCCCACGCGCGCGGATGATCCTATCCCCGCGATCCGCCGCAAGGGACAGACCTGGACCGCGAGGGGTGTTCTTGGGGCGCGCCTACCTTACGCCCAACGCCTTCGCCGCGCGCCTCACATCACGTGCCTTGACCCAGAAGATCGCGCCGAACCGACCGGCACCTGCGGCCACCGCGTTGCTGGCCGTCACGTTGATCTTGGCTTCGGCCAGCCTGTCGTAGTAGTCCACCAGCGCGCCCACCCGGTCGTCGCCCTCGATAAGGAACGCCTTCTTCGGCCCCACCAGCTTCCATTTCGCCTTGCGCGCGGCCGCCTTGAAGGCCGCGGGGTCGAACGGGACGAAGTCGAGCTGCGCCCTCCGACCGGCCGGGAAGCCATGGAACGCAAGCAGGTTCACCCCGGCGTCCTTCAGGTATCCGAGGAACCGGGCACCCTCTCCGGGCTTGTCGGATGTCAGAACGTAGAAGTACTCCACCAGGCGAATCTCGTCTGCCATCGGCGTCCACCTCCGCTCGTGTGGTCTGGGCCCTTCACTTCTCATCTATAGGGGTTGTCTGGCGCGGGCGCAAGCACCACTCCGACGCCTCCGGCCAAAGCAGCCCGTGCAGCGTGGAGTGGCCCGGGCATTCTGGCCCGCGTCCTATCGCTACCATAGTGTCCGGCGCTCGACGGACTCGGCAGGGAACGAATGGATGTGGGTTGAAACCGTAGCATTGGCTTCTGGATGGCCCACCAGGCAGATTCTGAGACGAGGGCCTAGACCAAGGAGGGAAGGAGAATGCGTTTGCAGATAGCGCTGCTCGTCCTGGTAGGCATGATCGCCCTGCTCCTGCCAGGAATGCCGCAGTTTGCCGGTGCGCAGACCGCGGCTACGCTGATCCAGGGACTGGGGGAGGAGCCTGAAAACCTGGATCCCCAGCGGACGACCCGGTTCCACTCGCTGGTCGTCCTGAGCTACGTGGCCGAACCGCTGTTCACGCTGGACAAGAACTTCAAGGTGGTTCCTCTGCTCGCGCAATCACACGAGTGGTCTGCCGACAGGAAGACCCTCAAGGTCACGCTCAAGCCCGAACTCTTCTTCCACAACGGCGCCCCGGTGACTTCGGCCGACGTCAAGGCGACCTTCGAACGGTACATCACCGTGTCACCGCTGTCCTCGTATCTGCGGCCGCGCACGGGTGGGATAACCAGCATGGACACGCCGGATGCCCGCACGATCATCTTCCGTTTCGGCCAGCCCAAGCCCCTGGCGATTATCTCCGACCTGGCCGACGCGCATACGGGCATCCTGCCGGCATCCTTCATAGCCGGCACGCCATCGGCAGACATCGGCATCAGGGCCCTAATTGGTACAGGACCGTACATCTTCAAGGAGTGGGTTCCGGGCGACCGGATCGTCCTGGAACGCTTTGACCGGTACCGGTGGGGTCCGGCCTTCTCGCCCAACCGCGGCCCGGCCAACTTCCAGCGTCTTGTATTCAGGATCGTGCCTGAGGACGCCACGATGACGGCAGAGGTGGCCGCCGGCAACGTGGACCTGACGTTCGATGTCACCCCGTCCGGCCTGCAGCAGCTCCGGGCCAACCCCAACGTGATCGTCATGCAGGCTCCCTCATTCAGCGTCCAGTACCTCGTTCTGAACATGGAGCGCTGGTTCTTCCAGAGTACAAAGGTGCGCCAGGCCATAGCGCACAGCATAGACAAGGAGGCGATCGCGCGGGCTGCCTGGCTGGGCGTCGGCCAGCCCCTGGAAGGCCTCATCAGCGCGGCGACCATTGGTTACTGGCCGGGCGTAAAGGGCTACGCGTACAAGTACGACGTTGAGCGGGCCAAGCAGCTCTTTGCCGAAGCCGGGTGGAAAGCCGGGCCGGACGGAATCTTGCGCCGCGATGGCGACCGTTTCGAGGTCACGCTGATCACGTTCTCGAACGTTGACCAATGGCGCCGTGCCGGTGTTATTGTGCAGAGCCAGCTTCGCCAAGTCGGGATTGACGTCAAGGTAGAGACGGCCGAGGTGGGAGCAGCCTATGACCGCGCTCGGGCCGGGACCTTCGATATCGGGATCTTCCGCAACACGTGGTGGCTTGGGCAGCCCTACCTGAACTTCCTGACCCACTCCACGAACATTCCGGTCAGCAACTTCTCGCGGTGGGCCAACAGTGAGCTTGACAAGCTACTGGAAACAGCCGGGGCGGCCATTGATGACGACGAGCGCGATCAGGCGCTCAACCGCGTGCAACGTATCGTAGTAGAGTCCGCGGTCTGGGTTCCGCTGGTTTCCAACACGAGCCTGCTCGCTGCGAAGAGGTCAGTGGGCGGCCTGGAGGTGCTGGCGTCGCATCCCTGGTGGCCTCCCCACCTGAGGGCGCTCGCGATTACGAGGAAGTAGGCTCGACGAGGCCGGCATGACCCGGTATGTCCTGCACCGGCTGCTGGCTCTGATTCCGGTCGCGATCGGGGTCACCCTTGTCGTCTTCAGTCTCCTGCACCTGACGGGTGACCCTGTTCGACTGCTCTTCGGCCTCAATGTGCCGGAGGACATCGTCCAGCAGCGCCGCGAAGAGCTGGGACTTGACCGTCCTGTGGCAGTCCAGTACCTGCGATGGCTGGGGCGGGCCGTGCGCGGCGATTTGGGGATGTCCATCACCACCGGTGATCACGTCGTCGCGATGATCCGCCCGCGCGTCGGCGCGACGCTGGAACTGACCATTCTCGCCCTGCTCGTGACCCTGGCGGTAAGCCTGCCTGCCGGTGTGCTCTCGGCGGTCCGCAGGAACACCGCCGTGGACAACCTGTCCAGGGTCGCGGCCCTCTTCTGGGTGTCAATGCCCACCTTCTGGCTGGGTCTGCTGTTCATCATGGTCTTTGGGGTTTGGCTCGGAGTGCTGCCGATCTCCGGACGGGCCGGCGGTCTCTGGACGCTGGAGGGGCTGCGCAGCCACGTGCTGCCGGTTCTGACCCTGGGCCTGCCGCCCGCGGCCATGTTCACGCGCTTCACCCGGTCCAGCATGCTGGAGGTTATCGGCGAGGAGTACATTCGCACGGCACGCAGCAAGGGGTTGGCCGAACGAGCCGTCGTGATCCGCCACGCCCTGCGCAACGCGCTGATCCCGATCATTACCCTGATAGGGCTGCGGCTTCCATGGCTGTTTGGCGGTGCCGTGATCACCGAGACGGTCTTCGCCTGGCCCGGCATGGGGCGGCTCCTGGTGGATGCGGTCCTGAAGCGCGACTACCCAGTCGTGCAGGGTATCGTGGTGGCGATGGCCCTCCTGGTCGTCGGTAGCAGCCTGCTGGTGGACCTGCTCTACGCGGTGGTTGACCCACGCATCCGGTATGAGTGAGATGCGGCCCGCTCGCGTGGCCTCGCCGGCAGTCTGGACCCTGCGGCGGCTGTGGCGCCACCGCCTCATGCTCGTGGGCGCGGTGCTGGTGCTGGTCGTGGCCGTGGCCGCGCTGCTGGCGGGCCAGCTCGCGCCGTACGATCCGATCGCACTTGATATCGAGGCCCTACTGACGCCACCCGGCGCGAAGCACCTGTTTGGCACCGACGAACTCGGGCGTGACATCTTCAGCCGGGTTATCTATGGGACGCGCTTCGCGCTACTCATCGGCGTGGCGGTTGTCCTCATCGAGGCAGTCATCGGCATCGTGCTTGGTGCCTGCGCCGCCTACTTCGGCGGCTGGACGGACACACTGCTTATGCGCCTGGTGGACATCATGCTCGCCCTCCCGACGCTGGTGCTGGCGCTGGCGATCGCCGGCGTCCTGGGCGGCGGGCTCGGCAACATGATCCTGGCCATCGGCATCACCGGGTGGAGGGAGTTCGCCCGCCTGATCCGGGGGCAGGTTCTCGTGATCCGCACATCCACGTACGTGGAGGCCGCCAGGGCCATGGGAGCCGGAGACGCCCGCATCCTGGGCCGTCACATCCTGCCTAACGCGATTGGCACCGTGGTCGTCTACACCACGCTGGAGATGCCCGCGGCGCTGCTTTGGGCTGCCTCGCTGAGCTTCTTGGGGCTCGGCGCGCAGCCCCCGACTCCTGAGTGGGGCGCGATGGTGGCAGAAGGGCGGGGGTTCGTGGGCCAGGCCTGGTGGGTGTCAACATTCCCAGGGCTCGCCATCATGACGACCGTGCTGGGGTTCAACTTCCTGGGCGACGGGCTGCGCGACATGCTCGACCCGCGCACGGCGAGGGGTCTGTAGGTCAGGCAGGGACGCGGGGGCACATGGGTACGACGGCGCACTGGCTGATAGACCAGGTGGCGCGGGACGGCGACGACATCGTCGCGCTGGCCCAGCGGTTGATCCGCATTCCAACCGAGAACCCTCCGGGCAGCGTGACGACCGCTGCGGCCTTCGTGGCCGAGACCCTTGAAGGATGGGGGATCAGGCCGGTCTGGCACGAGCCGTCACCCGGCCGCGTCAACCTGGTGGCTTCGCTGGGCCCGGACGACGGCCGGACCCTCATCCTCAACGGGCATCTCGACGTTGTGCCTGCGGGTGACCCTGCACGCTGGACACGTTCGCCCTTCAGCGCCGAGCATGACGATGGATGGCTCTGGGGCCGGGGCGCCGTGGACATGAAGGGCGGCGTGGCGGCGCTGTTGGGCGCGGTCAGGGCGCTGCGCAACGCAGACTCCCCCGGGCGGATCGTCCTCACCTTGGTGCCGGATGAGGAGACCGGAGGGCGGTGGGGGAGCCGCTGGCTGCTGGAGCAGGCTGGTCTAGCCGGCGACGGCTGCCTGATCGCTGAGCCCTCAGGGCCAGGGGTGAGCACGATCGGGCAGCGCGGGGCGCTGTGGCTGCGCCTCTTGGCCTCAGGAGTGCCGGCGCACGGTAGCCTGAGCCCGTACGTCGGCAGAAACGCCGTGCTCGAAATGATTGGTGTCTTGCCCGGTATCCTGAGCGTGGCCGGGCGGTCAGGAGCGTTCCCTGCTGAGCTGCAGGGCATCCTTGCGGAGTCCAAGGCGTGGATGGCCACGCTCGCAGGAGAGGCCGCGACCGCCGCTCTCGACCATGTGACGGCCAACGTCGGCGTGCTGCGCGGCGGGACCAAGGTCAATGTCGTCCCGGACGAGGCGACCGCCGAGATTGACATCCGCGTGCCGATCGGCTGCTCGGCGGCCGGCTTGCGACAGGAGATCGAGGCGTCGCTGGCAGGGACCGGCGTGTCCGTTGAGGCGCTGGACTTCTCCGAGCCCAACTACACGATGCCTGATGCAAGCGTCGCCAGGGCCCTGGCCGCCGGCGTCACCGCGGTGCTGGGCGCGCCGCCCGCGTTCCTGCTGCAGTGGGCCACAAGCGACGCGCGGCACTTCAGGGCCGCAGGCATCCCCGTGGTGCAGTACGGTCCGTCCGGCAAGGGCATACACGGATTCGACGAGGCCGTTCGGGTGGAGCACCTCGTCCTCTGCGCGCAGGTCTACGCGGCTACCGCCCTCGCCTTCTTCGATCTCTGAGATAGACCACGGTACACACATGCGCGATCGTGAGGAGGTAGGAGAGTGGATACCGAGTCAGCGCGAGAGATTGACGCATTCCTGTCCGAGAGACTGGATGGCTACATAGCCGAGACAACCCGGCTCTGCGCGCAACCGAGCGTCTCAGCGCAGGGCATCGGGCTCTCCGAGTGCGCGGACCTTGTGGCAGACCTCCTCCAGCAGCGGGGATTCACTGTCCGGCGCATTGCCACCGCCGGGGCCCCAGTGGTGGTGGGCCGGTTGCAGGGACGATCGCTGCGAACCCTGCTCTTCTACAACCACTACGACGTCCAGCCGCCGGAACCGCTGGAACTCTGGACCTCCCCTCCGTTTGAGCCCGTTGTGCGCGGCGGTGCCCTCTACGCCCGGGGCGCCAAGGATGACAAGGGAGAGTTCGTAGCGCGGCTGGCCGCGGTGGACGCGGTGCGCGCGGCGCACGGAGGGATTCCCCCTTGCGGCGTGCTGTTCGTGGTGGAGGGGCAGGAAGAGATCGGGAGCCCGCACATCGCACGATTTGTTCAGGAGCACAAGGACCTGCTCGCCTGCCACGGCGCGGTGTGGGAAGAGGGGGGAACCGATGCCGAGGGGCGGCCGCAGGTATCGTTGGGCCGGCGCGGGATCCTGGAGGTTGAGTTGAGCGTTGAGACCATGCGGGTTGATGCTCACTCCGGGCAGGCCGATGTGCTTCCCAGTGCCGCCTGGAGGCTGCTGCGGGCGCTTGCCAGCCTGAAAGGTCCGGACGAGCGCATCCGCATTCCGGGCTTCTATGACGCGGTCCTGCCGCCGTCGCCAAGCGACATCGCGATGCTTGATGCGCTGCCGGACTACGAGCGTCACCTGCGGGAAACGTACGGCGTGAGGGAGTTTGTGCTGGGTCGGTCGGGCCGAGCACTCAACCGCGCTGTGTTTGAGCCGACCTGCAACATCCAGGGCCTGAACTCGGGATACCAGGGCCAGGGCGCCAAGACGATCATACCCGCGCGAGCGACGGCCAAGCTCGACTTCCGCCTGTTGCCCGACCAGGATCCAGACGATATCTTCGCCATGCTGCGGCGTCATCTTGACGCGGAGGGGTTTGCCGATGTGGAGGTGACATGGATTGGGGCCATGTGGCCTTCCAAGGTCTCGGCAGATGATCCGCTCGTGGCCCTGACCGCCCGTACAGGCGAGGAGGTTTACGGGCTGCCGAGCCTGCTGCTACCTTTGGGGGGCGGGAGCAGCCCGTTCTACGCCTTTGCCCGGCCGCTGGGAATTCCAGTGGTGACCGCCGGCGTTGGCTACGGGCGTAATCGCACGCATGCGCCTGACGAGCATGTGCGTCTGGGCGACTTCCTCAACGCGGCCCGGCATATCGCGCGGATCCTGGAGGGGTTTGGTGACCTGTAGTTCGATCGGCTTCATCGGCCTGGGCGCCATGGGGATGCCCATGGCGCGGAACCTCCTGCGAAAAGGGTTTCAGGTCACCGTGGTGCGCCACCGCGATCCGGACGCACCCGCGGCGCTTGCTGCACTGGGTGCCGCTGTCGTGGACTCGCCGGTCGAACTCAGCGGTTTGGTGGAGACGGTGATCCTCATGCTGCCGACATCGCACGAGGTGGAGGAGGTAATCCTCGGCAGCGGTGGGCTCAGCAGCCGCGGGCTCGCCGGCGTCATGCGCCCCGGCCAGGTCCTCCTGGATATGGGGACGAGCGACCCGGCCTCCAC
Source organism: bacterium (assembly GCA_031082185.1). NCBI lineage: Bacteria > bacterium. The sequence goes on along the minus strand of JAVHLI010000002.1, from coordinate 49,834 downwards.
GCGGCGCCTTGCCGATCAGCTCGCGGTCCAGGGTGTTGCTTTCCTCGATGCTCCGGTCACGGGTGGAGTGAAGGGAGCTGAGGCCGGAACCCTGACGATCATGGTGGGTGGGCCGTCCGAAGCGGTCGAGCGTGTCCGACCGGTGCTACAGGCCCTTGGGGCCGTCGTGGTGCACGTCGGCGAGTCCGGTACCGGCCACGTGGTGAAGATTCTGAACAACCTGATCGCGCTTTCGACGACTGCGTTGATCGCCGAGGCGCTGGCGCTCGCCGAGCGATCGGGCGTCGCGCGGTCCACGGTCTTCGAGGTCCTCGAGCAGGGGTCTGCCAACAGCGCCACGCTCCGGGGTGTGGCCTCTCGGCTCCGGGCTCAGCAGTTCGATCCCGGCTTCAAGCTGGCGCTGGCCCGCAAGGACCTGCGCCTGGCCGAGGCCCTGGCCGATGCCGTGGGCGTGCGCCTGGACGTAACGGCCGCTGCGCGCGCCATGTACGACCGCGCCTGCGACGCGGGCATGGGAGATCTGGACGCCGCGGCGATCGCGCGGTGACGCAGGGACCTCGGTGCCGTGCGGGGCGCTGTGGAGGCCGCGCAGGGTCTGCGCTAGGGCTCAAATGAGGGCAGCAGGCACCTCGTAGCCCGCATTAAGCAGGGCCTCTATCAGCCGCTCGCGCTTCTCCTCGTACTGCCCAGAGAAGAGCGGTCGGCAGGCCGCGATCTCCGCTGCCTGCGAGACAATCTTCAGCGCGAACGCCAGACAGGCGGCCTCGGCGCACTCTCCGCAATTCGTGCCCGGCAGGAGCTTGTAGACGTCGAGCGCCTTGAGCACATCACAGCTCTTGGAGCTGGGCGTGATGGTCTCACGGTCCTCGTATGTCCGGTTGATCAGATCGCGCAGCCAGGCAAGGGTACGCTGCGCTTCACTATCGTCAGCTATCCTGGTGATGGCGGCGCGGCGCGGGAATAGGTTGAAGAACTTCCCTTCGTGGCGGAAGCTCAGAATGCCGGCGTCGGGTCGGTAGACGCAGCCCTTTAGGGCGGCGTTGAGATAGGGGAAGACCGCCGACACATCATCGGAGAAGGCAGCAAGGCAGTTGAGCGTTTCGGCGTTCGGGTTGCACTCAGGGGCGAACAGTTGATACTTGAACTCACGGAGCAGCATGAGGTTCACCTCCATTCCCGCCTAGAAGCGTCTGCAGGGCCAGGCGTGACTTGAGATACCCGTCCTCCTGCAACGGAGGACACTCCGCGACTCGTCCGGCCCCCGACGCCAACCGCAGAGCGAACGCAATGCATGTGCCCAAGCCGCACCGGGCGCAGTTGGTGCGTGGGAGCAACTTGTACAGGTCCAATGCGCTCGGGAGTTGCTGCAGCCCTTCGCGGGGCACGATTTCGGCACGGTGGGCGTAGGTGTTGTTGATCGTGTCCCTGAGCCGTTCCAGGAGCGCCCTGCCGGCGTCCAGCGACGGTACCAGCGCCAGGCGGATCTCGCTGGGCATGATGGTCACGAGCATTCCTTCTCTCCGTAGCGAGAGGGTTCTCGTCTCGTGCGTGTAACGGACACCTGGCAGAACAGCGTTCAGGTACGGTAGCATCGCCGAAAGATCGGCATCGGGCCTCGCGTACAGGCGCCACTCCGAGGGGTCCGCCAGGCAGGGTTCCACCTGGATTATCGTGATCTTCTTCAGCCAGGCGTCCATGGACCTCTGCATGCTAACAGACGCAGTTACATTCCAAGCAAAGCATATGCAGGATACCACCGCGCAACAATCAGGTTGTGGCCCGATGGTCAGGCCGGCGCAGATCCCCACCTCTGTCGTCCGAGACCACTCTGCGTGACAATCTTTGCGCTTTGGATCCGCCTCGCATATCAGGCGATTACCCTATGGCGGGATATCCAGAGGAGGGCCTAGGGTTGGGATAGAATGCGGCAAATGGAATATTCTGGTCGTGGGTACGACTCAATGCTGCTGAGATTCGCGAAGGAAGCAAACGTGCTCCGAACGCTCGCCCACCCTGTGCGGCTGGCGATCCTGGAGCACCTTCGTCACAGGTCGGCATGCGTCTGCCACCTCACCAGGGCCCTGGGCCGTCCTCAAGCACACGTCTCTCAGCAACTGGCAATCCTCCGGGACGCCGGGCTCATCGAGGGCCAACGGGACGGCGCGTTCATCTACTACAAGCTGTGCGATTGCAGCGTCCTGGCCGTGGTGGATCTTGTCAGCGTGTTTCTGGGACGCGCGTCTGCCTTCGCCCCCCCCACGTCCGAGAATCTGGAGGGCTGCGAGTGCCCCCAGTGCAGCAACACCGCCCTTCTGACGAAAGGGCCTTCGTAGGTGGATCTACTCTCTGGACTGGTAGGCCTTGTCCAGGGCGGTTTGGGCAACCTGGCCGCCTATCTGGCAGCTCATGTCCTGCTCTGCCTGGTGCCGGCCTTCTTCATCGCCGGCGGGCTCGCAGCTCTGATCCCCAAGGAATCGATCACCCGCTTCCTCGGGCGCAAGGCGCCCAAGTACGTTTCCTACCCGGCATCGGCGCTGGCCGGCTCAGTCCTGGCCGTCTGCTCGTGCACGATTGTGCCGCTCTTCGCCGGCATCTACAAGAAGGGGGCCGGCATCGGCCCGGCCATCACCTTTCTCTTCTTCGCCCCGGCGGGCAACATCCTGGCCCTGGCCTACACCGGCGTGGCCATCGGTGCCGACCTGGCTTTCGCACGCCTGTTCCTGTCGCTGGCCTTCGGCATCGGCATCGGCCTGATCATGGCCTTGATCTTCAGCCGCGCGGATGCCGAGCACGACCGCCAGACCGACGACCTGTTCGCCGGACGCGGCAGCGTCCGCCGCGGGGTCGTCATCTTCCTGCTGCTTCTGATCGCCTTGCTGCTCTTCGGGACGCTCAAGATTGGCTTGCTGACCGACACCTATGCCCAGGTGCACCTGCCGGTTGCCGGGGCTGATCATCTGGAAGCAGCCCTCTTACGCCTGGTGCCGTACGAGGCCAGCCGCGGCGAGGAAGGTGTGACGGTCCAGGGCGCGGTCTTGATCACGCTGCTGGGCCTGATCGCTCTTTCCGCCTGGCGCGGCTTCGAGAACGTGCTCGAGGGTTTCAACCGCTGGACCGGGATCGCGCTCGCGCTGGTCACCCTGACCCTGGTTGTGGCGGCGTTGGGGATGGACCCGGTCGCCGGCGGATTGGTCATCCGCTTTCCAGGGAAGTTCTTCGCCGTGATCCTGGCCTTGATCGTCCTGGCCTGGCTCGGCCGGACGGGATTGACCGAGCACGAGCGGCGCGACTGGTTGTGGGAATCCTGGCGTTTCGTCAAGCAGATCTTCCCGCTGCTGCTCGTGGGCGTGTTCCTCGTCGGCGTGCTGCGCCAGCTGATCCGCCCCGAATGGATCAAGTCGCTCGCCGGGGAGAACACCCTGCTGGGCAACCTGGCCGGCGTGGCCTTCGGCGTGTTCATGTACTTCCCTACGCTCGTCGAGGTGCCAATCGCCAAGATGTTCCTGAGCCTGGGCATGCACCGCGGGCCGCTGCTGGCTTACCTTATGGCGGACCCCGAGCTCAGCCTTCAGAGCATCCTGCTGCTCTCGGCCATAATCGGCCGTGTGAAGACCTGGACCTATGTCGCCTGGGTGGCGCTGTTCAGCACCACCGCCGGGCTGATCTACGGAGCCTGGGTGGACGGCACCGGCCTGGGGCGGATCGCCGGTTACCTGGTCGCTTTCCTGGCACTCCTGGCGTTGGCCTTGTTCCTGGCGGAGCGCCGGAGCGCGCGCCGGCCAGAGCCGGCGCGGAACCTCGGAGATTGACCTGCCGGCAAGAAGCGATGGAAGCCATATCATGGAGGATGAGATGCTTACGATCAAGATATTGGGTGCCGGATGTCAGAACTGCAAGAAGGTCGAGGAGATCTCAAGGCGCGCGGCCGGAAGGCTCGGCGTGGAAGCCGAGTTCATCAAGGTCACCGACTACGGCAAGATTACGGAGTACCCGATCCTGGGGACGCCCGGGCTGGTGATCAACGATACGGTCGTTTGCAGCGGGCGCATTCCCACCGAAGCCGAAGTCACCACCTGGTTGACGAACGCGCTGCAGCAGGGCTGAAGTGACCGCCGCCGCGGCTACTGCTCCCCCTCGCCTGTCGACGCTCGACCGATACCTGACGCTGTGGATCTTCCTGGCCATGGCGCTGGGGGTCGGACTTGGCTACCTTTTCCCGCACGCGGTCGAGGGCTTCAATCAGGCCGTCTCGCTTGGCACGACCAACATACCGATCGCCATCGGGCTGATTCTAATGATGTACCCGCCGCTGGCTAAGGTGCACTACGAGGAGCTGGGCGACGTCTTCCGCAACTGGAAGATCCTGGGCTTCTCGCTCCTGCAGAACTGGGTCATCGGCCCGATCCTGATGTTCGTGCTGGCCGTAGTGTTCCTGCGCGGCTATCCGGACTACATGGTCGGGCTGATTCTGATCGGGCTGGCGCGCTGCATCGCTATGGTCATCGTGTGGAACGAACTGGCCAGGGGCAACAAGGAGTACGCTGCCGGGCTGGTGGCCTTCAACAGCCTGTTCCAGGTCTTCTTCTACAGCGTGTACGCGTACGTGTTCATCACCGTGCTGCCATCCTGGCTCGGGCTGCAGGGCAGTGCGGTGCACATAACAATCGGCGAGATCGCGAAGAGCGTGTTCATCTACCTGGGCATCCCCTTTCTCGCCGGCTTCGTGACGCGCTGGAGCCTGCTGCGGGTCAGGGGCAAGGCCTGGTACGAGAAGCAGTTCGTGCCGCGCATCAGCCCGCTCACGCTGATCGCGCTGCTCTTCACCATCGTGGTCATGTTCAGCCTGAAGGGCAATCTGATCGTCACCATCCCTCTCGACGTCGTGCGCATCGCCATCCCGCTGTTGATCTACTTCGTGGCCATGTTCCTGATTTCGTTCTGGATGGGGCGGCTGATTGGGGCAGACTACTCGAAAACTACGACGTTGGCGTTCACCGCTGCCAGCAACAACTTCGAGCTGGCCATCGCCGTTGCGGTTGCGGTATTTGGCATCAACTCGGGTGCGGCCTTCGCCGCAGTCATCGGTCCGCTGATCGAGGTGCCGGTTATGATCGGGATGGTGAACGTGGCCTTTGCCTTTCGGCGGCGTTACTTCGGGCATGAGCTGGTAGCGGCGTCGGCCAGGTGAGGCCCGTCGTATCACTTGACACGGGGATACGGGCCAGCTTCTGTGAAAGGTGGAGATACAATGCGTCTATGCGCGTTCTGGTTCGCACTCATCGGTCTCCTGCTGGCAACCGGGGTTGTGGACCAACTGGAGGCCCGAGAGCGCAGGGCCGGGTATTCGGAGACACCGGTTGTGCGCGTGGTCCTGTTTTGGAGTGCCGGATGCCCGGCCTGCCATGTCGTGATCGACAAGGTCCTCCCGCCGATCCAGCAGGCGTACGGTGAGCGCCTCGTAGTTGGGCCATTTGAGATGTCGGATCCGGGGAGTGTCGATCTCTACTCCGCTGCCGCGCGTATGTTCGAGCTGAGGCCGGAACAGCTTGTTGTGCCGCTGATGATCATCGGCGAAGATGCTTTGGTCGGCGTGCATGAGATCCGGGACCGGCTTCCCGGGTTGGTCAAGACGCACCTGGAAAAGGGGGGACTGGACTGGCCCGCCCTGCCCGGCCTGAAGGAGAAGATTGGGCGCCCGATGGCGGCCGGCGGATCCGCAACACCTCCTGGCCCGGCAGAGGTCTCTGCCTCGCCTGCCGTTGCGGTCGCCCCTTATCGCAGTATTCTGCAGTCGGATCCGGCCGGGCTTGCTCTCGCCCTCGCTGTGATGGCGGGTATGGCGGCAGCGTTGATCTACACGGGTATGGCCGTCCTGACACGCCGGCGACGCGCGCAGCTTATGACGTCGGCCTGGATGCGATGGGGGACGCCGGTTCTGGCCGTCGCGGGGTTTATCGTTGCGGGCTATCTCGCGTATGTCGAGACGCAAGGGCTTCCCGCGGTGTGCGGGCCTGTGGGCGACTGCCACACCGTCCAGGGCAGCCCTTACGCGAGGATCCTCGGCGTGGTCCCGGTGGCGGTGCTCGGCGCCGCAGGTTACCTCGCTATCCTGGGGACGTGGCTCCTGGGAGGCCTGCACCGCAAACGCGCGCATTCCCGTGCGGCACTGGTGGTTTTCGGGATCGCGCTGATAGGCACCCTCTTCTCCCTGTATCTGACATATCTCGAACCGTTTGTGATCGGGGCGGTGTGCATTTGGTGTCTTGGGTCAGCGGCGATCGTCACGCTGATCCTGGTCGCCTCCGTGGGTCCGGCCATCGAGGCGATCGAGGCCCGCTGATGGATCTTCGTGGATTGGTGTGGGCGCTGCGGCATGGTTGAAGTCCCAGCTTGGAGTGTGTTTGCCGCCTTCGTCCGCCTCGGGGCTACCGCCTTCGGCGGGCCAGCGATCGTGGCGCACCTGAAGGCCGAATTGGTCGGTAGGCGGCGATGGCTGACCGACCAGGACTTCGCAGAAGGCCTGGCGCTCTGCCAGGTGATCCCGGGCGCCACAATGGTGCAGCTTTCGACCTACGCAGGGTACCGGATCGGCGGGGTTCCTGGGGCTGTGGCGGCCGCGGTTGGGTTCGTGTTGCCCGCCTTCCTTGCGATGGTCGCCCTTACGGCGCTGTACGTGCACTCGGGGTCCATGCCGGTAGTCCGCGCTGTCTTCCGGGGACTGAGTGCTCTCGTCGTCGCCATTGTCCTCAACGCCCTGGTGAACCTCGGTCAATCCACGCTGCGCGAGTGGCAGGGGGCGTTGCTGGCCGTCCTGGCACTGGTGGCGCTGACCCTGAAGGTCGGCTTTCCGATCATTGTCGCGGCCGCGGCGGTCCTGGCGCTCGTACTGTACCCACGCCCTGCCGCGCCCGTTCAGAGGCCTCCCGGCGCCCCATGAGGGCCAGAGGATGGACGATCGCCGTCCTGCTGGGGGCCGCCCTTGTCGCGGGCCCCCTGCTCTGGAACCCCATGCTAGGGCATCTGAACCTGGTGCTCATGAAGCTCGGGGTACTGGCCTTCGGGGGAGGGTTCACGCTGATTCCCCTTATCCAGCACGATGTGGTCAACCGCCTGGGGTGGCTGACCACCGGCGAGTTCATTGACGGCGTCGCCCTCGGGCAGGTGACGCCCGGGCCCATCCTGATAACCGCGACTTTCATCGGTTACAAGGTCGGTGGGCTGGCCGGGGCGGTGACCTCCACGATAGCGGTTTTCCTCCCGTCATTCCTGGTGCTCGTGGGGATCGCCCAACACTTCGATCGGTGGAAACGCCTCCAGTCGATCCAGACGATGATCCGCGGCGTACTGAGCGGTTTCATCGGGCTGCTGCTCTTCGTTCTGTTTCAGTTTGGTCAGGCCTCGCTCGTGGATTGGAAGACCTGGGTACTGGCGATCGGTGCGTTTGTTGCCCTGCGCAAGGGCGTGGGTCTCCTCCCATTGGTCGGGCTGACCGTCGTGGTCTCAATCTTGGCGTTCTGAGTTTCGGGCGCGCAAGGGCAGCTGGACGCGCGGGAGCGCGCCCGCCTCCACTGTCTAGGGTGTCCAGAGCAGCCTGTGCAGCGCGGAGTGGTCCAGGTCGCCGCCGCCCTGGTCCACGAGGGTCTGGAAGAGCGTCGCGACGCTCTCCAGGTGAGGCAGCCGCACGCCCACAGATGAGGCCAGGCTCTGTGCCAGCCGCAGATCTTTGAGATGTGTCCTGGCTTTGCCGCCCGGCGTGTAGGCGCGGTTGACCATCCGCGTGCCGTGGATCTGGAGCACCCTGGAGTCCGCGTACCCGCCGCGCAGGGCCTGCTGCACGGCGCAGGGGTCGAGACCGCACTTCTCGGCCAGCGTCAGTGCTTCTGCCACGGCCTCGATGGCAAGTCCCACGATGATCTGGTTGATTACCTTGGTCGTATGGCCTGCTCCGGGCGGGCCGACGTGGACGATGTTTCCGCCGACCGCTTCGAGCAGTGGCCGGGCACGGCTCACATCCGCCTCCGTCCCTCCGACCATGACGGACAGGATGCCATTAGCAGCACCCTCCGGCCCGCCGGAGACCGGCGCATCCACCCAGCCGATGCCGCGCGCCGCCAGTTTGGCCGCGTGCGCCCTGGACCGGGCCGGATCGGAAGAGCCCATGTCGAGCACGAGATGCGGAGGGCGCAGGTAGGGCTCGAGCCGATCGAGCACCGCGTCAGTCGCGCTTGAGTCCTCCAGCATGAAGAGCAAGACTTCTGCCGCTGCCGCATCCTGGAGGTCCGGACATTGAGTGATGCCCGCGGTCAGGTCCTCGGGAAGGCGCGACCGATTCCAGCCGCGCACATCGAACCCCTTCGCGATCAGCCGCCGGGCCATCGGCCGGCCCATAAGGCCCAGGCCCAGGATCGAGATGGTGGGAAGCATCGCGCATCAACTCCTTATGAGATCCTCGATTACTGTAGCGCCACAGGGGAGTACAGCGCCACAGTGCCGGGTGGAGGAAGAGGGCTCCGCCCACCGGAATCCATGTCTCATGGAACTCCTGGGCGTGGTGCCCGCGCTCGCGGCGCTGGGCGCCGCCGTGGTTGAGGCCAGGCGCCACCGGCGCCATCTAGAGAGCATACCCCACCGCATCCACGTCAACGGCACGCGCGGCAAGTCGAGTGTCGTGCGCCTTGTCGTTGCGGGACTGCGGGTCTGCGGGCTTCGCGTTGTGGGCAAGACTACGGGTTCCGCTCCCCGGGTCCTACTGCCCGACGGTGGTGAGGTTGACCTCCGCGGAGGCCGGCGGCCTTCGCTACGCGAGTACCAGCATGTGGCCGCGCTTGCGGCACGCGCGCGCGCAGACGCGCTGGTCGTGGAGTGCATGGCTGTGCGGCCCGAACTGCAGCGCGTTGCCGAGCAGCGGTTGATGCGCTCAACGATTGGCGTACTCACCGGCGCCGGTAAGGATCACCTAGGCGTGATGGGTGAATCGTTGCACGAGATCACGGAGGCGCTTGCGGGGACTATCCCAGCGGGTGGAGTGCTGGTTACGCCGGGACCTTCCGTGCCGCCTGCATGGGGGGCGTGCGCGGCGGAGCGCGGAACCCTGGTTTGCCCGGTGGTGCCGGATCCCGGTCTCCCGCTGCCGGCCGCCTACCTTGAGTGGCCCGAGAACGTGGCGATCGCCCTGGAGGTCTGCCGGATTGTGGGCGTTGACCGCTTGACCGCGCTGGCCGGGATGGGCAGCGTGCGGCCTGATCCCGGGGCGCTGCGCGTCTGGCGCAGTTCCCACCTCTGGCTGGTAGGTGCGTTCGGAGCCAACGATCCTATTTCCACGGGCCGTCTGGTCGCCCGCGTGCGCGGGCAGTTCGGCCTGGCCGCCGTGCCTGTGGCAGGCATCCTGAACACCAGGGCCGACCGGGGCGAGCGCACACTGCAGTGGTGCCGGACGCTGCTCTCGGGGGAGTTCCAGGTTGACCGCCTGGTCATCACCGGTCCGCACGCCATGGCGGCCGCGCGGTTCCTGGAGCGTCGTGGGTGGGGGCGCGGGCGCATACACGTCCACGCTGGATCCTCACCGGCCACCGTCACGCGGGCGGCCTCGGATGGCACCTCAGGAGCCCTCCTGGTGGTGGGCATGGGCAATGTCGCCGGTACTGGAGCTGCGCTGCTATCGCACTGGGCTGAAGTGGGCGAGGTGGTGACAGATGGTTGAGGCGCTGGGCGTCGGACTGGTCGTATCGCTTGTCCTTTCGGAGCTGGTAGGGCTCTCTGCCGGCGGGCTGATTACGCCCGCGTACCTGGCCCTTCTGCTCGACCAGCCGTGGCGCATGGTCGGAACGCTCGTGGCGGCAGGCGTGGCGTTCGCCGCCTACCGGGGGCTGGCCGGTCACCTGATCCTCTACGGCCGGCGGCGGTTCGTCGCGATGGTGCTGCTGGGCGTGGCGGCCAAGTGGGCGCTCCAGGCGGCTGCTCCTGCCGCCGCGGCGACGCTGGCCGTGCCGGTGGGCACGATCGGCTACGTGCTTCCTGGCCTCATCGCGAACGAGTTCGAGCGGCAGGGGGTCCTGGCGACCGTTGCCATGCTGACCGTGGCAACTGTGGCTGCGGCGCTCGCGGTGCGGGTACTGGGGGTTTGATGGTGAGACGCCATCCTCCGGCGGTGCTGGCCGCGATGTTGGGCCTCGCGCTGGCCACAGGCGGTGCGAGCCTGGCGACTGCTCCGGCACCTGACCCGTCAGGCACCACGACGCACGAAGCCGCCAGGCTCATGGCCGAGGGAACCGCGGTGATACGCCGGGCGCGGCTTGCCCGCGGCCTGGCTGTTGACCCCAGGACAGATCCCAACCGCACAGGGCTGATCGGCGTCGAGTGGACCGCCACAACCACAACGTTGGGCTCGCTGACGTCCAAGCGGACCGGCACCAATCCCAACCTGGCTGCCGGGCTGGTTCGCTGGCTGCACGAGGCCGGAGTGCGCGAGGGCGGCGCGGTCGCTGTGGGCGCCTCGGGCTCTTTCCCTGGGCTTGCACTCGGTACTCTCGCCGCGGTGCGGGCCCTGGGCGGCCGGCCCATCACGATCACTTCGGTGGGAGCCTCCAGTTGGGGGGCCAACGAGCCCGGGTTCACGTGGCTCGACATGGAGGCAGAGCTGGTGCGCGCAGGTCTGGCCACGCGCTCGGTGGGCGCATCCCCGGGAGGCGAGGATGACGACGGCGCCGGCCTCCAGGAACCCGCGCGCGGGCAACTGCTCGCGGCCGTCGAGCGCTCGGGCGTGCCGCTGCTGTCCGGCGAGACGCTGAGCGACCGGGTTGCGGCGCGGATGGCCGCGTACGCCGCCGCATCCGGCGGCCCTATCGCTGCCTTCGTCAACATCGGAGGGGCCGCTGCGAACATGGGGACATGCCTGGGAGTTCTCAACCTGCGCCCCGGCGTGCACCGCACCCTACCACCCTGCAGGGGCGAACCAGGCGTGATGTGGCGAATGAGCGCGCGGGGGGTCCCTGTCCTGCACCTGCTGCATGTCGAAGGTATCGCGGCGGCATTCGGCCTGCCTGTTGACCCGGTGCCGCTGCCGGAACCAGGTCAGGGAGCGCCATTCCAACGGCCATCCCGCGGGAGATCGGGAGCGCTGCTCCTAGTGCTCCTGGGGGGCCTGCTGGTGCTCGTCCACCGCGGCCGCGCGGGAGGTCCTCCCAGTAATAGGGCAATTGCCTGATGGTCGTGGGGGACGGTTACCGACTACACTGGAGGCAACCCGGGAGGTGGAAGAGATGGCCTGTTGCAGGGCGCTGCCCGTTACGGTAGGGCTGATGGCCGCGGCGATGATGCTGACCGTGACAGCGGTGGCAATCGGCGGGCCGGCATTCACTGCCGACCCCCCGGTGTTGCTGACCTCGGGCGGGCAGAGCGCCGATCTGCAGATAGTGAAGATCCTGCTTGAGAGACTGCGTCTGTCGGATGTGACCACGAAGCCACTGGCCCGCGTCGAGGACATGCGCGGCGTCAAGACCTTGGTGATCGCGGTCGGCGGAAGCACGAAGGGCCTGGGAGCGGCCGGGATTGATGCCGACCAGGAGCTGGCGCGCGTGGGGGCGCTGCTGGCGCGGGCGCAGGAGGCCGGCGTGAAGGTTCTTACGATGCACGTCGGAGGGAGCGCCCGCCGGGGAGAGCTGTCCGACCGCTTCATAGCGGCGGTGGTGCCCAGGAGTGGGCATGTGATCGTGGCATCCGACGGCAACGCCGATGAGCTGTTCACGCGGCTGACCTCCCAGCATCGCGTCACACTGGAGAGCGTCGATCGCCTCTCAGACCTGGAGCCGGTGCTCCGCAGGATCTTCCGCGTCAGGTAGGCGTGGTCAGGTAGGCATCTTCAGGTAGACGACAGGCGAGTGGGAATCCGACAGGAGGTGAACGGTTGATGAGAACGCATCTGCGGTGCCTGCGCGGCGTCCTCGCCGTGGCGGTAATACTGGTTATTGCGGGGGTGCTCGCCGTGCCGTCTCCTCTGGTCGCGCAGTCGATCAACCCGATCGCAACCGGCCGTGCCGGTATGGTGGCCACGGCCACGCCGCTCGCCACCGAGATCGGCCTTGATATTCTCCAGCAGGGCGGCAACGCGGTGGATGCCGCGGTGGCCGCCGCGTTCGCGCTCGGCGTGGCCGAGCCGAATGCCTCGGGGCTGGGTGGCGGAGGGTTCATTCTCATCCGTTTTGCCCGCACAGGCGAGACGGTCTACATAGACTACCGTGAGGTGGCGCCCGGTGCCGCCAGGCCGGACATGTACCTCGACTCCGAGGGGCGAGTACGGCCCGGCTCCACCACGGTCGGCCACCTGGCCGTGGGCGTTCCCGGCACGCTGGCAGGCCTGCACATGGCGCTCACGCGTTACGGCACGATGACGCTCAAGCAGGTGATGACGCCGTCCATATTTCTCGCGGAACGCGGCTACACCGTCACGAAGACGCTGAGCGGGATGATGCAGGACAACCTCGAGAAGCTCAATCGGTTCCCCGCGGCCGCGGCGATCTACACAAAGGGAGGCCTGCCCTACGACCCGGGCAGCCGCCTCGTGCTGCGCGACCTGGCGGCCACCTACCGACTGATCGCCTCTGCGGGACCTTCCGTATTCTACGAGGGGGAGATCGCCGACGCGATCGTGGCCGAGATGAAGCGAGGCGGAGGCATCATCACGAAGGCCGACCTAGCCGGCTACCGCCCGAAGATGCGGGTCCCGGTGCGCTCGACCTACCGTGGGTTCGAGATCATCTCCAGCCCACCGCCCAGCTCGGGTGGCACGCACGTCATCCAGGCGCTCAACATCCTCGAGGGCTATGACATGGCCGGGCTCGGTTTTCAGACCCCGGCCGCCCTGCACGTGACGATCGAGGCGCTGAAGCGCTCGTTCGCCGACCGTGGGCGCTACATGGCCGACCCGGACTTCGTCCCGGTTCCGGTCGCCGGTCTGATCTCGAAGGACTATGCCGCGGTGCTGCGCAGGACCATAGACCTGAATCGGGCCTCGCCCAGCGTGGCGCCGGGCAACCCCGAGCCTTTCGGCAAGTCGGCCAACACCTCGCACATCTCGGTGGTGGACCGCGAGGGCAACATGGTTGCGCTCACGCAGACCATCAACTACTTCTTCGGCTCCGGCGTGATGGTGCCCGGCACCGGGATTCTCCTGAACAACGAGATGGACGACTTCGTGCCCACCCCTGGCTCCGCCAACTCGGTGCAGCCGGGGAAGCGGCCGCTCTCCAGCATGGCGCCCACCCTGGTGCTGCGGGAAGGACGGCCGTTCATGACGGTGGGCTCGCCCGGGGCCACGCGCATCATCTCTGCCCTGGCGCTGATCATCATGAACATCGTGGACTACAAGATGGACATCCAGAGCGCGATCGAAGCGCCACGTATTCACGCCATGACGCGTGACGTGTTCGTCGAAGGCCGCATCCCGCCGGATGTGCGCGCGGCGCTGGCGGCCATGGGCCATCCGCTTCAACTCCGCGGTCCCATGGATCTCTACTTTGGTGGCGCGCAGGGGATCGTGGTCGCGCCCAACGGCGTCCTGTTCGGCGGCGCGGACCCACGCCGCGACGGCTTCGCCAAGGGGTTCTGGTTCTAGGCGCGTAAGGCCGCGGGATGGCCGTCCATCCAACCCTGATTCTGGCCGCCATGGCGGGAGTGTTCGCCGTGGCGGCCCTTGCCTTCCGGTGGCCGGTGGGTCTTTCGCTGGCCCTTGGGGCGGTGGCCGGGACGCTCCTGGGTGGCGAAGGCGTGCCCATCAGGCACCTTGTCGAGGGCAGCTTCGGCTTCCTGGACGTGACCATCATGATCGCCTCCGCGATGATCTTCATGAAGGTCCTGCAGCGCAACGGGCTGCTGGAAACACTGGGCCGGCAGATCCTCGACGCCTTCCGCGGCCGCCCCTCGCTTCTGCTAATCGCGCTGATGCTGTTCATCATGTTCCCAGGCATGATGACCGGATCGTCGAGCGCCTGCGTGTTTACCACGGGCGCGATCGCGGCCCCGGTGCTGATCGCGATGGGCATCCCCTCCGAGCGGACGGCGGCCATCATTGCCATGGGGGCACTCCTGGGAATGGTGGCGCCGCCGGTCAACATCCCGGCGATGATCATCGGCGGTGGGGTTGACATGCCGTATGTCGGCTTCACGCTTCCGCTGTTGGTGCTGACCGTGCCGCTGGCGGTGCTGTTCGTGTTGCTGCTGGGCCGGCGGTACGTGACAGGCGCTGGACGGATTCCCGCCGATCGTCTCCCCGCTTCGCACTACGCGCGGCTCGGCCCGCGTCTCTACCTGCCGCTGCTGGTGGTGGGGGTCTTCATGATCGGCCCCAAGGCCACGCGGGTGATCCCTGACCTGGGGCTTCCGCTCGTCTTCCTGCTGGGCGCGGCGACCGGCTTGGTTACCGGACTGCCGGTGCAGCCGGTTCGGGTGGCGCGGGAGGCGGTGCACGAAGCGCTGCCGGTGATGGGCATCCTGATGGGCGTCGGCATGTTCATTCAGATCATGGCGCTAACCGGCGCAAGGGGGGCCGTGGTGATCGGCGCCCTGGCGCTGCCTTCGGCGCTGCTGTTCGGCGCCATCGCAGTGACAATGCCCGCTTTCGGCGCGGTCTCGGCGTTTGGGTCGGCGTCGGTGCTGGGCGTACCGTTCTTCCTGGCTCTGCTCGGTCGCAACGGAATCGTGGTTGGCTCCGCGCTCTCGCTCCTTGCCAGTCTCGGCGACTTGATGCCGCCCACCGCGCTGGCCGGGATCTTCGCAGCGCAGGTGGTGGGACTGCCCGGGTATTTCGGGGTCCTGCGCCGGTGTCTGGTGCCGGCGATCATTGTGGCAGCGGTGGGGATCGCGGCTCTCGTGTGGGCCAACCCGCTGGCCAAGGTGCTGGGGCTGTGATCACCTGGATCTATCGCGGGATCGTTCTTCTGGTGCTGGTCCTGGTGACCCTCGACCTCTTCGGTGAGCGCGACCGCCGGAAGCAACTGGTGGCCGCCATCGTGTTGGTGCCGCTCGTGCTGCGGCTGCTGATGCTGAAATGACCTCGACGCGCCTCTGGGCGGCGGGACTGGCGCTCGTCAGCCTCGTCTTGGCCGGGACCGCCGCGTCCGCTTTTGAGCGCATGCACCGCAGGGAACCGATCATCCCTGGGTCCGGACTGACCCGTCAGAGCACGCTGGCTGCCTACGAGCCCTCGCTGGCGCGGACCTCGGCCGACACCGAGGTTTTCTTCATGGACGGCATCCGGCCCGGCGGCGTCGTGCTGGTGCTCGGCGGGACGCATCCCAACGAGCCCGCCGGTCTCCTGACGGCGGTGCTCCTGGTGGAGCGGGCGCGCGTAACGTCCGGCCGGCTGATCGTGGTCCCGCGCGCCAACGGCAGCGGGTTCACGCACAGCGATCCCCAGGAGGGCACTCCTCAGACCTTCGAGATCACAACGCCGGGCGGCCCGCGCTCCTTCCGGTTCGGCTCGCGCAACACCAACCCTGTGGATCAGTGGCCTGATCCCGACGTCTATGTGCACGCTTCATCCGGGCAGCGTCTCTCGGGCGCCGAGGTGCGCAACCTCAATCGGGCGTTCCCCGGGCGGGCCGACGGCACCTTCACCGAGCGGATCGCCTTGGCCATTGCCACCCTCGTCCGGCAGGAGCAGGTGGATCTGGTCATTGATCTCCACGAGGCCTCACCGGAATACCCGGTCATCAATGCCATCGTCGCGCACGAGCGGGCGATGCCGCTGGCCGCGGCGGTGTTGCTCGAGATGCAGATGGCGGGAATCCAGATCTCGCTGGAGGCATCGCCTGCCACCCTGCGCGGCCTCAGCACCCGCGAGCTGGGCGACCACACGCCGGCGCTGGCGGTCCTCATGGAGACCCCGAATCCTGCCCAGGGCCGCATCAGGGGCCGGACCAGCGCCGCCCTGGTTGTGGAGGGGCGTGATGTTGTCTACGAGCGCGCCGCCCGCGCCAGGCGGCTCTTCGTGCCCTTCGACGCCGGCGGGTGGCCGATTGAGGCGCGCGTCGGCAGGCACGCGACCGGAGTCGTTCTCTTTGCCCGCCTGCTGGGTGATGCCAGGCCGGGCCGCGGTGTGGCCATCGAGGGTGTTCCAGAAGCTGCGTCGCTCCGGCGTGACGGCCTGGGAGCCTACCTGCAGGCCCCCAGGTAGCCGGCGAACCGCGGGAACCTATCGCTATTAGGGTCTGGAACCGATGCGGCCGCCGCGGCGGGCTGGTACCGTGAGACTGGATGAGTGCCCCGTGTGAACCTGCGGGCACCAATACCCCAAGGAGGCGATCCCTGTGGGATCCGTGAAGTTCACCCGCGAGGAAGCACTCGAATACCACTCCCAAGGCCGTCCAGGCAAGATAGCGATCACCCTCACCAAGCCTTGCGCCACGCAGCGTGACCTGACGCTCGCCTACACCCCGGGCGTGGCCGAGCCGGTACGCGCGATCCACGCCGATCCGCTCGACGCGTTCAAGTACACCAACAGGGGCAACCTGGTCGCCGTCATCAGCAACGGCACCGCGATTCTGGGTCTGGGCAACCTGGGCCCCCTGGCCAGCAAGCCGGTCATGGAAGGGAAGGCGCTGCTGTTCAAGCGGTTCGCGGACGTAGACGCCTTTGACATTGAGATTGATGCCACGACCGCGGAGGAGATCATTGCCGTCTCGCGCGCGCTGGCCCCGACGTGTGGGGGCATCAACCTGGAGGACATCAAGGCCCCAGAGTGCTTCGAGGTCGAACGGCGGCTCATTGAGGAGTTGGATATCCCGGTTTTCCACGACGACCAACACGGCACCGCCATCATCACCGGGGCGGCGGTGCTCAACAGCCTGGAGATCACAGGCAAGCGGATCGAGGAGATCCGGTGCGTGATCAGTGGAGCCGGCGCTTCGGCGATCGCCTCCGGTGAGTTCTTCGTGCTCCTGGGAATGAAGCGGGAGCACATCACTTTGGTGGACACCAAGGGGGTTGTCTACAAGGGCCGGACCGAGGGGATGAACTCCTTCAAAGAACGGTTCGCCATCAAGACCAAGGCCCGTACCCTGGCCGATGCCATGGTGGGCGCCGACATGTTCTTCGGCCTCTCGGCGAAGGGGCTCGTCACGCGCGAGATGGTCAAGAGCATGGCTCCCAACCCCATCATCTTCCCCATGGCCAACCCCGACCCAGAGATACCCTACGACGAGGCGCGCGCGGAGCGGCCCGACGCGATTGTGGGCACCGGCCGGTCCGACTTCCCCAATCAGGTCAACAACGTGCTGGGCTTCCCGTTCATCTTCCGCGGCGCGCTGGACGTGCGGGCCAGCAAGATCAACGAGGAGATGAAGCTGGCCGCCGCGCGGGCGCTGGCCGCTCTGGCCAAGGAGGAGGTGCCCGACAGCGTGTTGCGCTCCTACGGGCTCAAAACCCTCCAGTTCGGGCAGGATTACGTCATACCAAAGCCCAACGACCCGCGCGTTGCGCTCTGGGTGGCCCCGGCGGTGGCCGAGGCGGCCATGAAGACCGGGGTGGCCCGTGTCACGGTGGACCTGGCGAAGTACCGTGATGAGCTGGCCTGCCGGCTCGTGCCGGGCTATGAGGTCATGGGATCGATTGTGCGCCAGGCCCAGGCCTCCCCGCGCCGGATCGTCTTCTCCGAAGGCGAGGATCCACGCATCGTCCGCGCCGCGGCCGTGGTCAAGAAGGACGGAATCGGGCACCCGATCCTCCTGGGGCGCGAGGACGTCATCCGTGCGCGCATGGAGGAAATACGCGTCACGGTTCCCCTGGAG
This sequence comes from bacterium, assembly GCA_031082185.1. Classification (NCBI taxonomy): domain Bacteria; species bacterium. The sequence continues at coordinate 32,054 of JAVHLI010000002.1, read as the reverse complement.
ATCGTGGACCCCGAGCGGTCGCCGCTGCGCGAATCGTATGCCGACGCGCTGTTCCGTCTGCGCCAGCGCAAGGGCGTCACCTGCCGCGAGGCCTTCGAGGACATCGTCCGTCCCAACATCTTCGGCACGATGATGGTCCGCAGTGGCGATGCGGACGCGTTCGTGGCAGGCGTAACCTATAACTACCCGGACGTGATCCGGCCTGCGCTCCAGATCATCGGGGTGGCGCCGGGTGTGTCCAGGGCCTCAGGGCTCTACATTGTCCTCAAGGAAGGGAAGGTATACTTGTTTGCCGATCCGACGGTGAACATCGTTAGCACGTCCGAGGACCTGGCCGACATCGCCATCATGGCCGCGGAGCGCGCGATTGATCTGGGCATCACCCCGCGCGTGGCCATGCTCTCGTTCTCCAGCTTCGGCTCCACGCGCCACCCGCTCTCGGAGAAGGTCCGCCAGGCGGTGGAACTCGTGCGCGCGCGGCGTCCGGACCTCATGGTTGACGGCGAGATGATGGTGGACACCGCGCTGGTTCCCGCCCTGCGCGAGGCCGACTACCCGTTCTCGACGCTGCGCGGGGAAGCCAACATACTGGTCTTCCCCAGCCTGGAGGCGGCCAACATTGCGTACAAGCTGATGCAGCACATCGGCGGCGCCACCGTAATCGGCCCCATCCTCATGGGGATGGCCAAGTCGGTCCACGTGCTGCCCCGGGGTGCGGAGGTCAGCAGCATCATTGATGTGGCCGCGGTGGCCGTGGTGGACGCCCAGGCAATCGAGCGGAGGAACTCGCGACACGCGGCGAGCTGAGCGGCCGCGCGTCGCTACTTGGTGCGCTCCGGCTCCCAGCCGTAAACGGGAAGGATGTCCACCGGCGCGTAGTCATCGGTGAAAACCGGGACGTCGTCGGTGGACACCTTACTTTCATAGAAGTCCCTTGCGTAGCGGTCAAGGGGCAGACGCACGCGTCCCTCCGCGCGCAGGCGCCGCGCGATCGAGAGAATCTCCCCGCCGGTCATCCCTGCCCGCGCGCCCGCCACCAGGATGATCGTGCGGGTTTCGGTGGGGTTGCGGGCCAGGCCGAACGCTGTGGGGAACGGGTAGAGGCCGGGGAAGACACGGGCGTAGGTCTTGTACAGCGCCCGGAACAACCGGCTCTGCGGCCCTTCCAGCGCCCCGATTATGTTGGAGACAACGATGCCGCCCGGCGCCAGCCGACCGCGGATCGTTTCAAGGAACTCCAGGGTGGCCAGGTGGAAGGGGATGCCTTCGGCAAAGTAGGCATCCAAGATGATCAGGTCGTACTTCGCCTCGCTGCGGCGGACGAACACGCGGCCGTCCTGGATCACGATCCGGTGACGCCCGTCCTCCTTGACCTCGAAGAACCGTTTGGCCACGTCCGCCACCGCGGGGTCGAGCTCAATGCTGTCCACGCTGACGTCGGCGTAGTCGCGTGTGAACCGCTTAGGAATCGAGCCGGCGCCCAGCCCGATCAGCAGCACGCGCCTGATTGCCGGATGGAAGACGTGGGCCAGGTGCGCGTACGACGTGTACAGAAACGGGCTCTCGAACGGGTCCCGCAGGACCATCCCACCCTGGAACGACCGGTTGAACCGGAGGTAGCGGTTGAGGCCGTCCTCCATGACGCTGATTTGGTGGTAGGCGCTGTCCTTCTCGTAGAGCACGCGCGATACCGGGAGCTTGATCGGTGCCCCCTGGAGCGGGGGCGCGGTAGTGAGCACGAGGATCAACACCGCCGTTCCCAGTGCAGGGCGGATCAGCCGTTCGTGCGCGGCGACCAGCATGCCCGCCAGCGCCAGCAGCGTGCCTCCCAGCAGGTAGAGGATTGCCCGCACCCCCATGGCCGGGATCAGGAAGAAGGCGGTGCCCACGGTGCCGGCGATGCTGCCGGCCGTCGAGAGCGCGTAGAGCACGCCCGCGCTGGTGCCGACGGTGTTGAGGTCCCTTGCCACGAGCTTGATCGCAAACGGTGACGTCATCCCCATCAGCACGCTGGGGATCGCAAAGAGCACGATCGAGGCAAGCATAGGGTTGAGCCGCGGCCCCAGGTCCCATGCGTCGAACGCCAGCAGAACCGGGCGTGCCGTCACAGTAAGCGCCAATATCGTCAGGCCTGCCAGCATGAGCAGCCCGGCGAGCACGGTGGGCCTGGGCCACCGGTCGGCCATCATGCCGCCCAGGTAGTAACCCAGGCTCAACGCGCCCAGGAAGATGCTGATCAACCCGCCCCACACGAAGACGGAACTACCAAAGAACGGTGCGATCAGCCGGCTACCCACGATCTCGAGACCCATCAACACGGCGCCGCTGCCGAACACGACGATGCGGAGTACCACTGAGATGCCTCCTGCGATGTGGAGATGGTCCTTCTTTTCGAGCTGATCTGCGGGCGGGCCTTCTGCCGCGGCAGCAGTGTTGATATACTTCGGGAGGACTCCAACCGATGAACCTACTCCGCCGAACGAAGATCGTGGCCACGCTCGGGCCGGCCTCGCAGTCACCGGAGATCCTCCGGGGGATGATTGCGGCCGGCGTAAACGTGGTGCGCCTGAACTTCTCCCACGGCACGCCCGACGAGCACGCACACCGCCTGGAGTCGGTGCGCCGTGCCGCCGACGAGATTGGCGTGCCGCTGGGGGTGCTGGTGGACCTGCCGGGAGCCAAGATCCGCGTCGGGGACCTGCCCGGCGGTATGGTTGATCTGGCCGCGGGCGACCAGGTTGTTCTGTCCGCGGGCACCGCGTCCGACGGAGGCACGATTCCCGTGGACTACTCGCATCTGGCAGACGACGTGCGTCCTGGCCAGCACGTATTCATGCAGGACGGGGAGCTGGACCTGGTGGTTAGGGGCGTGGTCGCGGGCCGGGTGCACTGCACGGTCGAGTTCGGGGGGCGGCTGCGCGAGCGCGCCGGCGTGAACCTGCCCGGTGCCACGCTGAGCATGCCGGCCGTTACAGAGGACGACCTGCTGGCCCTGGCCTGGGGAATCACCCACGGGGTGGATTTCGCCGCCCTGTCGTTCATCGAGAGCGCGGACGACATCAAGCAGGCGCGACGGTGGATAGAGGGCCGCGGCCGGGCGATTCGGCTCGTGGCCAAGATTGAGCGCCGGCGTGCCCTCGACCAGATCGAGGAGATCGTTGCCGCGGCCGACGGCGTGATGATCGCCAGGGGAGATCTGGCGGTGGAGACCTCGATTGAGGAGGTGCCCGTCGTCCAGAAGGCGATCATTGGTCTGTGCAACAGGCACGGGAAGCCGGTGATCACCGCCACGCAGATGCTGGAGAGCATGGTGGTCCGCCCACGGCCGACGCGGGCCGAGGCCGCGGATGTCGCCAACGCGGTGTTCGATGGCACCGACGCGTTGATGCTCTCCGGTGAAACCGCCATCGGACGGCATCCGGTGGGGGCCGTTACGACGATGGCTTCCATCGCAGCGCGGGCAGAGGAAGCGCTGCCGTACGAGTTGCTCCTGGACCGGCACGCGCGCGAACGGGTGGGAGAGACGGGCGAGGCCATTGCGCTGGCGGCCTGTCAGGCCGCGGAAGCGATCGGCGCAGCGGCCATAGTTGCGGCGACCGGCTCCGGCAGCACCGCGCGTCGGGTGTCACGGCTGCGTCCGCGGCGTCCGATCGTCGCGGTAACGCATACCGCGGAGACGCTGCGGCAGCTCTCGCTCACCTGGGGCGTCTGGCCGGTGCTTGTGGATCGGATCAGCGAGATAGACGCGCTTGTGGCGCGCGGCATACGCGCCGCGGTTGAGCTCGGCATCGCGAGACCCGGCGACCAGATCGTCGTCACGGCCGGGCTCCCGATCGGAGAGCCGGGGACGACCAACTTCCTCAAGGTCGTGAAGGTTGAGGGGTAGGTCGAAGGTAGCAGGAGGCGATGTGATGGCACCGGCGGTGGACCTAAAGCAGACGTTTCCCCGGCGCTTCGTGCCAGAAGACGCGGACATGGGTGAGTGGGCGCAGATCGAGCCCCAACTCCGGCGCCTGCTCGATGCGAGTCCCGACTCACCCGCTTCGTTGGAGCGATGGCTGGAGGATGCCAGCGAGCTGAGCTCCGCGATCCAAGAGGAGGGGGCCCGTCGGTACGTGGCGATGACCTGCCAGACCGACGATCCGGCCCGCGAGCAGGCGTATCTGTTCTTCATCGAGCAGATCGTGCCACGGGTGAAGCCGCTTTCACACGCCCTCGACGAGGCCTATCTGCAATCGCCGCACCGCGCGGCGCTGCCGGGGCGGTATGCGCAGATGGACCGCCTGATCTCCAACCGCGTGGCGCTGTTCCGACCCGAGAATGTGCCGCTGGAGACAGATGAGGCGAAGCTGAAGCAGCGGTACCAGAAGATCATCGGCGCGATGACGGTCGTCTTCCAGGGTAAGGAGCACACCCTGCAGCAGATGGCGCGCTACCTTGAAGAGACCGACAGGTCGGTACGCCAGGAGGCCTGGGAGCTCGTGGCCCGGCGCCGCCTGGAGGACCGCGACCGTCTGGAGGACGTCTTCGATCAGCTCCTGGCGCTGCGCGTGCAGATCGCCCAGAACGCCGGGTGCGCCGACTACCGCGAGTTCGCGTTCCGGCAGCGCGAGCGCTTCGACTACACCCCGGCGGACTGTCTGCGGTTCCACGAGGCCGTCGAGGAGGCCGTGCTGCCGCTCGTCCGGCGATTGCGCTCCGAGCGGAGGCAGGCGCTGGGACTTGCTGCGCTGCGGCCGTGGGATCTCGATGTGGATCCACTATCCCGGCCGCCGCTTCGGCCGTTTGAGAACTCCGAGCAGTTGACCTCCGGGGTGGAGCAGATCTTTGCGCTTGTGGACCCCGAACTGGGGGAGCAGTTCCGATTTCTGAGAAACGCATCGCTGCTGGATTTGGATAGCCGGAAGGGCAAGGCGCCCGGAGGCTACCAGAGCACGATGCACGAACGGCGCGTGCCCTTCATCTTCATGAACGCGGTGGGGATGGACGGCGACCTGCGTACCCTGCTCCACGAGGGTGGGCACGCGTTTCACATGCTGGCCGCCCGCACCGATCCGATCATGGACTACCGGGACGCTCCCCTAGAGTTTGCCGAGGTCGCCTCGATGGGGATGGAGATGCTGGCCAGCCCGTACCTCTGGGTTTTCTACCCAGCACCGGAAGAGGCGCGGCGCGCATTCCGCGAGCAGTTGGAGCGCACCGTGCTCATCTTTCCTTGGGTGGCCACGATTGACGCCTTCCAGCACTGGATCTACACGCACCCCCAGCACTCCCGCGAGGAGCGCCGCGCCGAGTGGGCGCGTCTCCTGGTGCGATTCGCCCCCGAGGTGGATTTCGGCGGGTGCCAGGGAGTGGCGGACTACCTGTGGCACAGGCAGTTGCACCTGTTCCAGGTCCCGTTCTACTACATCGAGTATGGGATCGCGCAGATGGGCGCCCTGCAGGTATGGCTGCGGGCGCGGACCGACCGACCCGCGGCGATTCGCCGGTACCGGGAGGCGTTGGCCCTAGGCGGCAGCGCACCCCTGCCCGCGCTCTTTCAGGCGGCCGGCGCCGAGTTCGATTTCTCGGCCCACGTGTTGGGCCCTCTGATGGCGGCTCTTGCCGAGGCGCTCGACCAAACCCGCCAGGCCGGTTGAGCTATCCGTTCTGCCTGAGCCCATTCAGGAGGGCGCGCCAGGCATCCGTGCGCCTGCCCGGGACCAGCGGCTCGTAGGTGGCGATCCGGTCGGCGAGCCCACCGTACTCCTGCCTCAACCGCGCGGCCACCTCGTCCGGCGGGCCCCAGAGCGCGCATGCCTCGAGCATGTCGTCGGGAATCCGGCCGGGCATCTCCTGCCACCTGCCCTGCGCCGCGAGCCGGCTCAACTGCTCTCCAACCTCACCCCAGCCGTGCAGGTCGAGGACAGGCCGGTAGGTGGGCGTGGAGGCGTAGAAGGAGAGTTGCTGGCGGATCTCCCCGAGGCCGGTGGATACCTCGGCCGCGGTACCGGCTGCCACGAGGACGCCGCCGGCGATGCTGAACTCCCGGCGCGAGTGGCCGCGGCGCGCCAGGCCCGCTTCGATCGCGGGCACGACTACCTCGCGGAGATAGCGTCGCGTGTGGAATGGGTGGACATGGAAGCCGTCGGCCACCTCGCCTGCCAGGCGGCACATCCGAGGACCCACGCCAGCGATCTCGATCCGCAGCCCGGATGGCGCCGGCCCCGGCGGCGTGAAGAACGGCGTCATGAGCGAGAGGGCGAAGTACCTGCCGCGAAAGTTCAACGGCCGCCGCTCGCTCCAGGCCGCCCACACCTCGCGAATCGCGCCGATCACCTCTCGCAGTTTGGACGCCGGCGGATCCCAGGGCATCCCGAACCGGCGCGTGATGTGCGCCTTGACCTGAGTGCCGAGGCCGAGCACGAACCGGCCGCCGGAGAGCTGAGCCAGGTCCCAGGAAGAGTACGCAAGGGTGGTGGGACTCCGGGTGAAGGCAAGCGCTATTGCAGTACCCAGGGTGATCCGGGACGACGATGCGGCTGCAAGCGCCAGCCCGATGAACGGGTCGTGGTCGGTCTCGGTCGTCCACAGACCATCGAACCCGAGACGCTCCGCCTCCTGGGTGATGGCAGGGATTTCGGTCAGTGACTTGTAGACCAGGCGCGTGTCAACCAGCATGGGAGCCTCCTGTTGCGAGAATCTCGGCCCAGGAGCATTCACCACTCGGGCAGGAGTTCCCCTGCCGGCGACGAAAAAGAAGGTCTTACGGGAGAGGCCGGAGGGCAGGAACGCATAGGGGAGGGTGGTCGGCGCACTCAACACGGTGCTGCATGCGCGTGAGCGCGCTTCTGATTCTGGTGGCTGTCCTGGCTGCGGCGTCGCCCGCAGTGGGGCAGTCCGCAATAAGGGTAGTTGTTAACGGGTCGCCGGTTTCGCTGGCCGCGCCTGCTGTGATGCAGGCCGGTCAGGTGATGATCCCGGCGACGCGCGCATTTGAGGCCTTTGGGGCCGCGGCGGTCTGGCTGCCCGCGGAACGGACGGTACTGATCACCAACCGCACCGGCCGCACGGTTCAGATGCGGATCGGTGAAGCGGTGGCGCTCGTGGATGGTCAGGCCAGGCCATTGCCGGTCGCTCCTGCGCTCGTCGGAGGACACCCGTTCGTACCGGCGCAGTTCGCCTTCACGGCTCTCGGCGCGTGGGTCCGGTTTGACGAGGCCGAGCGCACCCTACACGTCGCCTCCCAGATCATGGCGATCGCCATCAGGCGAGGCGGCGGGGCCATCAGGGTGGTCCTGGACGCCACCGGCCCGCTGCAGCCACAGATGCGTACGCTCCAGGAACCGGACCGCCTGGTTGTGGACCTGCACGGCGGCGCGTTCAGGCCGCCGGACCAGGACCTACTGGTGGGAGAGGCGGGCGTGGTGCGCGTCCGCGCCGCGCAGTTCCAGATCAAACCGTACATCACGCGCGTCGTCTTCGACCTGCGCGAGCAGGTCGTGGCGCGGACGGTTGCCGCCGCGGACTCGTTCGAGTTTGCGATAGAGGTACGGCCGCGCGGACAGGCGCCGGCGGTGCAGGTGCCGGTTCCTCCGCCGGCCGCCGCTCCCCCGCCTGCCACGGTTCCGGTTCCTCCGCCGGCCGCCGCTCCCCCGCCCGCCCCTGCTTCGGCACCCGTAGCGCTGCCCGAGCAGCCGGAGCCGCTGGTCCTGCTGCCGCCTGAGCCGCTGCCGGACGACGGCATCCCACGGGTGCTGCAGGTGCGCGTTGAGCAGGCGGCCGGACGGTTTCGCGTATTCATAGAGGGGACCATGCCGCTGGAGTACGCCGTGCGGGAGTTCCTGGAGCCGGACCGCCTGGTGATTGACATCTCAGGCGCCGTGTTCGTGCCGGTCAAGCAGGAGATCCCCGTGGCCGGCCCCGTCGTGACAGAGGTCCGGGCCGCGCAGTTTCAGGTGGATCCGAATGTCACCCGTGTGGTCGTGGAACTCCGGCGTAAGACGGCCTACACCGTGACCTCCGGCGCCGCCGACGGCAGCGTGCTCGTCGTGGAGATCCTCGAGCCGGCGTTGCGCGCGCATGTCGTGGCCATTGACGCCGGGCATGGCGGCCGTGATCCAGGGGCGATCGGCCCCACCGGCCTGTACGAGAAGGAAGTGGTGCTCGACATTGCGCAGCGCGTCCGCGAGCTGCTGGTGCGCGGCGGGGTGCGCGTGATAATGACACGCGAGACCGACACATTCGTTGAGCTGGCCGACCGGTCCCGACTGGCGCGGGCCCAGGGAGCGACCGCGTTCGTGAGCATTCACGCCAACGCCTCGACCCGCCCGGCAGCCAACGGATCCGAGACATACTATCTGACCCCCCAGAGCCTGGTGCTGGCGCAGATGATGCAGGAGGAGCTGGGACGGGTTTCGGGACTGGTCAACCGCGGTGTGCGCACGGCCAACTTCCAGGTGCTGCGCGAGAATGATGTCCCCGCGGTGCTGGTTGAGGTTGCGTACCTGTCCAATGTTGACGAGGAGGCCAGGCTGCGTGCCGCCGCGTTCCGGCAGCGCCTCGCCGAGGCGGTCGCGCGTGCCGTGCACCGTTTTCTGCTAATCTACCCTGTACCGGCGACCTGACCGGGAAACCCAAAGGAGCGATCCATGCCGCGAGCTGATGGTCGCGCCGCAGATGAGTTGCGGCCGGTTGAGATAGTGCGGAACTTCATCCCCCACGCCGAGGGATCGGTGCTCATCACGCTTGGTCAGACGCGCGTCGTGTGCACCGCCACCGTTGAAGAGCGCCTGCCGCCGTGGTTGCGCGGCGCGGGTCAGGGTTGGATCACCGCCGAGTACGGGATGCTGCCCCGCTCGACGCACGAAAGGACCCCGCGTGACCCAGGTCGGCAGGGTGGGAGGACGCAGGAGATCCAGCGGCTGATCGGGAGATCGCTGCGTTCAGCCGTGGAGCTACAGAAGCTGGGGGATCGGACGATTACGGTGGACTGTGACGTGATCCAGGCCGACGGCGGCACACGGACCGCGGCCATTACCGGCGCCATGGTGGCGCTGGTGGATGCGCTGGCCGTGCTGCGGCGCAGTGGCGCGCTGGGCTGGTGGCCGTTGCGCGAGCTCGTGGCGGCCACGAGCGTGGGCATCGTGGAGAACGAGACACGGCTGGACCTGGCCTATGCCGAGGACTCGCGCGCCCGGGTGGATCTCAACCTGGTAATGACCGACTCGGGCCACATGGTTGAGGTGCAGGGGACGGCCGAGGGTCTGCCCTACAGCCGGGGGGAGCTCCTGGCGATGCTGGCGCTGGGGGAACAGGGGATACGCACGCTGATCGCGGCGCAGAAGGCCTCGCTTGGCGACGTTCTTGCGGGGCGGCCGCGCTGACAGTGGAGATCGTGCTGGCCACGCGCAACCGTGGAAAGGCCCGGGAGCTGACCGCGCTGCTCTCCTGGCTCCCGGTACGCGTGATGACGGTTGCGGACTTCGCCGACGTGCCCGAGCTACCTGAGACCGGCGATACCTTTGAGGCCAACGCGACATCGAAGGCGACTCTCGTGGCCCGGCTCACCGGCCGGATTGCCCTGGCCGACGACTCGGGTCTTGAGGTGGACGCGCTGGGCGGCGCGCCCGGGGTCCACTCTGCGACCTTTCTTGGACCGCACGCCACCGCGGACGACCGGAACGCCTGGGTTCTGGAGCGCATGCGCGGCGTAGATGAGGAGCGCCGCACCGCGCGGTTTCGGGCGGTAGTGGCCGTGGCCACCCCAGACGGCGCCGTCCGTACCTTCGAGGGGGCCTGTGAAGGCCTGATCGCCGACGCCCCCCGAGGCACCGGCGGGTTCGGATACGACGCCATCTTCTTCGTGCGGGAGTACGGCTGCACCATGGGAGAGCTTCCGGCGGATTCCAAGAACGCGGTCAGCCATCGCTCGCGTGCGCTTTGGGCCGCGCGCGACTACATGGCGTCCCTGGTTGGCAACGGAGAGGGCTCCTAGAGGATTGTCCCGGAGTCCCGCGCCAGCATCGCCCGGCGCGCCAGTGGAACCGGCGGCGCGCCAAGCCCGATCAGCCGGTCGTGGAACTCCCGCAGCGAGAAGGCCGCCCCGCGCTCGGCCCTGTAGTCATCCCGCAGCCTCCGGATAAGGAACTTGCCTAGGGTGTAGTTGAGGTATCCGGGATCGAAGGTGCCGCGCACGGCCTCCCGGCCGGCGGTAAGCGGTTCCATGTAGGCGCGGTCCACGAACAGCCCGGTGGCCTGGTCCACCGTCATCTCTCCGGCGTGCATCCTGATCGCGGCAAGATACCTGACCTGCCGCACCAGGGCTTCGGCGAGCTGGGCCAGGTGGAACTTGGGACTCCGGTCCACACCGGCATCGAGCATCATCTCCTCGCAGTAGTGCGCCCATCCCTCCACAAATGAGTATGAGGTCAGTACCTTGGCGGCCATCGAGGGCGCGCGCCTGATGTGGAGGAAGTGGACGAAGTGGCCGGGGTAGGCCTCGTGGATGCTGACGTCTTTGAGCGTGGCATAGTCGAACTTCGTCAGCCACTCCTCACGCTGTTCCTTGGGCCAGCCCGGCTCCGGGGGAGTGACATAGTAGTAAGACTCGGTGGCGGCCTCCTCGAACGGCCCAGCGGAGTCCATCATGGCAAAGGCCCAGCGCGCAAACGGTGGTGTCTCCTCGACCAGAGGCCGCACGTCGCCTGGCACCGTCACGATCTCCTCCTCGATCAGGAAGCGCCGGAGATCCTCCAGCATTGCCCGGGTCTCGGGGATCAGCGCCTCTTCGGCAGGATGCTCCCCGGCCATCGTAGCCATGACCTCGCGCGGGTGCGCGCCGGGAGCCACGCGGCCGGCCGCCTCCCGCACCTCTTCGGTCAGTCGGTCCAGCTCGGCCTCACCCAGGGCAACCAGGCGGTCGAGAGGCGCCTCCACCATCTCGCCGCTGCGCAGCATCGCCGCGAAGCCCGCCTCTCCTATTGCGAACTCCCCGGTGGCGCGATGTTTCGCCTCGGCGAGAAACGCCTCAAAGCTCCCGAGGGCGGCCGACGCCGCGGTACGGGCCATCTCGAACCGGTCGTGCAGCGGTGTGCCGGCCCTTCCCGCGGCTGCGCGCGCCAGATCGTCGGCGTAGAACGCCCGGTATCCGCCGTAGATCTCGAGCGCGGTCTCGACGACGGGCAAGGCCAGCGGCTCACTCAGGTGCTCCCGCGCCTCCTCCAGGAAGCGCGGTATTTCCTCGAGGTGGTTGGTGAGCAATCGTAGCCGTTCAGGCAGCGGCGCGTAGTTGCGCTTCAGGTAGGTGGTAACGTCCAGGGGGAAGCTCCACAGGACGGGGTTCCTCTGGTGGTCGCGGAGAACCTGGAACCGCAGCCGTTCCTGGGCGATCGCTTGGGCGATCAGGGCCGCATCGTGGGCAGCCTGGCTGCCTAGGCTTCCGGGCGGCAGATCGGACAACCTCCGCTCCCAACTGCCCATGGTGCGCAGCCAGGCATCGATCGCGGGCCTGGAGTAGTCGCCGGCCCTCCCGTCGTAGGCATGCAGCCCCAGGCCGGCTCCGGTGGTGGGGTAGAACTCGAAGTAGTCGGTCAGGAATCCTTGCGCAACGCGCTCAAACTCTGCATCCGGTGTCATGGCTGAGGCCATCTTCTTCCGGAGAGAGGACGATCCCTCCTCGGCGTCTTTTGGCTTGCCTAAAGACGATATTTCAGGTACCCTAAGAATCCAGGATGTGTCTGGAGGCGACGATGCGATCGCTCTCAGCGTTACGGCCTGGTGAGACCGCCCGTCTAGGTCAGATTCCGGCCATGGAAGTCGGCCTGGCGCGGGAACTCGCGGCCATGCGGCTGTTGCCCGGCGAGGTGGTGACGGTTCTGGAATCGGTCGGGGGCGGTGGACCCCTCCTGGTGAAGGGAACCGGAGGCATCTTTGCCCTGGGGCGTAGCCTGGCCGCCCGCCTGGCCGTTGAGAGTTTGGTGCCGTGCCCATAGGCTGCCACGACGCTCAGCCGCGCGACCCGATTTCCGGGGATCCACAGGTTGCCCTTGCCGGCAATCCCAATGTTGGGAAGTCCACGGTCTTCAACTCACTGACCGGCCTGGGTGCGGTCACCGCGAACTACCCGGGAACGACCGTCGAGGTGTCGGTCGCGACGGCGCGGGTGAACGGCAGCCGGGTCACCATTCTGGACCTGCCGGGAACCTACGCGCTTTCGGGCCATACCGAGGACCAGCAGGCCGCGCGGCACGCCCTCCTAGAGGAGCGTCCCGACGCCGTTGCCGCGATCCTGGACGCCACCAACCTGGCGCGCAACCTCTACCTGGTCCTGCAGCTGTTGGACCTTGGGTTCCGGGTTGTGGTCGCTCTGAACCTCACGGACGAGGCCGCGCGGCGCGGGATTCACATCGACGCAGGGCGTCTCGGCGCTCTGCTGGGGGTACCTGTGGTGCCCACCATCGCCACGCGACGCCGCGGGACTGCCGAGTTGATGACCGAGGCACTGGGCCTGGTCGGACAACCGACGGAGAGCAGGTGCAGGTACAGCACGGAGGTCGAGGGGATGGCCGCGCGGGTAGCGGCTCTCCTGGACGATCACGATGTGCCTGCGCGGGGTCGCGCGCTGTTGCTTCTGGAGGAGGGCACCCTGGAGGGGTTGCCAGCGGGCATGGCCAACCCGGAAGCAGCGGCCGAGGCCCGGGCTGTCGCCCGGCAGGTTTCCGAGCGGGGCGAGGAGTCGCTGCCGCTGACGATTGCGCGGGACCGGCACCTGGAGGCCGACCGCATCGCGCGAGAGGTGACGCTGCACCCCGGAGAGGCGCAGCGCCTGCGCCTCTGGCGCCTGGCAACGCGACCATCAACCGGTGTGCCCTTACTCCTTGCGGTGATGGGCGCGACGTTCGCGGGCCTCTTCTGGGGTGGCAGTTTGTTGGCCGGCCTGGTCGAGGCCCTGTGGGCGCGTACGGCTTCGCCCGTCATTGCCGCTGTGTCCGTGTGGGCGTTTGGTGACGGGGTCCTCACGCGAATCATGAAGTGGGGCCTGGACGCCGGTCTGCTCGCGGTGATCAGCGTGGGCATACCGTATGTGCTCACATTCTATCTGCTGCTTTCGGTCCTGGAGGACAGTGGCTACCTCAACGTGGCCGCGGTGCTGACCGACCGGCTGATGGGCGGGCTCGGGCTCAACGGCAGGGCGGCGATCCCGCTGGTGGCCGGCGCCGGATGCAGTGTGCCGGCGATTTTGGGGCTACGGGTTCTGCGCACCGAGCGCGAGCGGCTCATCGGCGGGACGCTGGTGGCCCTTGTGCCGTGCAGCGCCCGGACCGCTGTGATCATGGGCGCGGTGGCCTACTTGGGCGGATGGCGCGCGGCGCTGCTCCTCTACCTGACCGTGGCGGTCATCATTCTGGCTTCGGGCTGGGGACTCAACCGCCTGTTGCCCGGCCGGGCGCCGGATCTTCTCATGGAAGTCTTCCCGTTCCGATGGCCGACCCCGCTCAACGTCCTGCGCAAGGCATGGGTGCGGTCCCGCGAGTTCGTCACCGTGGCTGTTCCGGTTGTCCTGGTCGGCAGCTTCGTCCTGGGCACGTTGTACGAGACCGGCCTGATACGCCTTGCCGAGCGACCGCTGGCCCCGATCGTGGAGGGCTGGCTCGGCCTGCCCGCGGTGGCCGGGCTCACTCTGATCTTCGCGGTTCTGCGCAAGGAACTCGCGCTGCAGTTGCTCGTGGCGCTGGCCGTGATGCAGTATGGCAGCGGCGCGTCCAGTCTGTCGGCGTTCATGACACCCAACCAGGTATTCACCTACGCTTTGGTGAACACGATATACATTCCGTGCGTCGCGACGATGGCCGTGCTCGCGAAGGTTCTTGGTTGGCGGCGCTCCGCCGCGATCTCCGGGTTCACCATCGTGCTGGCGCTTGTTGTTGGAGGACTGGCCACGCGGCTACTGGCCCTTCTGGGCTTCGGCTAGCCACGGGAGGCCGGGTTACGGAAGACCACAATGCGGGAGGCCGGAATGCCGGAGGTCGAGACTATGAACGAAGAGAACCGGAGCTACACGCTCGTCCCAGACCTCGCCGCCCTCGCGGAAGCGCCGGCCGAGAGCATCCTCAGCCGAACGATCTACAAAGACGGGCAGGTGAAGGCCATACTCTTCGCCTTCGCCGCCGGCCAGGAGCTCTCCGAACACACCGCCTCGACCGCGGCGATAATCCACATTCTGCAGGGAGAGGCCCGACTGAAGCTGGGCGCCGATGACCTCGATGCATCCTCCGGCGCATGGATCCACATGCCACCGCAGTTGCCCCACAGTCTCTACGCGCGCACCCCGGTCCTGATGCTTCTCTTGTTGCTGCCGCAGCCCTGAATTCCATCCAGGAGGCCTAGAGCATGTCCACTGAGCGTGTTCACCGCTACATTGACAAACACCGCGATGAGTCGCTGGAGATCCTCAAGACCCTGATCCGCCAGCCCAGCATCAGCGCGCAGGATGTGGGCGTCAAGGAGTGTGCCCGGCTGCTGTCAGGGATCATGAAGGACCTTGGGATTCCATCCGAGGTGATCGAAACGCCGACGCAGCCTGTTGTCTACGGCGAGATCACGAGGGACCCCAAGTCCCATACGCTGCTTCTCTACGGACACTATGACGTGCAGCCGCCCGAGCCGCTGGATCTGTGGCACAGCCCGCCGTTTGAGCCCACCGTGCGCGACGGCCGGCTCTACGGTCGGGGCACAGGCGACAACAAGGGGCAGTTGATCACGCACGTGCTGGCGGCAAAGGCCTGGCTGGAGGCCGCCGGCGGTCCTCCGATCAACCTCAAGTTCATTTTCGAGGGAGAGGAGGAGTCGGGATCAGGAGGCCTGGCGGAGTTCGTGCGGAAGCACAGGTCGCGATTGGCAGCGGATCTGGTCTACGTCTCCGACGGCGGTCTGCATCCTACGGGAGCCCCGGTAATCTCCCTTGGGAACCGGGGGATTGTGGGGATCACGCTGATCGCCCAGGGCGCCGACCGCGACAACCACTCCGGCAACAAGGGCGGAGTAGCACCCAACCCTGTCTGGATGCTGGCCCACCTGCTCTCGACCATGGTGGATCCTGCGGGCCGCGTGCTCATCGAGGGGTTCTACGATAACGTGAGACCGGTAGGTCTGGTGGAGGAGCGGCTCCTGGCCGGGATGGAGTACGATTCCCAGGCGTTCGCCGCCACGATGGGTCTGGATACCCTGCCCATGGACGGCCCCACCTACTGGAAGCGGATCATGCTGGAGCCCTACTTCAACATCAGCGGCTTCGCGAGCGGCTATGTGGGCCCGGGATCCAAGACCATCATCCCCACGAAGGCCGAGTGCCGCATTGATGTTCGGCTGGTGGTGGACCAGAAGACCGGAGAGATCTTCGAAAAGGTGAAAGCGCACGTCGCCCGCGTGGATCCCCGGGTGGCGGTGCTGGCCCGTGGTTTCGGAGCAATGGAAGCCAGCCGCACCGCTCCCGACCACCCGGCGGTGGCGGTTGTGGCGGGCGCGATCCGGGCGGTGCGGGGAGTCGAGCCGTTCGTAAACCTGTGCTCCGGCGGCAGCCTGCCCAATGCTGTCTGGCCCACGGTGCTGGGAGTGGATCACATAGGCGTGCCGTACGCCAACGCCGACGAGGGCAACCACGGCCCCAACGAAAACCTGAGCTTGGAGCGCTTCTACGACGGTATCCACGTGAGCGCCGAGGTCTACCAGGCGCTGGCCGATGCCCACGGCACGGCGAGGTAGTGGGAAGGCGAGGCAGTGGAAGAACGAGGCAGCAGGAGAAAAGGGGGGGATGGTCATGGATACGGCGTTCCTGATCGGCAGGATCATCGTCGGCATGTACTACCTCATGAACGCGTACAATCACTTCAGCAAGCTTGAGATGATGAGCGGCTACGCGGCCTCAAAGGGAGTGCCGTCGCCGAAGCTTCTCACGGCCCTGACGGGCGTCCTCCTGCTGATCGGCGGGCTGTCGATCCTTCTCGGCATTCGGCCCGAGCTCGGGGTGCTGGCGCTGGCGATCTTCTTCGTCCCAGTCTCGTTCCAGATGCACAACTTCTGGGCGGTCCAGGACCCCTCGACGAGGACGATGGAGATGGTCAACTTCATGAAGAACATGGCGTTGTTGGGGTCGGCCCTGATGCTTCTGGCGATTCCGCTGCCGTGGCCGTTCAGCCTGGGACGGTAGGCCGGCGCGGAGATTTCACGGGTTCGTTGACGGTGCCGTAAGGCCTCTGATACGATCGCCCTGTCGGGGCGTGGCGCAGCTTGGCAGCGCGTCTGGTTTGGGACCAGAAGGTCGCCCGTTCAAATCGGGCCGCCCCGACCATCAAGGAAGCAAGAGGGACGCGGGTTCCAGCCTTCGGGCCGGACCTGCGTTCGTGCTTCCTGCAGCGGTTGGTGCCTTGCCGGTGCCTTGAAGCAGGGCGTCTAGCCGCTCCCCGACCCCCTCGAAGGCCGACGGCATCAGGTGCCCGTAGCGGTCCATGGTGACCGTGATGGACGAGTGCCCCAGCCGGGCCTGAATCGCCTTCGGGTGAACACCGGCGGCGATCAGCAGGCTGGCGTGGGTGTGCCGCAGGTCATGAAACCGAATCGGCGGCAGCCCGGCCAGGGTCAGGTGGCGTTTGAGCGCCCGGTCCACGTTGTCGGGGTCAACCGGGCCGCCGGTCTGGGACCTGAACACGAAGTCCCGCTCGGGGTCATCCCCGGCCGGTAGCGCCAGCAGGGCTTCTCCCACGGTAGGAGAGACGTCCACCGTCCGACGGGAGGAACGGGTTTTCAGCGCCGCCTCTCGCACCACGGTGTTCTTCCCATAGCGGATGCGCCCGAGGCTGCGCCGCACGTACAGGCGACGCTGTTCCAGGTCGAGGTTACTCCAGCGCGACGCCAACAGCTCGCCCCGCCGGAGGCCGGTGTGAATGGCGACGAGGTAGAGGTTGCGCCAGGGTTCCTCCGGGGTCCGCAACAGTCGGTCGATCTCCTGCGGCCGGATTCTGGTCCAAGTGCCCGTGCGCGATAGCGTCCGTGAAGATGGCCTTCAGGAGTGTTAGGGTGTACCCGACCGTCTTCGGTGCCCGCACGGAGGCCCTCGCAGGATGGCCCCTCCCCGGAGACGGGGTTCCGCGCCCTGTGCGCCGAGCTCAACGCCCTCGATCCCTGCTTCCCAGAGACCAACTACCGCCTGCACTACGAGGTCGCAGAGCCGCCGGCGACGGCCTAATCATTCACTTCAGCGAGAGCGAGGGGGGATGTCAGGAGATCTGAGATCCTGGGCAGGAGTTCTGGTCTGGAGACAGAAAGATATATTGTTATGACGAATGCGATTTCTCGCCGATCGCCGATTCCTCTCTACTACCAGGTGGAGTCCGTACTCCGCGACGAGGTGGCTGCGGGCCGGTATGCTGCGGGGGTACGGCTGCCGACCGAGGGGGACCTCGTCCGCCGCTTTGATGTTAGTCGGATCACGGTCCGGCGGGCTATGGAACGCTTGGTGCAGGAGGGTCTAATATACCGCGTCTCCGGCCGCGGGACATTCGTGAACTCGTTGCGGTCGCACGAGTTCAGGATCGAGCGCGACCCGGTCGATCTGATGGGATTTGAGGATGACATCCGACGCAGTGGATTCGTGCCTGAGGTGCGGGTGCTGCGGCACGACTGGCTAAAGCCGCCAGCGGACGTCGCGGAAGCACTGTGTCTTCCCGCCGGTTCTGACGTGCTGTGGCTCCATCGGCGAGGGACCGCCAGTGGGCGGCCGCTGTGGATCGAGAACCGCTACATCCTTCGATCTTGGGCATCGCGGCTGCGACCCCGCGACTATGTGGTCCCAGGCATTCTCGTTAGACTCGCACGGGAACAGCAGCTTGAGGTAGATCGGGCGCGGGTGCGGATCGGCGCCCGCGCGGCAGGCCGCGAGGAGGCGCGACTACTTGATCTGCGGCCGGGCGCTCCCCTGCTAGTCGCCGAGTTCGCTGTCCAGGCAGGCGGGCAGCCTGCGCAGTTCGTGCGTGCCTGGTTTCGACCTGACCGGTATTCATTTGCCTTCGTGGTGGAACCTGAGACACCGCTGGATCGAAGGACGGCGGCAAGGGAGGCGAGCCGTGGCGGGAAGTGATGAGAAACTACACAAGATGGGTGAGGCAATTGACAGCCTCTGTTCGATCGAGATCACAGGGCGTGGCGTGGTGCGCGACCTCTACCTCGCCGCCAGGGCTGTCCAAGACGGCCCGCTGTGCCTGACCGCCGCCCAGCGCCTGCAGGACCGGGTGGGACCAGGCGACGTTGTCGTGATTGCAACAGGCCTGCCCACCTATCCCTGGTTCTCGGGTGAGCAGGACGGGCCGGTCGGTGCCGGCGCGCTGGCCCGCGCCCTGGTCTTGGGCCTGGCGGCCAGGCCAGTCATCGTCACGGAGGAGATTCACTTAGGGATGTGCCGCGCTGCGATCCGGGGTGCCGGGCTGTATGCACGCGATCTCGACGATGCCCTGCGGCTACCGACGACCGCTGCGGTCTTGGCATTTCCAACCGACCCCGCCGAGGCCATTCACACCGCCGACCGATTGCTGGACCAAGCGCGGCCCAAGGCGCTGATCGCAATTGAGCGTCCCGGAGCCAACGAGCACGGGCACTACCACGGTGCCAAAGGATTCCGACTGACCGAGCATTGTGCGAAGGTTGACGTGCTGTTTGAACGTGGCAGAGCCTCAGGTATCTACACTCTTGGTATTGGCGATGGTGGAAACGAGCTAGGTTGCGGGCTCATCCGGAATGCAGTGGTATCCATGGTTCCTTACGCGGCGGAGTGCAAGTGTCCTTGTGGCGGCTCCGTCGTGCCGGCGTTCCTCCCTGACCATCTCATAATCTCGGCGATCTCCAATTGGGGCGCGTATGGCATCGCCGCTGCTCTGGGGCTTCTGCTGGACCGCCGAGAGGTGCTCCATTCGCGGGACGTAGACTATCGCATACACGACCTCTGCGCAGCGGCGGAGGCCAACAACGACGGCCCGGGGCTTCTTGACCCCGGCACCGATGCAGTCCCGGCCAGAGTGCACGGCGACTTCGTTGAACTGCTGGGGTTCATGGTGCAGAGTGGCATCGACTTCGGCCGTTTGTACAAGGAGCCGCGCTACCCTTGGCTGGCGATCTAGGAGGGTAGAGACCGTGGCCACGATGGTGCAGGAGATGGCCGATCTCAGACGCCGCATCGCAGCGGTCCCGCGCGTGCGCCTGGCTTTACTCCCCACGCCAATTCAGCACTGTCCCAACCTCTCGCGTGACCTCGGTGTCGACCTGTGGGTCAAGCGGGACGACCTGACCGGCCCTGCGTTCGGCGGGAACAAGATGCGCAATCTCGAGTGGCGCATGGCCGAGGCGATCGCGTCAGGCGCCGACATCCTCGTCTTCGGGGTTGAGGCCACCTCAAACTCGGCGCGGCAGACGACCGCAGCGGCCAACATGCTCGGGCTGCCCATGGTGCTAGTGCTGCGGGGCAGGGCCGACGTCGATGTCCAGGGCAACCTGCTGTGCGACCTTGTTCTCGGAGCCGAGGTGCGGATCCTCGACCTTCCCACCTATCACGACTTGGATCGCGCGGTTCAGGACCTGGTGGATGAACTGCGCGCCAGGGGCCGCCGCCCGTTCAGCCTCAACCACGGGAAGATGTTTGCCCGGGCAGCCGCGCTGGCGACAGTCGAGAACTTCCTGGAGATCCAGGAGCTCCTCGAACCGCATGGCCGCCGCCCCGAGCACATCTATGTCTCTTCGGGGGGGAAGGGACTCGCCGGGCTGATGCTGGCGAAGAAGGCACTGGGCCTCCCGGTTCGGGTTGTCGGTATCGCATCCACCAGCAATGAAGATCCCTGGGAGAGCACGGCCCGAATCGCGACGGACGCCGCGGCTCTCCTCGGGCTGCCGATTGCCGTCTCACCAGGTGAGGTCGAAGCCTCGCGGGACTACATCGGCCCGCGGTACGGCGTTCCTACGCCCGAAGGCCTGGACGCCATCCTAGCCTTCGCAAGGCGGGAAGGCCTCGTGCTCGATCCGGTCTACACGGGCAAGGCCGCTGCAGGCATGATCGACCACATCCACCGCGGCTTGGTCCCTCAGGGCGCCACGGTCGTCTTCATCCACACGGGCGGCCAGCCCGCACTGTTCGCGCAGAGCCAGGCACTTGTGGAGCACATCAGGGAGAGAGCGTCGCGTAGGGAAGAATCGGAGGTCAAGGGGGGATTGGTATGAAGCTTCGTGCGGCATTCAGGTTCGCCATCGCGGCGGTGTTGCTGGGATCGGTCTCGGCCGGCGCCCAGGTTGACCGTCCGCTGGTCTACGCGCAGAACGTTCCGGTGACCTCCATGGACACGGCGAGCGCGGCCGTCGGTACCGTCTATCCCGCCGGGTACGAACCGATGTTCCTCGTCTACGACAACCTAGCGGGCTTCAACAACAAGATGCAAATCGTCCCTCAGCTGGCCACCGAGTGGTCGGTATCGCGCGACGATCTGACTTGGACCTTCCGCCTGCGTCGAGGGGTCACCTTCCACGACGGCACACCGTTCAACGCCGACGCGGTGGTCTTCCACATCCAACGGCAGATCGATCCCGGGACCAACCGGTCGAACCGAGTCCTGTGGGATCCGATCTCCAGTGTCCGCAAGGTGGACGACTTCACCGTTGAGATTTCAACCCGGAAGCCATATGGCGCGCTGCTAAATACGTTGGCGCACGGTTCCGGCGGGATTGTGAGCCCGACAGCTGTTCGCCGGCTCGGTGATGGCTTCGGACGGGCGCCGGTGGGGACCGGCCCCTACGCGTTCGAGCGGCTGGATGTGGGTACGGAGCTGGTGCTCCGGCGCAACGACCACTACTGGGGCGGCCGACCCGGTTTCAGCCAAATCATCATGCGGCACATACCCGATCCCACCACTCGCATTGCGCTGCTGGTGGGCGGGAGGGCCGATATCATCAACGCTGTGCCACCGGAGAACGTGGCGGAGCTGCAGAGGAATCCCAACGTCGAGGTGATTGCGCAGCCGGCCCTGCGGACGTTCGGCTTCGCCTTCAATTTGAACCGGCCGTTCTTCCAGGATGTTCGCGTGCGGCACGCCTTCAACTATTCCGTCAACCGCGGCCCGGTCATCAAAGCCATCTTCAAGGACTACGCCACACCCATCGACTCGCCGCTGTCTCCGTTTACCTTCGGCTACGCGCCGATCAGCGCATGGCCGTACGACGTGGACCGAGCCAAGGCCTTGCTGGCTGAGGCCGGGTGGCGCCCGGGACCTGACGGCGTGGTACGCAAGGATGGGAAGGCGTTTGAGATTTCGGTCCTGACGCCGATCGGTATGCTACCCAAAGACATCGAGGTGACGCAGGCGTTCCAGCACTTCCTGCGCGTGATCGGTGTGCGGGCGACGATCAACCGGGTGGAGCCGGCTGCCTTCTGGGACTTCCTTCGGGTCCCACCTGATCGGATCGCGTGGGACATGGTGCTGTTTGGGTTTAACCCTTCGAACGCCGACGGGTGGTATCAGCTTAGCGCGCTGTACGAGAGTAATCCGACCCGCGACGCCCTCCCCAGACAGTGGAACTTTACTTGGTACAGCAACCCCGGAGTGGATAAGTTGCTCAACCAGGCGGAGCAGACGGTCGATCTGGCGAAGCGTGGCCAATTCCTGGCGTCGGCGGCCCGCACCATCTGGAACGACGCGCCCTGGGTGTGGCTCTACGCCGAGAACGTGATTGTCGCCAAGCGGAAGGAGATCAAGAACGTTGAGGTCTGGCCGGTGATCTTCACCGTCCTGCGCAATGCCCAGCCGTAGGCCGGCCGGGAATGCCGCAAGGTGTTAGGGATAGCCCAGACGGACTAGGGAGTGCGCGCCGATGGCTCTGTTTGCCTTGCGCCGCATGCTGCTACTGGCTCCGCAGACGCTGGGCGTCATCACGCTCATCTTCGTCGTCTTCCGTCTCGTACCGGGCGACCCGGCCGTGATCGTCGCCGGGCCAACCGCGACTCAGGTCCAGGTCGAGGCGATCCGCCGCGACCTGGGCCTGGACCGGCCGGTATGGCTGCAGTACCTGGTCTTTCTGCGTGACCTCAGCCGGGGCGATCTCGGCACCTCGCTCAGCCTGCGGCAGCCGGTGACGAAGGTCGTGGTCGGTCGCCTGGGGCCGACCCTTGCGCTCATGGTCGCCAGCCTGCTGCTGACGGTGGCTCTGGCCGTGCCGGCCGGCGTGGCGGCCGCGGTCCGGCCCCACGGCGCGCTGGCGCAGGTGGTGATGGGAACATCCATCCTAGCGCTGTCGATTCCCAACTTCCTCGTCGGCATGATTCTAATGCAGGTGCTCGCGGTGAAGCTGCGCTGGCTGCCGGCGGCCGGCACCGGCGGCCTGGCCTTCCTCCTGATGCCGACGATCGCGGTGGCTGCCCGCCTCGTGGCCTTGGTGAGCCGTACGACCCGCGCCAACGTCATCGAGGTCCTTGGCGAGGACTTCGTGCGCACTGCGCGCGCCAAGGGATTGGCCGCCCGTGTGGTGCTCTACCGCCATGCGCTGCCGCCGGCACTGGTGCCCATCATCACGATGGTGGGGCTGCAGGCCGGCTATCTGCTGGGTGGCTCGATCGTGGTGGAGACGCTCTTCGCCTACCAGGGACTGGGGCAGGCGATGATCAGCGCGGTATCGATGCGGGACTACTTCCTGGTGCAGGGCATCACGCTGTTCTACGTGGCCGGCTTTCTGATCATCAACCTGCTGGTGGACCTCTCCTATGCGGCCGTCGATCCCCGCATCCGCTACGCGTAGGCCACCCCAAGGATTTGCTGATGCGAATTCGTGGGGCCCCCGGCTCCATCGGCCGCCCTTTTCTGCACTCCGCAAGCGTGCGATGCGGCTGGTGCGGGTGCCCAGCGTCGCTGCGGGTCTCGTGCTGGTGGCCGGGTATGCGCTGGTGGGGCTCTTCGCGCCCTGGCTCACGCCGCAGGATCCGAACGCGCTGGATCTGCTGACCGCGCTGCGGCCGCCGTCGGCGGCGCACTGGTTCGGGACCGACGACCTGGGAAGAGATTTGGCCAGCCGCGTGATCGTTGCGGCCCGCGCCGACCTGTCGATCGTGGTCTTGGGAATGCTGCTCTCGTTGGCGATTGCCCTGCCGGTCGGGCTGCTGGCAGGATTTGCCGGCGGCAGGACCGATCGGGTGCTGATAGGCATCTCGGATGCTGTGCTGACCTTTCCCTCGCTGGTGCTGGCGGTAGTGCTGGTCAGTTTGCTCGGCGTCGGCCTGCAGAGCGTCATCGTTGCGGTCGGCGTGACCACCGCGCCGGCCCTGGCCCGGTTGATCCGCAGCTTAGTGCTGACGACCGCGGGTGCGGAGTACGTGGAGGCGGCCCGCGCACTGGGCGCCACACCCTTGCGCCTGATCGGCCGGCACATCCTGCCGAACATCGCCGGCCGCGTGATCGTCTACGCGACACTGATGGGCAGCACCGCCATGCTGACTGTGACCGCGCTGGGTTTCCTGGGGCTGGGGGTGCAACCTCCGGCCCCCGAATGGGGGAACATGCTGGCGACGACGCGCACCTACCTAGCGACAGCCCCGTGGCTGCTGGCTGCGCCGGGCGGCGCGATCATCCTGTTCATCCTCGGGCTGAACCTGCTTGGCGACGGACTCCGCGACCTGTTCGATCCCAAGCTGCTCTGGCGGCCCTAGAGTGCCGGGGTTCGACAGTTGGTAGGTACAGCACCAATGCGCCGCCCGCTTGCGCGGAGGGTGTCCCAAGGGTAGTTGATTTTCCGGGAGCAACCCCCAGCGCTCATTACGCTACCCTCACCTCCTTCCCCTGCATGACAGCGGTCTCGAGGGCGATGCGCAACTGTGGCAACGCCCGATACCCGCGCAGCCGCCGCAGTCGGGGCTCGATCTCCAGCAGCGCGGTCGCGAGCCATCGCGACTTCTGCAGCCTAACTACAGCCAATGGGGTGGGAACTGGCACACTTCGGTGGACTTCTCTGAAAAGCGTCCAACGGTTCAGACCCACCAGGAAAGATGCTCCTGGATGTTGACGGACGAAGATGGAAAGCGCCGGGGTCCTGACTGGATCGCTGGGGCCTTACCTTCAGGACGCCGCGGCGCTGAATCTGCGGGTGGGGCTTGGGCAGGAAGTCAATGCGTACAACCAGCGCATCCAAGTCTTCAACGAGGAATACAGGCAATCCGTCCTTGCGGCGATTCCGCGAGAAGAGTGGTTTGCTGGGCAGGAGAAGCTGGTGAAAGAGCTGGAAGGGGCGGCGAGACGCCAGGATGCCGCGGGAATGGCGGCTGCTGCGACAGAACTGGCAGACAAGACCCAGCGGGAGAGGCGCAGGTTCTCTTCTATGTCGCCGCCTCCCATGACGCGGCGCCTGCATGAGAAGAACCTCGAATGCTTGGCGATCAAGGAAGCACAAGCCCTGATAATGAGGTTCCTAACCAACTGCGCAGCCTCCGGCACGCTTACGACGCCGCAGTGGAATGAGGGGATGCGTCACGTGCATGGAGCGGAAGAGCATCACAAGTCATGCTTTCAGCAGGCGATCGCCCTGGCAGAGGAAGTGGATAGGTTCTTCACTTCCCGGCGCGAACCGCTCGATATAGAAAGAGCAGTCCTGGAGCGGAAACTGGAGAGATACCGTTTCATCGCGCTTGGCCTCCGGCTTGAAAGCGCAGAAGTCGAACTGGCTGGAAGTCGCAGAGACTAGTTGAAGTAGTACTCGTCGGTGCTCGCGCCATCGTTGAAGACGATGGTGCGGGCGCTGCGGCCTGCGGGAATCACGAAGACCAGCGAGCAAGTCCCCGTGTCTCCGGGCCGTACCGAGACCGTTGAGCGGCAGGCATCTGCCTGCCGGAACGAGGACGGGTCGTAACGATAGGTTTCACCATCGCGGTCCGCGAGCGAGAAAAAGTTGGGGTTGAGGACCTTCGCGCCCCGGCCGAAGTTCTTGAGCGTAACGGTCACCATTGCCGAGCGCGCCTGCACGCCGGCGCTGCCACCCGCGCCGGCGTTGCCACTTGCACCTGCACCCGGCGCGGCGCCGTACTTGGGCGGCCGCGCGGTGAGCACGATGTCTCGGGCAGGCCGCTCGTCCGCCAGCAGCGCGCGCACGAAGGCCTTTGGATCGAATACCCCGATTCGGATGACAGTGCCGCTTCCCGTTCCCAGCACGAGCCCCAAGGCGTCGTACCAGAGCACCCGCTCGTCGCCGCCTCCTGACGATGGCGCGCCGTAGGCCGTCGCCGCGGCCGATGCGGGCTGGCCCACGCCCACTCCCCGCTCGGTCCGGTATCGCTCGCTCGTGGTGAGGATCAGCACGACCTGATCGTCGCGCACGCCGGCGGCGGTGCGCTGGCGGTCGTAGTAGAGGTACGAAACGGAGCCTGCGGCGTGCGTGCGGTCGGGCTGTCCCCATCCTGCGGTCTGATAGAGGGTTCGTGCCGGGACGCCCAGTCGCAGCGCGCCCATGGACTGTCCCGGGACCACCAGCCACGCATCGGAAGGAGCGGCGGCCGTGCGCGCCGGGGCAGGGGCAAGCAGGGAGAACCCGGCGAACAGGCAGAGCACCGCGAGCAGGCAGATCCCGGTGATGATTCGCTTCACGGCAAGAAGAATCGAGCGTCGCATACCACAGTGTGATTCGCCGCGACTCGCCTTGACCCCCTTTTGGGGCGGTGCTACCGTGGCGGTAGCGCGTGCGCGAGCAAGAGGGAGGAGCCAGGTGACGAAGCCGCTGGAACTGTTCCAACAGGCCTCCGCGACGATGCGGAAGGTGCTCTACGAGGTCAAGCGCGTGATCGTCGGTCAGGACCTGATGCTGGAGCGGCTGCTGGTGGCGCTGCTCGCACGGGGACACGTCCTGCTCGAAGGCGTTCCTGGTCTGGCCAAGACCCTGGCCATCAAGAGCGCCGCCCGGGCGATTGACTGCGAGTTCAAGCGGATCCAGTTCACGCCGGACCTGGTGCCGGCCGATCTGGTGGGGACCCGGATCTACAACCGGCAGACCAGCGCCTTCGACGTGGAACTGGGTCCGGTCTTCGCCAACTTCGTCCTGGCCGACGAGATCAACCGCGCCCCGGCTAAGGTGCAGTCAGCACTGCTCGAGGCGATGCAGGAGGGGCAGGTGACGATCGGCAAGCAGACCTTCCCCCTTCCGCACCCGTTTCTCGTGATGGCCACCCAGAACCCGATCGAGAGCGAGGGAACCTACCCTCTGCCTGAGGCGCAGGTAGACCGGTTCATGTTCAAGGTGGTCATCACCTACCCCAGCCGACACGAGGAGATCACGATCGTCGAACGGATGAGCGGCGCTCCCCCGGAAGTGAGTCCGGCAATCAGCGCCGCCGAACTGCTCCAACTGCAGGCGGTCGCCGACGCGGTTTACGTCGACGCGAGAATCCGCGAGTACTCCGTGGCGCTCGCGACCGCGACCCGCCGCCCGGACGAGGTGGGGCTGGATCAACTGCGCCGCTACGTCGCCTACGGAGCCAGCCCGCGAGCCTCCCTCAACATGGTATTGGGCGCGCGCGCGCTGGCGCTGCTGCGGGGGCGGGAGTACGTGATGCCGGAGGACATACGGGACATAGCGCCTGAGGTGCTGCGCCACCGCCTGGTCCTTTCCTACGAGGCCCTGGCCGACGGGGTGGGACCCGACTCCCTGGTGGAGCAGGTGATCGCGGCCGTACCTGCACCGCGCCTGGCACTGGGGGATCCATACGAGGCCCAGAGCACCGCGGCAGCCGGGGGCGGGCTTTCCAGGGGGGAATAGCCGGCCGTGCCGGCGGTCGAGTTGCTGGAGACCCCTGAGCAGTTGCTGCGGCGGCTGGAGTTCACCGTCGTGCGTCGCCTGGACGGTTTCCTGTTCGGCGACTACCGGGGTATCTTCTACGGGCCCAGTCTGGATCTGGCCGAAGTCAGGGAGTACCAGCCGGGCGACGAGGTCCGGCGCATAGACTGGAACGTCACCGCGCGGATGCATCGCATCTTCGTCCGGCAGTATCACGAAGAGCGCGAACTGACCGCCTGGCTGCTCGTGGATCTCTCTCCCTCGATGATGTTCGGCACCCGACGCCGCCTCAAGCGCGATCTGGCGATCGAGTTTGCCGGGACCGCCGCCTACATCGTGGCGCGACACGGCGATAAGGTCGGTGCGGTGGCCTTTCCGGGCCGCGGCCAGCCGCTGGTCCCACCCCGTGCAGGCCGGCGCCATGCCCTGCGCATTCTGCACTCCCTGCAGCAGGCCGGGCCCTCCGTGTCGGGGATGGCCGATCCACCTGGGATGACCGATCTTGCCGGCGCGCTCCATGCCGCGGCCGGAATGCTGCGCCGCCGGCACCTTGTCTTCGTGATCTCGGACTTCATCGCGCCTGATGGCTGGGAGAGGCCGCTTTGCGAGCTGGGACGCCGGCACGACGTGGTCGCTGCCTGGATCCGCGATCCGGCGGAAGAGGTCCTGCCCGACGTGGGCTTGATCCCGGTGCGGGATCCCGAGACCGGCCGGCATTGCTGGATTGACACGTCCGACGCGCGGGTGCGTTCTGCGCACGAGGAGCTGGTAAGCGCGCGCCGGGCAAGCGTAACCGCGGCGTTTCGGCGTGCCCGCGTTGACCACCTCGTGTTGTCCACGGCCGCGACGCTGGGGGATCCCCTTGTGGATTTCGTGCTGCGGCGGCGGAGGCGCCTGTGGAGTTCATCTGGCCGCTGATGCTCTGGGCGCTGGCCCTGGCCCCGCTTCTGTGGTGGGGGCACCGGATCCTCGGCCGGCGGCAGCAACGCGCCGCCGGGCAGTTCGCTGAGGCACGTCTGTTCGATCAACTGGTGGTGCGCCCCCCGGGCTGGCAGCGCTCCCTCCCCACCGCGTGCTACCTGATCGCGCTGCTGCTTCTGGCGGTGACAATGGCGCGTCCAGTGGCCGCGTTGCCCATCCCGGTCAACCGCGCCGCGGTTGTGATCGCGGTTGACACCAGCAAGAGCATGATCGCCACCGACGCACAGCCGACGCGCCTGGAGGCAGCACGAAGGGCTGCCCGGGCGCTGGCGGAGATCGTGCCCCGCTCGACCAGGATTGGGCTCGTGGCGTTCAGCGAGTACGGCACCGTGTTGCTGCCGCCCGGCACCGACAGGACCGCTCTCTACGAGGCGCTCGACCGTCTCCAGCCGCAGTCGGCCACCTCGATGGGCGGCGGTATCCTGGAGGCGGTGCGGGTGCTGCCGGGCCGTGCAGGGGGGCCGGGCGACCGTCCGACGCAGTTGATCCCCGGGTCCATCGTGATCTTCTCTGACGGCGTGAGCAACTTCGGCCCGAATCCGGAGGAAGCCGCTGCCCTGGCGCGCGACGCGCGCGTCCGAATCTTCACCGTCGGCGTGGGCAGGCCGGGCGGAACCGTGATGCGGGTGGAGGGCCAGCTCGTGCTTGTGCCGTTCGACGCGGCCGGCCTCCAGCGCATCGCCCAGATCACCGGCGGGCGGTTCTTTCCGAATACAGGCGCGGAGGAGCTGCAGGAGCTCTCGCGGTTGCTAGGCCGGTCCGTGGGGTGGGAGCGCACCCGCCAGGAGATGTCGTTTCTCCTGATGGCGGTGGCAGGCGTCTTCATGCTGGCCGGCGGCGCGCTTTCACTGTTCTGGTTTGGGAGGGTGCCATGACCTTTGAGTGGCCCTTCATGCTGTGGGCGTTGGCGGCGCTGCCGCTGCTTGTCTGGGCGTACCTCCGGCTTCAGGTAAGGCGCCCGCGCGGGGTAATGCTTGTTCCCAACGTCGAGATGCTGGCGCGTGCCGCCGGCGGTCGCGGCAGGTGGCGCAGGTGGGCGCCTCCGGTGCTCTACCTATTGGGCATCGGGATGGTTCTGATCGGTCTGGCACGGCCCACGGCTCCGCTGCCGGTACCCGCGCGAGAGGGCGTGGTGGTGCTCTCCATTGATGTGAGCCGCAGCATGCTGGCCGATGACTTCAAGCCCAACAGGATGGCCGGTGCGAAGCTGGCTGCTCACGAGTTCGTTCGAGCGCTGCCCGGCGGTTTCCGGGTGGGCCTGGTTACCTTCAGCGGTTACGCCACGACGGTCGTGCCGCCGACGGCGGATCGTGCCCGCATCCGCGATGCGATTGACCTGCTTATCCCGGAATCCGCCACCGCGATGGGCGATGGCCTGCTCGAGGCGATCTGGGCTCTGCCTGGCCGTGTTCGACCGCTGGCAGGTGGCGAAGCGCCTCTTGCGCTGCCGCCTGGGGCGTCGCCGGCGCCAGCGGGGAAGCTGCCCCCGGGAGTGATCGTGCTGCTCTCCGACGGGCAGAGCAACCGCGGAACACATCCGTTGGAGGCGGCGCGCAGCGCACGCGATCTCCAGGTAAAGGTCTACACCGTGGGGGTCGGTACGCCTGAAGGCACGACCCTCACCGTCGCCGGACGCAGCATATTGGTGCGCCTGGACGAAGAAACCCTCCGCGGGATGGCGGAGACCGCAGGGGGCGCATACTACCGCACCACTAACGTCGGCGAGTTGCGGCGAGTCTACCGGCACCTGGGCCGACAGATCGGCTGGGAGCGCCGCCCCACCGAGGCTACAGCGCTCGCCGCCGGCGCTGCGCTGGCGTGCCTGGTAGCCGCGGTGGTATTCTCCCGACTGGCGGTGCACAGGGTTCTGTGAGCAGGGGCCTGTGCTATACTCGTGCCTGGCCGCGCGCCTGTAGCTCAGCGGATAGAGCGGCTGCCTTCTAAGCAGCGGGCCGGGGGTTCGAGTCCCTCCAGGCGCGCCAACCCAGTCAGGACGCGGCTTTCAGCCTTTGGCTCCTTCACGAAATCCGCCGAAGAAGCAGACGCTCACCCCTTCTGCAATCTCGTCGAGGCGTTCCTGCTGACGAAGCGCGTCGGCGGCTGCACCGCGAAGACGGTTCAGGTCTACTCTTGGTGGCTGCGCCGGCTGACCGCCGAGGTGCCCGAGGTGACGGCGCTTTCGGTGAGAACCTTCTTCGTCGGACTGCAACACCGCAGCGCCAGCACGCAGCACCAGGGGTTCCGCACGTTGCGAACGTTCTTCCGCTGGTGCGTGGAGGTTGGCATGCTCGCGGCGACGCCATTGCGCGGCTTCACCATGAGGACGCCCAGGACACTGCCCGACGTGCCCACCGAGGACGAACTGCGCGCCGTGCTGGCGGCCTGTCCTGATACTCTGGAGGGCGTCCGCAACCGCACCCTGCTGCTGACGCTCGCCGATGCTGGCCTCCGCGCCGGCGAACTGCTGCACCTGCTCGTCGAGGACTGGCGGCCGGCCGACCGCGGCCTGTTCGTGCGCGCCGGCAAGGGGCGCAAAGATCGCGTCACCTTCATCGGGCCCACCACCACGCGCGCCCTCAAGACGTGGCTCGCGCGTCACCCTCACCCTGCGCCCGAGGCGTTCCTGTTTGCCGACCGGCAGGGCCGACCGCTGAAGACACGGCACCTGCTGACAATCTCCAACCGCCTCAGCGCGAAGGCCGGCCTGCCCGCGCACCGCCGGCTGCACCCGCACGCACTGAGACACTTCGCGGCGACCTCGTGGCTGCGCGGCGGCGCCGGGCTCGACGAGGTGCGCCGGCTGATGGGGCACGAGAGCCTGGCGACAACGCTGCGCTACAGCAACCTGGTGGGGGCTGACCTTCAACGGGCGCACCGGCAAGCGTCGGCGATTGAGCGCCTGCGGCTGGACTAGACCAGTAGGTCGGGGGTTCGACTCCCTCCGGGCGCTCCAGCCGAAACACCGACGGGGCGAGAGTTTCAGCCTTCGCCCCGTTTTCATTCCCCGCCCGCCTAGTACTCTACTACAGCCTAACTGCAGCCTAACTCGGTGGAGACAGTCGCGGGCCGACCCGTGGCGCCCTGGCCGTGTTCATCCCGACGGGGCCCCCCGGGAGGCTGACCTTGGGGACGCGAATCGCGTCACGCGAATCGCTCGGAGGCCAATGGCAAGCGGCCCGAATAGGCGCGCTCCTCAAGGATCAGGGCGTCACGGTACGCTTCCCACGCCTGGCGCGCCGCAGGAAACCCCACGACCCACATCCGTAGGTTGCCCTTGTCCTCCCGGCCAGCCCGCCCGCGATTGGAGCTTGGCGCCCAACAATCGTCGCTCGTTGCGACTCACGTGACGAGGGGTAAGAAGACGCGAAGTGGTCTCCGCTGCCGCGATGAATGGGCCGCTCGGCTCTTGCTTATGCACAACCGCGGGGGAAGTGGAGGAGTACGTGCCCGCCTGCTGAACCCCAGAGATGTTAGGTCACTTCGCGTCGCCGGGGATCTTCATGGGAGGTGCCGGGATGACGGCAAATATCCGCAGGCCACTAAGGAAGTTCCAGCCCATCCTGCTTCAGGCCCAACGGGACAACCTGAACGAGGCCGACACGGTTCAGCGAGTTGTCAAGTTCATGGAGGAGGTCCTTGGCTACGACGTTCTGACCGAGATCAGCCGGGAGGCGCAACTGAAGAGCAAGTACATCGACATCGCCCTCAAGATCGACGGGGTTACGAAGCTACTGGTGGAGGTGAAGGCCGCCGGAGTCACTCTCCGGGACAAGCATATCGAGCAGTCCCAGATGTACGCCTCCCGGAACAACTTCCGTTGGGTGCTCCTGACAAACGGGATTGCCTGGAACCTCTACCACCTCACGTTCGAGGAAGGCATCGAGTACGAGAGGGTGTTCTCGGTTGACTTGGCTGAGGACGACCTGGATTCGGCTGCGGGTCAGTTGGGAATCCTCCACCGCAACGCCATACGGAAGAACGAGCACGAGGAGTTCTGGTCGCGGCAAGCCGCCCTCAACCCCGCCTCCATCGGTCGGGCCCTCTTTCAGGAGATAGTGCTGCTTCTCATACGGCGCGAGATCAAGCGAAAGGAGGGCGTCCTCATTGATCCCGAGGATCTAACGGTCGCCCTGCACGACATGCTGTCACAGGAGGCTCGTGAGCAGATTGGGCCGCCGCGAATCCGAAGGCGTCGTGCTAGGAGAGCAGCGCAACCGCAGGAGCCCGCGTCAGGCACGGAGACAGCCGAAACCGAAGGACGGGCG